>JBQCJF010000104.1:0-5438 GCA_051953015.1 Luteimonas sp.
CGGTTTACGGCGGCCCCCCCCAGGGGGGCCCCCCCCCCGGGGCCGCCCCACGACGGCACGAGCCGACCCTGGGTCGGCTCTACATTTCCATTCGAATTTCGAGGTAACCCCCCGTGGCAGAAATCACCGCTTCCCTGGTCAAGGAACTGCGCGAGCGCACCGGCGCCGGCATGATGGAGTGCAAGAAGGCGCTCACCGAGAACAACGGCGACATCGACGCCTCCGCCGAGTGGCTGCGCAAGTCGGGCCTGGCCAAGGCCGACAAGAAGGCTTCTCGCGTCGCCGCCGAAGGCCGCATCGCCTCCGCCCAGGACGCCGGCAAGGCCGTGCTGGTCGAGGTCAACTCCGAGACCGACTTCGTCGCGAAGGACGCGAACTTCCTCGCCTTCTGCGAGAACGTCGCCAAGGTCGCGCTGGCCAGCGGCGCGCAGGACGCCGAGGGCCTGAAGGCCGCGAAGCTCGCCACCGGCGAGACCGTCGAGGAAGGCCGCTCCGCGCTGATCGCCAAGGTCGGCGAGAACGTACAGGTCCGCCGCGTCGCGCGCATGGAAGGCGACAACGTCGCCGCGTACGTGCACGGCGGCAAGATCGGCGTGCTGGTCTCCATGAAGGGCGGCGACGCCGAGCTCGCGCGCGGCATCGCGATGCACGTGGCCGCGATGAACCCGCCGTACAACAAGGCGGCCGACGTGCCGGCCGAGTTCGTGGCGAAGGAGAAGGAGATCGAGCTGGCGAAGATGTCCGACAAGGACCGCCAGAAGCCGGCCGAGATCCTCGAGAAGATCATCGGCGGCAAGATCGCCAAGATCGTCAACGAGGTCAGCCTGTACGGCCAGCCCTACGTGCTCGACACCAACCAGACCGTCGAGGCCGCGCTGAAGGCCGCCGGCGCCGAGGTGGTCTCGTTCGTGCGCCTGGCCGTCGGCGAGGGCATCGAGAAGCAGGTCGACGATTTCGCCGCCGAAGTGATGAAGCAGGCCGGCCTGGCGTAACGCGCCACCCGCCCCGGCTTCGACGAAAGGCCCCGCTCCGGCGGGGCCTTTTTCGTTGCGCGGGCCGCACCTCCCCGGCCGGCCGACAGCGCGTCCGCTACAATCCGGGGACTGCAGCCCCCGGAGCCCCCCATGTCGCAACTCGCCTATCGCCGCGTCCTGCTCAAGCTGTCCGGCGAGGCGTTGATGGGCGACGAGGACTACGGCATCGACCCGAAGCTGATCGGCCGCCTCGCCCGCGAGGTCATGGAGGCCCGCGAAGCCGGCGCCGAGGTCGCGCTCGTGATCGGCGGCGGCAACATCTTCCGCGGCGCCGGCCTGGCCGCCGGCGGCATGGACCGCGTCACCGGCGACCAGATGGGCATGCTCGCCACCGTCATCAACGCGCTGGCGATGCAGGACGCGCTGGAGAAGCTCGGCGCGAAGGCGCGGGTGATGAGCGCGATCAAGATCAACGACGTGTGCGAGGACTACATCCGCCGCCGCGCGATCCGCCACCTCGAGAAGGGCCGGCTGGTGATCTTCGCCGCCGGCACCGGCAACCCGTTCTTCACCACCGACTCCGGCGCCGCGCTGCGCGCGATCGAGATCGGCGCCGACCTGCTGCTGAAGGCGACCAAGGTCGACGGCGTGTACGACAAGGATCCGAAGAAGCATCCGGACGCGAAGCGCTATTCGAGGCTGAGCTACGACGAGGTGCTGGCGCGCGACCTGCAGGTGATGGACACCGCCGCGTTCGCCCTCGCCCGCGACAGCGACCTGCCGCTGCGCGTGTTCGACATGTCGCAGCCCGGCACCCTGCTGCGCATCCTGCGCGGCGAGGACATCGGCACGCTCGTCCAGGGCCGCGACGCGCAATAGTGTCCGCGGCGGCGCGGCGCGAGAATCCCGCCATGCACGGCCACTCGCACGACAGGCTCCCCGCGAACGCCACGCGCGCGTTCGCGATCGTCACCCTCGCCAACCTCGCCTACACCGCGGTGGAAGCCGGCTACGGCTTCGCCACCGATTCCCTCGCGCTGCTGTCGGACGCGCTGCACAACCTCGGCGACGTCCTCGGCCTGGCCCTGGCCTGGGGCGCCGCGGTCATGGCGCGGCGCGCGCCCACGGCCCGCCACACCTACGGCTGGCGCCGCGCCACCCTGCTCTCGCCGCTCGCCAACGCGGTGATGCTGGTCGGCTTTTCCGGCGCCCTCGGCTGGGAAGCGCTGCGCCGCTTCGGCGCGCCGCCGGACATCCCCGCGGTGCCGGTCATCGTGGTCGCGGCCATCGGCATCGGCGTCAACCTGTTCGGCGCGCTGATGCTGCGCGAGGGGCACGCGCACGACCTCAACCGGCGCGGCGCCTACCTGCACCTGCTCGCCGACGCGGGGGTCTCCCTGGCCGCGGTGCTGGCCGGCATCGGCATGCTCGAGTTCGGCTGGAACTGGCTGGACCCGGCCACGGGGCTGCTCGTCGGCGTGGTGGTCGCGATCGGCGCGTTCGGGCTGCTCCGCGACGCGTTCAACGCCGCGATGGACGCGGTGCCCGCCGGGATCGACCAGGCCGGGGTGCGCGCCTGGCTCGAGGCGCAGGAGGGCGTCAGCGCCGTGCACCACCTGCACATCTGGTCGCTGGGCGCCGGCGAGATCGCGATGACCGCGCACCTCGTGCGCCGCGGCCACGACGACCACGACCTGTTCCTGGACCACCTCCACCACGACCTCGACGACGCCTTCGGCATCAACCATGCGACGGTCCAGGTCGAGTTCGGCGACGGCTGCGACCACGACCGGCACGACCGCGCGCCGCACGCCCACTGAGCGGGGCGGCGGAACGCCCGAAGCGGCCGGACCGCGCGGGCACACGGGCCCGGAATCCCGGACCCGCGCGCGCCTTCGCTATACTCCCGAGGCTAAATGCAGGCCCGGAGCCCGATCATGATCAACGACATCCACAAGGACGCCCAGGCCCGCATGGCCAAGAGCATCGAGGCCCTGCGCCACACGCTGGTCAAGGTGCGGACCGGGCGCGCCTCGACCGCGCTGGTCGAGCACATCAAGGTCAACTACTACGGCTCCGACGTGCCGCTGTCGCAGGTCGCCAGCGTCGCCGTCGCCGATGCGCGCTCGCTGACGATCACGCCGTGGGAGAAGCAGATCGTCGGCGCGGTCGAGAAGGCGATCCTCGGCTCCGACCTCGGCCTGACCCCGAACACCGCCGGCACCGTGATCCGCCTCAACCTGCCCGCCCTCACCGAGGAGCGCCGCAAGGAGCTGTCCAAGGTCGTGCACGGCGAGGGCGAGGACACCAAGGTCGCGATCCGCAACATCCGCCGCGACGCCAACCACCAGGTCAAGGAACTGCTGAAGGACAAGCAGGTGACCGAGGACGAGGCCTCGCGCAGCGAGACCGACATCCAGAAGATGACCGACAAGGCGATCAAGGACGTCGACGACGTGGTCAAGGCCAAGGAACAGGAACTGATGGCGGTCTGATCCCGCGCGTCGCTTCCTGATGGCATCCCCCCCGCCCGCCGCGAAGGTTCCCCGCCACCTCGCCGTCATCATGGACGGCAACGGGCGCTGGGCGCAGCAGCGCCACCGCCCGCGCGCGATCGGCCATCGCGCCGGCGCGCGCGCGGTCAACCTCTGCATCGACTTCTGCCTCGACCGGGGCATCGGCGCGCTCACCCTGTTCGCCTTCTCCAGCGAGAACTGGGGCCGGCCCGAGGACGAGGTCGGGGCGCTGATGAAGCTCTTCATGAACGCGCTCGACCGCGAGGTCGACGAGCTGCACCGGCGCGGCGTGCGCGTCCGCTTCGTCGGCGAGCGCGGCCGCTTCGCCGAGGCGATCCGGGCGCGCATGGAGGAGGCCGAGGCGCGGACCGCCGGCAACGGCCGGCTCGCGCTCAACATCGCCGCCAGCTACGGCGGCCGCCAGGACATCGCCGCCGCCGCGCGCAGCCTCGCCGAGGACGTCGCGGCCGGCCGGCTGGCGCCCGCGGACATCGACGAGGCCCTGTTCGCCAGCCGGACCGCCCTGGCCGACCTGCCCCCGCCGGACCTCTTCATCCGCACCGGCGGCGACCACCGGATCAGCAACTTCCTGCTCTGGCAGCTGGCCTACACCGAACTCTGGTTCACCGAAACGTTGTGGCCGGCGCTGGATGCCGCCACACTGCAGCGCGCGCTGGACGATTTCGCCAGCCGCGAACGCCGCTTCGGACTCACCGGCGCCCAGGTCGCGGGCGCACAGAACGGGACGACACCCGCATGACCCGCACCCGCGTGCTCGCGGCGCTCGCCATGACCCCGATCGCGATCGCGGCGATCCTGCTGCTGCCCACGCCGTGGATGGTCGCGCTGGCCGCGGTCCTGTTCCTCGCCGGCCTGTGGGAATGGTTCAAGCTCGCCGACATCGACGACACCCTGGCGCGCACCGTGCTGCTGGTGGTGAACCTGGCGCTGATGGTCGCGATCGTCTGGGGCTCGCGCACCAGCGGCGGCCTGAGCTACGTGCTGCTGCAGATCATGATGGTGATCGGCGTCGCCTGGTGGCTGGCGGCGATGCTGTGGCTGCGCCATTTCGACTTCGCGTCCAACCACGAGACCCACGCGCGCGTGTTCAAGCTCGCCGCGGGCACGCTGGCGATCGTGCCGGCCTGGTGCGCGCTCGCGGTCCTGCACGGCAGCGAGCCGAACGGGCACCGCTGGCTGTTCGTCGCGCTGGCGATCGTGTGGGCGGCCGACTCCGGCGCCTATTTCGCCGGCCGCCATTTCGGCAAGCGCAAGCTCGCGCCGCGGATCAGCCCGAACAAGACGGTCGAAGGCCTGCTCGGCGGCGTCGCCTGCGGGGTGGTGGTGGCGCTCGCGGTCGCGCCGTTCGCCGGCGCGACGTTGCGGCAGCTGCCCGCGGTGGCGCTGGTCGCGATCGTGGCCGTGCTGTTCTCGGTGGTCGGCGACCTGTTCGAGAGCCTGCTCAAGCGCCACGTCGGCGCCAAGGATTCCGGCGACCTGATCCCCGGCCACGGCGGCATCCTCGACCGCATCGACGGCGTCATCGCCGCGCTGCCGGTGTTCGCGCTCGGCAAGGCGCTGATGGGCTTCTGAGGGTGGACGTCGACGCAGGCATCCGCCGGATCGCCGTGCTCGGCGCGACCGGCTCGATCGGCACGTCCACGCTCGACGTGGTCGCGCGGCATCCGGTGCGCCTGCGCGCGACCGTGCTCGCCGCGGGCAGCCGCGTCGACGCGCTGCTCGCGCTGTGCCGCGCGCATCGCCCGCTGCACGCGGTGATCGGCGACGAGGCGCTGTACCCGGCGCTGCGCGACGGCCTGCGCGACGCCGGCCTGGCGACCGAGGCCCACGCCGGCGCCGAGGCGATCGACGCGCTCGCCCGGGCCGCAGCGGCCGTGCAGGCACTGGAAGATGGCGTTGTGCTCGCTGTCCACCGGCACGACGAGCG
>JBQCJF010000105.1:0-8087 GCA_051953015.1 Luteimonas sp.
GGCGGCGGCGGCGCGCGCGGCAACGCGCAGCCCGGCGGCGGCGGGCGTTCGGCCCATCCCTACGGCCATCCCGGCAACGCGCCGGTGTTCCCGTCCGACCATGCGACGCCGGGCTTCAATCCGTACGGCGAACGCCCGCGATCCGGGCGCCCCGGCGGCGACAGGCCCGGCGGGAACCGCCCGGGCGGTCGTCCCGACGGCGGCCGTCCCGGCAACAGCCGCCCCGGCGGCAACCGGCCGGGTGGCAACCGTCCGGGCGGCGCGCGCCCCGGCGGTCCGCGCGGCCAGGGTCGGCCGGGCGGCGGCAACCGGGGTCCCCAGGGCCGCTGATTCCGCGATCCGTCGCGATCACGCGCCGTGATGCAGCGCGCGGGCACACTGCCCGCGCATGCCGGCACTCAACGTCCTCACGCTGAACGCCCACATGGGCTTCAGCCTCTCGCGCCGCCGCTTCGTGCTGCCGGCGCTGCGCGAAGCGATCCGTTCGGTGTCCGCCGACCTCGTCTTCCTGCAGGAAGTGCTGGGCGCGCACGCCCACCACGCGCGCCGCCACGCCGACTGGCCGGACGAGCCGCAGTACGAATTCCTCGCCGACACCACCTGGGCGCAGCACGCCTACGGGCGCAACGCCGCCTACCCGCACGGCCACCACGGCAACGCGCTGCTGTCCAAGTTCCCGATCCTGCGCCACCGCAACCACGACGTGTCGGTGCAGGGCCACGAGGAACGCGGCCTGCTCCACTGCGTGATCGACGTGCCCGCCGGCGGCGAGCTGCACGCCGTCTGCGCGCACCTGGGCCTCCGCGACGCGCACCGCACGCGGCAACTGGGCCTGCTGTGCGAGCTGCTGCGCGACGGCATTCCGGCCGGCGCGCCGGTGGTCGTCGCCGGCGACTTCAACGACTGGCGCGGGCGCGGGCACGCCCTGCTCGCGGGCTGCGGCCTGCGCGAAGCCTTCGTGGACGCGACCGGGCGCTTCGCGCGCTCGTTCCCGTCGCGCCTCCCGCTGCTGCCGCTGGACCGGATCTACCTCCGCGGCGCGTCGGCGCGCGATCCCCGCGTGCTCGGCGGGGCGCCGTGGTCGCGGCTGTCCGACCACGCGCCGCTGCTCGCGCGGATCGAGATCGACCGATGAGCGCGCCGGCGGACATGCGCCTGCGGCTGCTCGAGAACGGCGAGGCGTTCTTTCCGCGCGTGTTCGAGGCGATCGCGGGCGCGCGGCGCGAGGTGCTGGTCGAGACGTTCATCCTGTTCGAGGACAAGGTCGGGCTGGAGCTGCAGCGGCGGCTCGTGGAGGCCGCGGCGCGCGGCGTGCGCGTCGAGCTGACGGTCGACGGCTTCGGCTCGCCGGGCTTCTCGCCGGGCTTCGTCGCCGCGCTCGCCGATGCCGGGGTGCGGCTGCGCGCCTTCGACCCGCACCGGCCGCTGCTCGGCATGCGCCTGCACGTGTTCCGGCGGCTGCACCGCAAGCTGGCGGTCATCGACGGCGAACGCGCGTTCGTGGGCGGCATCAACTTTTCCGCCGACCACCTCGGCGATTTCGGGCCCGAGGCGAAGCAGGACTACGCGGTCGAGATCGAAGGCGCGGTGGTGGCCACGATCCGCGGCTTCATGCTCGACGCGCTGCGCGGCGACGGCACCGGCGAAGGCTGGCGGCCGCCCCGCGGCGCGGGCGGAGAAGACGGCGGGCACCTCGTGGTCCGCGACAACCGCCGCCGCAGGCGCGACATCGAGCGCGCATACCGCGAGGCCATCCGCGGCGCCCGGCGCGAGATCCTGCTGGCGAACGCGTACTTCTTTCCCGGCTACGGCTTCCTGCGCGACCTGCGCCACGCCGCGGCGCGCGGCGTCGAGGTGACGCTGCTGCTGCAGGGCGAGCCGGACGAGAAGATCGCGCGCACCGGCGCACGCATGCTGTACCGGCACCTCGCCGGCGCGGGCGTGCGCGTGCACGAGTACTGCCGCCGCCCCTTCCACGGCAAGGTGGCGGTGATCGACGGCGAGTGGACGACGGTCGGCTCGAGCAACCTGGATCCGCTGAGCCTGTCGCTGAACCTCGAGGCGAACCTGGTCGTCCGCGATCGCGCGTTCGCAGCGGAACTGCGCGAATCGCTGCTGCGGCTGCGGCGCGAGGACTGCCGGCCGGTCGACGAAACGCGGATGCCGCCCGAACGCTTCTGGCACGTGCTGACGCGGCCGCTGCTGTTCCATTGCCTGCGCCGCTTCCCGGCATGGGCGGGACTGCTGCCGGCGCACACGCCACGCACCGCGCTGCTGCGTCCCGAGCGCGCCGCGGAGCCCATGCCGTGAGCCGGCGCCGCTGGGGCCCGCGTGCGCTGCGCGCGGTCTCGCTGCTCTGCCTGCTGGTGGTGGCGGTGGTGCTGGTGCGTTACGCGCGCAGCGTCGACTGGCACGCGGTCGCCGCGTCGCTCGCGGCGCTGCCCGCCTCGACGCTGGCCGGCGTGGCCGCGCTCACCCTCGCCAGCTACCTCGTCTACGGCGGCTACGACCTCGCCGCGCGCGCCTACGCCGGCCACCCTCTGTCCACGCGCCGGGTGCTGGCGATCTCGCTGTCGAGCTACGCCTTCGCGTTGAACCTGGGCGCGCTGCTCGGCGGCGCCGGCCTGCGCTACCGCATGTACGCGCGCTCCGGGCTGCGCAACGGGACGATCGCGCGGATCGTCGCCTTCGTCGTCGCGACCAACTGGCTCGGCTACGTGGCGCTGGCCGGCCTGCTGTTCGCCGCGGGCGCGATCGCGCCGCCGCCGTCGCTGCGGATCACGCCGTCGCTGCTGCGCGCGGCCGGCATCGCGATGCTGCTGGTCGCCTGCGGTTACCTCTATGCCTGCGCGGCGTGGCGCGGCCGCACCTTCCACGTGCGCGGCCATCATTTCCGCTGGCCGTCGCTGCGGCTCGGGCTGCTGCAGGTCGCGCTGGCCGCGTTCGACTGGGCGCTGATGGGCACGCTGCTGTGGACGCTGCTGGGCCCCGCGTATCCATGGCCGCTGGTGACCGCGACGCTGCTGCTGTCGGCGGTGGCGACGGCGCTGCTGCACGTGCCGGCGGGGCTCGGCGTCGCCGAAGCGGTCTTCGTGGCGGTGCTGGCCGGCGGAACGCCCGAGCCGCGGATCCTCGCCGCGCTGCTGGCGTGGCGCGCGGCCTACTACCTCGTGCCGCTGGTCGCGGCGGTCGCGTTCTACGCGGGCGTCGAGGCGCGCGCCGGGGTCGCCCGGGGCGCCCGCGCCGACGCCGGCCCGGTCAGTCGAGGCTGAAGCGGTCGGCGTCGAGCATCGCGGGGAAGCGCGCCCGGTGCGCGGCCAGCCGGTCGGCGCGCAGCGTCGCGGTCGCCACCACCTCGGCGTCCGCGCATTCGCTCAGCGGCTCGCCGAGGAAATCGATCACCGCGCTGTCGCCGTCGTAGCGATGGCCGTTGCCGTCGCTGCCGACGCGGTTGAGGCCGGCGACGTAGCACAGGTTCTCGATCGCGCGCGCGCGCAGCAGCGTGTTCCAGGCGTAGGCACGCGGCGACGGCCAGTTGGCGACGTACAGCAGCAGGTCGTAGTCGAGCGCGCCGGGGCGCTCGACGTCGTAGCGGTTCCGCGAGAACACCGGGAAGCGCAGGTCGTAGCAGACCAGGGGGCAGATCCGCCAGCCCCGCCAGTCCAGCACCAGGCGCGGGCCGCCGGGGGCGTAACGCTCGTGTTCCCCCGCGTAGCGGAACAGGTGGCGCTTGTCGTAATGCCGCAGCGTGCCGTCGGGCGTCGCGAACAGCAGCCGGTTGTGCACCTTGCCCGCGTCCTCGCCGTCGCCGTCGCCGTCGCCGTCGCCGTCGCCGACGCGGAGCTGCACGCTGCCGCACACGGCCGCATCGAGCCTGCGCGCCTGATCCAGGATCCAGGCCACGGTCGGCCCTTCCATCGTCTCGGCCTGGTGGATCGCGTCGTTGCTGAAGCCGCTGGTGAAGGTTTCCGGCAGCAGCACCAGGTCGGTGCCGCCGTGCAGCGGCGCCATCAGCCGTCCGTAGTAGTCGCGGTTGCCGGCCGGGTCGTGCCAGCGCGTGTCGCCCTGGACCAGGCTGACGCGCAGGTCGCCGGCCGACGCGCTCACAGCCGCTCCAGCCGCGCGATCGCGGCGTCGAGCGTCGCCTCGCTCTTGGCGAAGCACAACCGCGCCAGGCGCTGCCCCGGCGGCGGATCCCGGTAGAACGGCGACAGCGGGATCGTCGCCACGCCGTGCTCGACCGTGAGCCAGCGGCAGAACGCCAGGTCGTCGAGGTCGCTCACCGCCGAATAGTCCACCAGCTGGAAATACCCGCCCGCGACCGGCAGCGGCCGCAGCTTCGTGCCCAGCAGCTGCGCGCGGAAGCGGTCGCGCTTGGCTTCGTAGAACGCGCCCAGCGATTCGTAGTGGGCCGGATCGTCGCGGATCATCTCGGCGAACGCGTGCTGCGCCGGGGTGAAGGTGCAGAAGGTGTTGTACTGGTGGACCTTGCGGAATTCCGCCGAGAGCGCCGGCGGCGCGATGCAGTAGCCCACCTTCCAGCCGGTGCAGTGGTACGTCTTGCCGAAGCTGGAGACCACGACCGAGCGGTCGCGCAGGCGCGCGTCGCGCAGCACCGATTCATGGCGCCTGCCGTCGAACACGATGTGCTCGTAGACCTCGTCGGAGAGCAGCACGATGTCGTTGCCCTCGAGCAGCGCGGCGATCGCGTCGAGGTCGGCCGCGTCGAACATCGCGCCGGACGGGTTGTGCGGGCTGTTGACCATCAGCATGCGCGTGCGCGGCGTGATCGCGGCGCGCACCGCCGCCCAGTCGGGACGGAAGGTTTCCGGGTCGAGCGGCACGTGCACCGCCGTCGCGCCGGCCAGGTCGATCGCCGGCTCGTAGCAGTCGTAGCAGGGATCCAGGACGATCACTTCCTCGCCGACCCGGACCAGCGCGTGCACGGCGTCGAAGATCGCCTCGGAAGCGCCCGACGTGACCGTGATCTCGGCGTCCGGATCGGGCCGCCAGCCGTAGCAGCGCATGGTCTTGTCGGCGATCGCCTGCCGCAGCGGGGCGATGCCGGTCATCGGCGAATACTGGTTGTGGCCGGCGCGCATGGCCGCGTCGAGCGCATGGACCAGACGGTCCGGTACGGGGAAATCGGGGAAGCCCTGGCCGAGGTTCACCGCGCCGTGTTCGGCGGCCAGCTGCGACATCACCGTGAAAATGGTCGTTCCGACCCTGGGAAGCTTGGTCTGCGGCATCCGTTCGTCCGGCGCGGGTTACAATGCGGACTTTGTAACATGCCCCCCAGCCGTTTTCCGTGACCAGTCCAGCCCCTGCGAACCCCGACATCGCGTCCCTGCTGCAGTCCTACCACGCCGCCGATTACCGCTGGGAATTCAACGGGCGGTGGCATCCGCTCTCGATCGGCGCGCCCGCGCCCTCGCTCGAGGACGCCTTTCCCGAGGCGGCGAGCTTCGGCCTGCTGTCGGCCTGGAATCCGCACTCCGTCGAGCGCCCCGAAAGCGTGAACCGGACCGAGGACGCGCGCCTGCTCGCGCAGCTCGAGCAGACCGGGCTGGTCTTCCGCGCCGCGTTCTCCGCCGCGCGCAACCGCAGCTGGCGCGAGCCGAGCTGGATCGTGATGGACATGCCGGTCGACGCCTTCGACGCGCTCGCGCGCAGCCACGGCCAGCTGGCCACCGTGCACGCGCGCCGCGGCGAGCCGGCGCGGTTGCGCATGTACCGGGCCGAGCCCGCGAGCGTCCCGGGCCTCGACTGCGTCGACTGGGTAAACTGAGCGCGCCGGCGGCCGCCACGCCGCCTCCCGGGAACCGCGCGAGCCGCCCATGACCGAGCCCCTGCCGGCGCCCGCCCTCCTTTCCGCGCGCGGCCTTGCGTTCGCGCGCAACGAGCTGCCGGTGTTCGGCCCGCTCGACTTCGACGTGGACGCGGGCGAAGCGCTGCTGGTGCAGGGCGACAACGGCGCGGGCAAGACCACGCTGCTGCGCGTGCTGGCCGGGCTGCTGCAGGCGGACGCGGGACGCGTCGAGATCGAGGGACGCGCCGCGGAACCCGCGCTGCGGGCGCGCGCCATCGCCTTCCTCGGCCACCTGCCCGCGCTCAAGGCCGACCTCACCTCGCTGGAGAACCTGCAGTTCCTGTGCGGCCTGCACGGCCGCCGGCGCGGCCAGCTCCCGGCCGCGGCGATGGCGATCGTCGGCCTGTCCGGCTACGAGGACGCGCCGGCCCGACAGCTCTCCGCGGGCCAGCGCAAGCGGCTCTCGCTGGCGCGGATGTGGCTGTCGCCCGCGCCGCTCTGGCTGCTCGACGAGCCGTACGCGAACCTCGACCTCGAAGGCCTGGAACTGGTCAACCGCATGGTCCAGGCGCACCTGCGCGCCGGCGGCGCCGCGGTGCTGACCACCCACGGCGCCTACGCGGCGCCGCCGGTGCGCACGCGGCTGCTGCAGCTGGAGCGCGCCGCATGATGCTCGCCGCCGCCCGCGCCCTCGTCGTGCGCGACCTCACCCTGCTCTGGCGCCGCCGCGGCGACGCGCTGCAGCCCGCGCTGTTCGCGCTGCTGGTGGTGGTGCTGTTCGCGCTGGCGCTCGGCGCGGAGCCCGCGGCGCTGTCGCGCGCCGCGCCCGCGGTGCTGTGGCTGTCGGTGCTGCTGGCCGGCCTGCTCGCGCTCGACACGCTGTTCCGCGGCGACGCCGAGGACGGCTCGCTCGACCAGTGGCTGCTGGCGCCGGTGCCGCTGGCCTGGCTCGTGCTGGTCCGCACCGCGATGCACTGGGCCACCACCGCGCTGCCGCTCCTGCTCGCCGCCCCGCTGCTCGCCGAACTGATGCACCTGCCGGCGCGCGAGCTGCCGGTGCTGATGGCGTCGCTGGCGCTCGGCACGCCGGTGCTGAGCCTGCTCGGCGCGGTCGTCGCCGCGCTCACCGTCGGCATGCGTCGCGCCGGCATCCTGGTGGCGCTGCTGGCGCTGCCGCTGTACGTGCCGGTGCTGGTGTTCGGCGCCGGCAGCGTCGCCGCCGCGGCGCAGGGCCTGGACCCGACTGGCGCGCTGCTGCTGCTCGGCGCCGGCCTGGCGCTGGCGCTGCCGCTGGCGCCGCTGGCGGCCGCCGCCGCGATCCGCATTTCCCAGTCCTGAGCGCGTCTGCGGCTCGACCCGGGTCGGGTCGCGCCGCCGGCCCGCATGCGAGAATAGGCGCCATGCATCCGGTCGTCCGCTGGTTCCACCAACTCGGTTCGCCGCCATACTTCGACCGCTTCGCCGCGCGCTGGTCGCCGTGGGGCTACGGCATCGGCCTGGCCTGCATGGCCTGGGGCCTCTACGGCGCGCTGTTCTCCGTGCCCGCCGACTACCAGCAGGGCGACAGCTTCCGGATCCTGTACGTGCACGTGCCGAGCGCGTGGATGAGCATGACGGTGTTCGCGCTGATGGCGGTCTACGCCGCGATCGCGCTCATCTGGCGGATCAAGCTGTGCGAGGTGCTGGCGATGGCCTGCGCGCCCGCCGGCGCCCTGTTCACCGCGATCACCCTGGCCACCGGCTCGATCTGGGGCAGGCCGATGTGGGGCGCCTGGTGGGACTGGGACCCGCGCCTGACAACCGAATTGATCCTCCTGTTCCTCTACCTCGGGGTGATCGGCCTCTACAACGCCATCGACGACCGCCGCGCCGCCGCGCGCGCCGCCGCCCTGCTCGCGATCGTGGGCGTCGCGCTGCTGCCGGTGATCCACTGGTCGGTGACCTGGTGGAACTCGCTGCACCAGGGGCAGACGATCTCGCTGTTCGGCCAGTCGAAGATGGACGCGAGCATGCGCGCGCCGCTGTGGTGGATGGTCGCCGGCACGCACGCGTGGTTCGCCGGCTCGCTGCTGGCGCGCGCGCGCGCCGACAACCTGCGCCGCGAGGCCGGCAAGGACTGGGTCGCGCGCATGGCCGAAGGCCGGGCCGGGGGAGAGACGGCGTGAGTTACCAGGGCTACGTGGTCGCGGCGTACGCGGTGTTCGCCGTCCTGCTCGCATGGGACTACGTCGCGCCGCGCCTGCAACTGGTGCGCCAGCTGCGCGCCGCCCGCCTCCTC
>JBQCJF010000106.1:0-4506 GCA_051953015.1 Luteimonas sp.
GTGAAGGTCGCGCCGGACGCCACCCCCGCCGCGCAGGCGGCGGCGAAGGCGCGCGCGGAGGCGATCGCCGCCGCGGCGCGCGCGCCCGGCGCGGACTTCGCGGCACTGGCGCGCAAGGACTCCGAGGACACCGGTTCGAAGGACGCCGGCGGCGACCTCGGCTGGGTGGTCAAGGGGATGATGGTGAAGCCGTTCGAGGACGCGCTCTTCGCCATGCAGCAGGGCGACATCGTCGGGCCGGTGAAGAGCGAGTTCGGCTGGCACGTGCTGCAGCTGCGCGAGGTCAAGGCGGGCCGGCAGACGCCGTTCGAGGATGCCCGCGCGCAGCTCGCGAAGGAGCAGGCGGACGCCGATCGCGAGCGCATGTTCAACGACCTGACCGGCAAGCTCGTCGACCAGGTCTACCGCAACCCGACCTCGCTGGCCTCGGCGGCGAAGGCCGCGAACCTGCCGGTCCAGCGCACCGCGCCGTTCGCGCGCGGCGCCGGCGCCGGCATCGCCGCCAACCCGGCGGTGCAGCGCGCCGCGTTCTCCGACGCGCTGGTCCAGGACGGCACCGTCAGCGACCCGATCGAGATCGGCCCGAATCACAGCGTGCTGATCCGCGTCGTCGCCCACGAGACCGCGCAGCGCATGCCGCTGTCCGCGGTCGCGACCCGGGTGATCGCGGCGATCCGCAACGATCGCGCGGCGAAGGCGGCGAAGGCCGCGGCCGAGGCGCTCGTGGCGGAGATCCGCGGCGGCAAGGCCTTCGATGCCGCGGTCGGCGCGCGTGGCCTGGCGGCCACCAACGTCCCGGCGATGACGCGCGGGCTGCCGATTCCCGATGCGGCGTCGAGCCAGGCCGTCTTCGCGGCGCCCGCGCCGGCCGCGGGCAAGACCAGCGTCGGCAGCAAGGTGCTCGACGATGGCCGGATCGTGGTCTACCAGGTCAACCGCGTCGTGCCCGGCGATCCGAAGCAGGCCACGGCCGACCGCCGCAGGCAGCTGCGGGACCAGCTGGGGCGGATCACCGCGCAGGAGGCGATGAACGCGGTGGTCAGGGAGCTGCGCCGGAAGATGACGATCAACGTCGCCGAAGACAGGATGTAGGCGACGCGGCGCGCCGCCCGCGGCGGCGCGCGCAGGGCGGGATCACTCGATCCCGCTCATCCCCATGATGTTGTAGCCGGCGTCCACGTAGGTGATTTCGCCGGTGATGCCGTGGGCGAGGTCGGAGCACAGGAACGCGGCCGTGTTGCCGACGTCCTCGATGGTCACCGCGCGGCGCAGCGGGGCGACCGCTTCGAACTGGCTCAGCATCTTGCGGAAATTCGCCACGCCGGAGGCGGCCAGCGTGCGGATCGGGCCCGCCGAGATCGCGTTGACGCGCGTGCCCTCCGGTCCGAGCGCCATCGCCATGTAGCGCACGGTGGCTTCCAGCGAGGCCTTGGCCACGCCCATGGTGTTGTAGTTGGCCAGGGCGCGCTCCGCGCCGAGGTAGGACAGCGTCAGGATCGAGCCGTTGCGGCCTTTCATCAGCGGGCGGGCGGCCTTGCCGAGCGCGGCCAGCGAGTAGGCGCTGATGTCGTGGGCGATGTGGTAGCGCTCGCGGTTGATGCCGTCGAGGAAGTCGCCCTCGATCGCCTCGCGCGGGGCGAACGCGATGCAGTGCACGAGGATGTCGAAACCGTCGCTCCAGCGCTTGCCGAGCTCGGCCATGCAGGCGTCGATCTGCGCGTCGTCGGCGACGTCCAGCGGCAGCACGATGTCGGTGCCGTATTCGTTCGCGGCGTCCTCGACGCGCGACTTCAGCTTCTCGTTCTGGTAGGTCAGCGCCAGCTCGGCGCCTTCGCGGCGCATCGCGTCGGCGATGCCGGTGGCGATCGAGCGCTGGCTGGCGATGCCGGTGACGAGTGCGCGCTTGCCCTGCAGGAATCCCATGATGCCGTCCGTCCTGAGCGAAAACAGGGCGCTAGTGTGCCTGCGTCGCGGGCGCGGGGCCACTCGCGGCGGCGGGGAAGTCGGCCGCCGGCGGCGCCTGCGCCGCGACATCCGGCAGCGTATCCGCCGGTTCCGGGCCCGCGGCGGCCAGCGCGGCGTCGGGTTCCACCGCGGGCGCGGGCGGGACGCGCACCGGCGCGAGCACGCGCAGCGCGCCCTGCGAACGGCCCACGCGGCCGCCGGCGAAGGCGGGATTCAGGCGCCGCACCATCGCCGCGTCGCGGCCGTCCGCGCTGGCCCAGCGACCGAGGTCGCGCGCGCCGGCGGGAAGCTCCACCGCCTCGAGCACCGGGATCGGGCGATCCAGCGACTGCAGCCACGCTTCGCGCTCGTCGGCGCGGTCGAGCAGGCAGGACAGCGCATGCAGCTTGCGCACGTAGGCGCGGGTGATCCCGGACAGGCTCGCGAGCTTTTCGGGGTCGGCGTCGCGCGCGGCCTGGTGCGCGCGGCGCAGCGCGCCGAACACGCGGTACTCGCCGGCGTTGTAGGCCATCACCGCGAGCCGCCAGTCGCCGGCGAACATGCCGTGCAGGGTCTTGAGGTAGCGCACCGCCGCGCGCGTGGAGTCGACGGGCGAGAGGCGGCCGTCGTAGCCGGCGCGCATCGGCACGCCGTGCGCGCGCGCGGTGACGTGCGCCAGCTGCCACAGCCCCGCCGGCCCGGAGGCGCTGCGCGCTCCCGGCTTGTAGCCGCTCTCGACGAACGGGATCAGCGCGTATTCCGTCGGCAGGCTCGCCTCGCGCAGCGCATCGACCACGTAGCCGAACAGCGCCAGCGCGTCGTCGTCGCGCGCGCCCAGGCGCTCGGGCGCGTGGGCGTAGTGCCGGCGCCAGCGCTCGCTGGCGCTGTCGACGGGACAGTCGGGATCGGCGAGGCCTTCGCGGAAGCGCGCGTAGACGTCCAGCCCGCTGCGGGTGGGCGCGGGCGGGGCGGTCGCGGTGGCGGCGGTCACGGCAGTGGTGGGTGCGGCGTCGTGAGGCCCGGCCTGCGCGCAGCGTCCGGCGGCGGGCATCAGGGCCAGCGCAAGCGCCAGCGCGGCCGCCGGTCCGCGCGCCAGCCATGCGTTGCGCGACGGCGCCGTCATGACGCGAACCCGTCCTTCCATCGGCGCAGCTCGGCGAAGGCCTCGACGTCGTCGGCGGGTTCGCGACCCAGGCGCGCGGCGAGCGCGGCGCGCACCGCGGGCGCGTCGACCCGCAGGAACGGATTGGCCTCGCACTCCCCGGCGAGCGTGGCGGGCAGCGTGGGCGTGTTGCGTTCGCGCATGGCGCGGACCTCCTCGGTACGCCGGCGCAGGGCCGGGTTGTCGGGATCGACCGCCGCCGCGAACCGGGCGTTGGCCAGCGTGTATTCGTGCCCGCAGCAGACCCGGGTTTCGCCGGGCAACGCGGCGAGCCGCCGCAGCGAGACGAGCATCTGCGCGGGCGTCCCTTCGAACAGGCGCCCGCAGCCGAGGCTGAACAGGGTGTCGCCGCAGAACAGCAGCCCATGGCCGTGGAAGGCGACGTGGCTGCTCGTGTGGCCCGGCACCTCGAGGACTTGGAACCGCCACGGTCCCGCCTCGGCGATGGCGCCCTCGGCCACGCGGCGGCAGGGCAGGTCGATGCGCTCGTCCGCGGGCGCGAACACAGGCAACCCGGGCCAGCGCCCGAGCAGCGCCGCGGTTCCGCCGATGTGGTCCGGATGGTGGTGGGTCAGCAGGACGGCGGCCGGAGCGGCGGCCAGCGTGTCGGCCATCGCCAGGACCGGCGCCGCGTCGCCCGGATCGACCACCAGCGGCGCGCCGCCCGGCGCTGCCCGCAGCGTCCAGATGTAGTTGTCCGTGAAGGCGGGCAGCGGCTGCAACAGCATGGTGGCGTCCTGGCGGGGTGGCCCCCAGAATGGCGACCATGCCCGTGCCTTCCGCGACCGGTCAACCCGACGCCTCCCATCGCCTGGTGCCCGACCCCTGGTTCGCCTCCGTGCCGGGGCAGGCCCTGCTCGACAGCGAGTGGCCCCATCTGCGCGCCGTCCTGGGCGACCGGCCGGGCCAGCCCTGGCTGTGGCTGGGGCCCGCGGCCGGGGCCTCCGACGGACGGTCCGGGCCGGGGCTGCCGCTGCGCCCGGCCGCGGGCGGCTGGATCGGCGCGGTCCGCTGCGGGCTGCCGCTGCCCCTGGCCAACGAATCGATCGCCGCGATCGTGCTCCAGCATCCGGTGCTTCCGGCGGCGGCGACCGAAGCACTGCTGTCGGAGTGCGCGCGGGTGCTGGTGCCCGGCGCCTCGCTCTCCGTCTACTGCCTGAATCCGCTCTCGCCGTGGCGCTGGCGCTGGGGCGGCGGCGGGCCCGGCGCATCGGAGCCGCAGCCCTGGCGGCGCCGGCTGCGGCGCGCGGGGCTCGCGCCGGATCCGGTCTCGCAGGGCCTGGGCCCGCGCTGGGGAACGGCGCCGGACGCCGACGTCCAGCACGGCCCCGGCGTGCGCGCCGCCGGGGTGCTGCGCGCGCCGAATCGGCGGGTGCCGCTGACGCCGGGGCGCCCGCGCG
>JBQCJF010000107.1:0-14009 GCA_051953015.1 Luteimonas sp.
CCGGCGCCACCCGCCCCCCGCCGCGCGCCCCCGGCCGCCCCCCGCCCGGCGCGCGCCCGCGCGCGACGGCGACCCCGGGGGCGCGGCCGCGCGTGACCACCGGCCGCTGGCCCGCCCGACCGCCGTGGCGCGCGCGGCGCTCAGGCCGCGGCGGCGAGCCCGCGCGTGACGGTGAGCGCCCGTTCGACCAGCGACCAGTCCGCGCCGGGCTTGTGCGCGCCTTCGCTCAGCACCTGCCGGAACGCGCGGCCGCCGCGCTCGCCGTTGAACAGGCCGAGGATGTGCCGGGTGACGTGCTTCAGCGGCACGCCCCGCGCCAGCCAGCCTTCGACGTGCGGGCGGAACGCTTCGAGCAACTCCGCGCGCGTGCGCGGCGTGGCGCCGGACCAGGCCGCGTCGATCCGGTGCAGCAGGTACGGATCGTGGTACGCCGCGCGGCCGAGCATGGCGCCGTCGGCGTGCGCGAGATGCGCGGTGGCTTCCCCGAGCGTGGCGATGCCGCCGTTGACGACGACCTGCAGCGCGGGCCGCTCCGCCTTCAGCCGGTAGGCCCAGTCGTAGCGCAGCGGCGGAACCTCGCGGTTCTCCTTCGGCGACAGGCCCTTCAGCCAGGCGTTGCGCGCATGCACGACGAACATGCCGCAGCCCGCTGCCGCGACCGCGTCGATGAAATGCAGGAAACGATCCCAGTCGTGGTCGTCGTCCACGCCGAGCCGGCACTTCACCGTCACCGGCATGCGCCGCGGCAGCGTCGACACCGCCTCGATCATCGCCGCGACCCCTTCGGCGACCAGCGCGGGCTCGCGCATCAGGCAGGCGCCGAAGCGCCCCGCCTGGACGCGATCGGACGGGCAGCCGCAGTTGAGGTTGATCTCGTCGAAGCCGCGCTCCGCGCCGATGCGCGCCGCCTGCGCGAGCAGCGCCGGCTCGCTGCCGCCGAGCTGCAACGCGACCGGATGCTCGACCGGGTCCATCGCCAGCAACCGCGCGCGGTCGCCGTGGATCACCGCGTTCGCGTGCACCATCTCGGTGTACAGGCGCGCGTGCGGCGCGATCACGCGGTGGAACACGCGGCAATACGTGTCCGTCCAGTCCATCATCGGCGCGACGGACAGGCGCAGGGTATCGGCGGCGATGGCGGGAGCGGCGGTCATTGCGCCGCCTATTGTAGTCAGTGGGCGCGGCGGGCCGGTCCCTGCGGCAGCAGCGCGACGCCGGCGGCCATCAGCCCGAGCAGCAGGATCGAGATGGCGTAGCGGCTCCCCGCGAGGCCCCCGCTGGCCAGGGGCTTGTCGAGGAAATCGCCGAGGACGGCGCCCAGCGGCCGCGTCGCGACGAAGGCCGCCCAGAACAGGGCCGCACGCGGAATCCGGGTGAAGAAACGCAACGCCGCGACCAGGGCCAGCACGCCGCCGAAGATTGCGATGCCGCCCGCGTAGCCGCTCCCTGCCGTGTCCGCCACCCAGTCGCCGAGCGCGGTGCCCAGCGTCTGAGAGAACATGATGGTGGCCCAGTAGAAGCCTTCCGATCTCGCATCGGCCACGGTCTCGACGGCGACCGTCCCCGTGGTCCATCGCCACGTCGCCAGCGAGCTCGCCAACAGGGCCAGCAGGAGGGCCGAACCGCCGCCATAGCCGATGCCGAGCGAGCGATCGGCGAAATCGGCGAGCGTGGTGCCGACGGTCGTGCTGGCGACGATCGTCGTCCAGTACAGCCATGGCTGGAAACGCGCGGCGCGCACCTGCGCGCAGACGGCGACCGCGAACAGCACCGCGAAGATCGCGGTGCCGGCGAGATAGCCCAGCCCCATCGACATCGTGACCGCGTCGCCGCCGGTCTCGCCGAGCGTGGTCGCGAGGATCTTGACGATCCAGAAGCCGAGCGTGACCTGCGGGACCTTCGCCCAGGCGTCTTCGGCGGCCGCGCCGGCGATGCCGCCCCCGCTTGCGTCAGCGCGCGACATGCCCGGCCGCCGCGTCCAGCACCGACGCCCGCATCAGCCCGTGCGTGAAGCGGTACGCCGCCGTTTCGTAGTCGGCCACCGCCTGCAGCGTCGTTGACGGGTCCTCGGGCAGCGGCGGCTGCGGCTCGTCGCGGTCGTGCGAGGGGCGCACGGTGTCGACGCGCCGGTGCGGGGCGAGCTGCACCAGCCGGCCCGGCGCCAGGTAGCCGAGCAGCTGGTAGGTGCCGACGTAGGCGCGCTCCGGCCGCTGCTGGAACACGTCGATGCCGTAGAACGCGCTGTCGTAGTCCATGCCGAGCAGGCCGAGCAGCGTCGGCGCGATGTCCACCTGCCCCATCATGTGGTCGAAGCGGCCCGGCGCGATGTTGCCGGGCGAGTAGATCCACATCGGGATCTGGTAGCGGAACACCGGCAGCGCGGCGAGGCCGCCGCTCGAGGCGCAGTGGTCGGCGGTGATCACGAACACGGTGTCCTTGAACCACGGCTTCGCGCGCGCGCGGCGCAGGAAGTCGCCGATCGCCCAGTCGGTGTAGGCCACCGCGCTCTCGCGCTTGCCCTGCGGCCACGGTCCGCGTCCCTGCGGGAAGGTGTAGGGCCGGTGGTTCGAGGTGGTCATGATGTGGGCGAAGAACGGCTTGCCCGACGCGGCGTCGCGATCGAACCGGTGCAGCGCCATCGTATACAGGTCCTCGTCGGCGACGCCCCAGATGTTCTCGTGGTGGATCGAACCCGAGGGGATGGCGGTGCGGTCGAGCACCTCGTAGCCGTTCGCGCCGAAGAAGCGGTTCATGTCGTCGAACGCGCCGTAGCCGCCGTACATGAACTGCGAGCGGTAGCCCTTGGCGTCGAGCACCGTGGCCAGCGAGAACAGGCCCTCGTTGTGCGCGCGCTTGACGATGGATTCGCCCGGCGTCGGCGGCACCGACAGCGCCAGCGCCTCCAGGCCGCGCACCGTGCGCGTGCCGGAGGCGTAGAGGTCGCCGAACACCAGGCTGTCGGGCGCCAGCCGGTCGAGTTCCGGCGTCAGGCTCCGTTTGCGGCCATAGGTGCCGGAGAATTCCGCCGACAGGCTTTCGACGCTGATCAGCACCACGTTGAGCCGCCGCTCCGGGGCGGCGTTGTGGATGTGCCGTTCGATGCCGGTGGCGCCGAGGAAGGTCGCATCGGGCGTGGCGAGCTCGCGCCGCACCTGCACGAAGGCCTCGTCGAGCGGGATGGTGCGGTAGTAGCGGTCGTAGTCGAGCGACGCGCTGCGATACGCCGCGAAGAACTGGTAGATGCCGTTGCCTGCGAGCTCGTTGGCGTAGGCGTTGTCGCTGCGGTCCTTCATCTCGCCGGTCACCAGCCAGCTGCCCAGCACCGCGACGGCGATCCACGCCGCGGCGACGAGCGTGCGTGCGCCGAGCGGCGCGCTGTCGTGGCGCACGGCGCGCCAGCGCCGCGTCGCCACGAACACCGCGAGCGCGGTGCCGCCCAGCGCGGCGAGGATCCAGCCCACCGGATAGGACTCGCGGATGTTGCCGATCACCTCGGTCGTGTAGACGAGGTAGTCCACCGCGATGAAGTTGAAACGCGCCTGGAACTCGTCCCAGAACGTCCATTCGGCCACCGCCACGAACAGCGTGACCAGCAGCAGGAACAGGCAGGCGAAGCCGACCAGGAAGCTGCCCGGCCGCTTCGCCAGCCAGCGTCGCGGCAGCAGCCACAGCAGCAGCACCAGCGGGATCGCCAGGTAGACGAAGGCGAGCGCGTCGTAGCCGAGGCCGACGCCGAAGACGAAGGCCCACATCGCCGGACTCGCGGGCACGCCGGTGCCGGTGGCCACGAGCAGGGCCAGCCGGGTCGCGAACGAGACGCACAGGAACACCACACCCAGCCAGAGCAGCGGCCGGAAGCGTTCGTACAGGGGGTGCGGTTGCAAGCGGGTTCCTCGCCGGGCGTATGCTGCAGCCTCGCCGGAGCGGCCGTAACCGATCCTCAGCCCTGCCTCAGCGAAGCGTTAATCGCCAGACGCCAGCCCGCCCGACGCCAACCTCGCCCAGACGCCCAGACGCCCAGACGCCCAGACGCCGCGCCATGTCCAGCCCCGACCCGACCGCCATGCGCGTCCTCGTGATCGAGGACCAGCGCGACATCGCCGCCACCATCTGGGATTTCCTCGAGCGCCGCGGCCACGCGGTCGACCACTGCGCGGACGGCGCCGCCGGCCTGGCGCGCGCGCGCCGCGGCGGCTTCGACGCGATCGTGCTCGACCTCGGCCTGCCGCGCCTCGACGGACTCGACCTGTGCCGCGCGCTGCGCGACGCCGGCGACGGCGTGCCGGTGTTGATGCTGACCGCGCGCGACACGCTCGCGGACAAGCTGCGCGGCTACGCCGAGGGCGCCGACGACTACATGGTGAAGCCCTTCGCGCTGCGCGAGCTCGAGGCGCGGCTGCGCGCGCTGCACCGGCGCAGTGCGCCGGGCGCGTCGACCGCGCCGCTGGCCCATGCCGGCCTGGGCTACGACCCGGCCGCACTCGCGGCGACGCGCGAGGACCGCCGCATCCCGCTGACGCGGATGCAGGGCGCGCTGCTCGCCGCGCTGCTCGCGCACGCGCCGCACGTCGTTCCCCGCGAGCGCCTGCTGCGCATGCTGTGGCCGGAGGGCGACGGCGATCCCGCGGCGCTGCACACCCTCGTGTACGAGCTGCGCGCGCTCGTCGACCGGCCTTTCGCGCAGCCGCTGCTGTCGTCGGTACGCGGCGTCGGCTACCGCATCGGGGAAGCGCCGTGAGCGCGCGCGCGATGCCCCTGCGACGCCGCGTGGCGCTGGCCTGCGTCGCGCTCGGCCTGGTGCTGAGCCTGGCGTTCGCCACCGCGGTCGCCATGGTCGCCGAGGACTACGAATACGTCCTTGCCGCCGAAATCCTGCGCGGCCAATCCGAGGACTACAGCCTGCGCCTGGCCAACGGCCTGCCGGCGGAGCTGCCGCGCACCCATCGCCTGAGCGGCTACCTCGCCCGCGACACGCCGCCCCGCTACGCCGCTTACCCGCCGGGCGTGCACGAGGATCCGGAACACGACGACGTGCACGTCGGCGTGTTCGACACCAGCAGCGGCCGGATGACCTTCGTCATCGACCTGAGCGACATCGAGCAGCTCGAGCAGCACCTGCACCTGTTCCTCGCGGCCATGGTCGTGCTCGGCACCGCGCTGGCCGGATGGTTCGGCTGGCTGCTGGCGGGGCGCGCGGTCGCGCCGGTCGGCCGGCTCGCGGCATCGGTGGACGCGCTGGGCGCGCGGCCGCAGCCGACGGCGCTGCGCGAGACCACCAGCAGCGACGAGCTCGGCCATCTCGCCGGCGCGATCGACGCCTACCAGGCGCGCCTGGTCGAGGCCGACGCGCACGAGCAGGCCTTCTTCGCCGACGCCAGCCACGAACTGCGCACGCCGGTCGCCGTGGTCCGCGGCGCGCTGGAAGTGCTGCTCGACGAGCCGCATCCGCCCGCGCTCGAAGGCCGCCTGCGTCGCGTCGAGCGCGGCATCGGCGAACTGTCGGACCTGCTGGAGGCGATGCTGGACGTCGCGCGGCGCCGGCCGCCGCAGCTGGAGGACGTGGACGCGTCCGCGTTCCTGCGCAACGCCGGCAGCGTCGCGCTCGCGCATTCGCCCGGCATCGCCCTGCACGTGCATGCCGGCGGCGACCTGCGCGTTGCGCCGGGCGAAGCGCGGCTGCTGCTGCGCGGCCTCTTGCGCCGCCTGCTCCCGGCGGGCGGCGCCGGCGCCCTGTCGCTGCGGCTGGAAGGCCCCGTGCTGTCGATCGCCTTAGTCTCCGCGGATGCGGCAGAGGCCGACGCGGCCGCCGCGCCGCCGGAAACGCCGGGCGCCGCGGGCATCGCCGCGCGCAGCGACACCGGCCACGTGCCGGTGCTGCTGCACCGCCTCGCGCAACGCCTGGGCTGGCGGCTCGAATTCCCGTCCGCGCAGCAGGCGCGGATCGTGCTTCAGCCGGCTTCCCAGACCATGTGGACGTCGGCGCGCGCGTAGTGCGAGCCCGGCCGCGGCGCCGGGTGATGGACGAAGCCCGCGCTCTCGTACATGCGCAGCGCCGGCACCAGCACGCTGCTCGACTCCAGGTACAGCTCGCGGCCGCCGAGGCCGCGGTACGCGTCGATCGCGGCCTCGAGCAGCGCGCGGCCGATGCCGGCGCCGCGCAGCGCCGGTTCCACCGCCATCTTCGTCAGCTCGTAGACGCCGTCGCCCGCGTTGCGCAGCGCGACCGTGCCCACCGCCTGCGTGCCGCCTTCGCCGTCGTCGCGCAGCGCGAACAGGATGCGTCCGCCGTCGGCGAGGATGTGGCGCTCGGGATCGCCGAGCACTTCCTCGTCGAAGGGCTCGACCACGAACTAGCGGCGCAGCCATTCGACGTTGAGGCGCGCGAAGTCGGCGCGCCAGCGCGGATCGAAGGCGACGATGCGGATGCCCGGGTCGCGCGCGGCCAATGCATCGCTCCTCATCGCGACAGGTGGGCGAGCGCCGCGGTCGCGGCCTCGCGGTCGGCGTCGTCGAACGGCACGACGTCGAGTTCGAGCACGGTGCCGGCGTCCAGGCAGCGCACGTTGACGTCGATGCCGTCCGGGTGGCTGCGCGGCACGTAGAACGCCTTGATCCCGCAGTGCCGGCAGAACCGGTGGCGCGCCGTGCCGGTGCCGAACCTGTAGTCGGCGAGCGCGTCGTCGCCGGCCAGCAGCCGGAACGCGCGCAGCGGCACGATCAGGTGCAGGAAGCCGGTCATGCGGCAGATGGAACAGTTGCAGTCCAGCGCCTGCAGCCGCGCCGGCGCGTCCACTTCGAAGCGGACCCGGCCGCAATGGCAGCCGCCGCGATGCGCGACGGACGATGCGCCGGCCGCGGCATCGGCCGGCGCCGCGGCGACGCTCACTTGTTCCGTCCCGGCGCGCGCCCGCGGCCCTTGCCGCCGGACTTTCCGTTCGCCTTGCCCTTGCCCGCGGCCTTGCCCGCCGGCGCGGCCGGCAAGGGCCGGCCCCAGCGCCCGTAGGCGCCGGCGAACCCGTCCTTCAGCTGGTGGAACTGCGCCGAGCCCGGCTGGACGCCGAGCCGCTGCGCGAGCTCGCCCCAGCCTTCGCCCGGATGCGACTGCCGTTCGTCCGCGACGTAGCGGCAGGAGCGCCCGATCGCCTGCGCCAGCGCGCACGCGAAGTAGGCGTCGCCCGGCGTCCAGCCCGGCAACGCCAGGAGCGCCGCCACGACGTCGCGCGGCGCGGCGTGGTAGCGCGCGAGCTCGTCGGCGAACGCATCGGGATAGCGGCGCCCGTACGCGTTGATGTCGGCGAGCGTCGCGTCGACCGCGTCATCGCCCGTGCGCGGGCTCCAGGCGGCCTCGGGGGCGACGGGAACGGCCGCCTGCTGCGCGGCCGCGGCGCCGGTGGCGAGCAGCAGGACCAGGATCCAGTTCGCATGGCGCATCGGCGATCCTCCGGAGGGCACGCCGCGAAGCATAGAACGAGCGCGGCCTAAAGCGCGCATGAACGACGCGCGCGGCGCGCGGCGCGCGCCGCTTTCGTGCACGCGTCCGTGACGGCGGCGCGCGTAACTTCGCCGGCCATGGCCACCCTGAATCCCCACCTGCTGACCACCACCGCCGCTTCCCGCGACGACGCGCGGATCCGGCGCTGGTGCGTGCTCGCGATCGCCGCTGCGATCCTGCTGGGCCTCTACGCCGGCGGCGTCGCCTGGGTCACCCAGCAGGTGGAAGCGGGCGTCGACCGCAGCCTGCAGCCGATCTCGGGGATCGTCCGCGACCAGCCGGCGCCCTGATCCGCGACGCGGCGGTCAGCGCCGCTCGAGCACGAACTTCCCGAACCCGATCCCGATGTCGAAGCCCTGGCCGGTGCCGGCCAGCGCGAGCGAGATGTCGCCCTTGGTCATCGCGGTCGCCTTGCTCGACTTGCCGGCGCCGGCGTGCGCTTCGGCCGACACGTAGGTGCCGAGCACGTCCTCGATGCTGTCGACGCCCGAGAACTTGCCGGTGCCGTCCTCGATCTTCGACTTGCCGAACGTCAGGCCGCCGCCCTTCGCGCTGATCGTCACCGCCAGGCTGCGGCCGTCGCTGCAGGTGACGGTGCCGGTGCCCGACGCGGTCTTGTAGAACACCGACCAGCCGGCCAGGTCGTAGTGCAGCGTGCATTCGAGGTCGCGCGCCTGCGCCGGCTGCGCTGCGAACGCGGCGGCGGCGAGGAGGCAGGTGAGCGGCAGTCGTGCGTTCATGCGGAGCTCCGGTTGGGCGTCTGGTCGTTGCGGGAAAATGGGGTGGCGCTCAGGCGGCGGGCCGCGCGCCGGACGGCGCGCCGGTCGCGGCAGCGGCGGCGGCGAGCGACGCGACCGCGCCGGGCAATTCGGCGGGCGTCGCCGCCTCGCGCAGGCGCGGCGAAGCGCCCTCGGGCAGCGCGGCGTGCGTCTCGTGCACCCAGGTCACGTGGTACGGCATGTGCACGCCCCAGCCGCCGAGCGCGAGCACCGGCGCGATGTCCGAGCGCAGCGAATTCCCGACCATCGCGAACTGCTGCGGCGCGATCCCGAACTCGCCTAGCACGCGCGCATAGGTGCGCGCGTCCTTCTCGCTGACGATCTCGATGCGGTGGAACAGCTCGGCCAGGCCCGATTCGCGGACCTTCGCTTCCTGGTGGAACAGGTCGCCCTTGGTGATCAGCACGACCTCGTGGTCGGCGGCGATGGCGGCGACGGCCTCGCGGATGCCGGGCAGCAGGTCGACGGGATGGCGCAGGATCGACTTGCCGAGCTCGACGATGCGCTGCAGGTCGCGCGCGGCGATGCGCGCGTCGGTGATGGCGATCGCGGCCTCGAGCATCGACAGGGTCATGCCCTTGGCGCCGTACCCGAACAGCGCCAGGTTCGCGCTCTCGATCGCGTACAGGCGATCGTGCAGGTCGTCCAGGTCGACGTAGCCGCCGACGACGCGCTCGAATTCGGCCTGCGCGGCGCGGTAGTAGTCCTCGCTGCGCCAGAGCGTGTCGTCGCCGTCGAAGCCGACCAGGCGCAGGCCCGGGGAGGCGGCGGTGCCGGAAGCGGAAGCGGAAACGGATGCGGCATCCATGGCGCCAGTCTACGGACGGGCGCGTGGACGGCAAGCGGAAGCGCGCGGCGCGGCGCCAACGTGCGGCGGCGCACACAGCCGCGCAGGCGGCGCCGCGCGGGCGCCGCCGGCGTCGGGAACGTCAGTCGTTGTCGTTGTCGTCGTCGTCCGACGAGGTCGGGCTGTCCTGCCGGTTCGCCAGGTAGGCCTTGTACTCGTCGGCGGTCAGCATGCCGTCCTTGTCGGTGTCGGCGCTGTCGAACGCGTCCGACAGGCTGTCGATCGGCTCGGCCTCGGTCTTGCTCAGGCTGCCGTCGCCGTCGGCGTCGAGCTCGGACCAGGTGACCTTCTTCGGGCCGTCCGTATCGGTCGGGGTCGCGGGCGTGGCCGGCGTCGCAGGCGTCGCCGGAGTGGCGGGCGTCGCGGGCATGCGTTCCTGCGGCTCCATGTTCTGGTGCTGCATCGCCTGGTCGTTGGCGTGCTCCATGGCATTGGCGTTGGCGTGCGCGTCCTGGGCGAAGGCGAGGGGCGCGGCGGCCAGCGAAGCGGCTGCGAGGGCAAGGGAGAGCAGGTGGCGTTTCATCGAGAGCTCCATTCGTGTTGGGGGCATCGCGGTCTTCGGCCGCCCCGCCAAGCTGGCCCCGGCCGGATGAACGACGCGTTTCCGCCCGCGGGCGCTGCAACGCTCCCTTAACCCGCCACGCACGCCTTTGCGCTAGGCGGCGGACGCGCCCCGCGCCGCGCCTCGCGCGCGCGGCAAAACGGCCCGTGCGTGTCGGCCAATGCGGCTGAACGCAACACAACCTTCATCTCGCTGACCACAGGCGCGGATCCACCTGCAGCGGCGACAGCGCGCGCACCTGCAGCGCGGCGAAACCGGGGTGGCCCGGATCGAGCAGCACGTTGACCTCGCCGTCGACCAGCGCGCTGGGGACGCGCAGGGTCAGCGACCGCCCCGAACCGAGCCAGCCCGCGCCCACCTGCTGCACTTCGGGGCGGTACGGCAGCTCGCGCCAGGTCGAGGGTTCGTTGCACTCGGCCAGCGTGGTCCCCACCGGCAGTTCGGCCGTCGCCAGCAGCAGGCCTTCCGGCACCGGGCCGTCGCAATGCGCGAGGTATTCCAGCAGCGCGCCGGCAGCCGTCAGCGATGCGTAGACGCAGGCCTTGCCGGGCGGGCTCCAGCGCCCGCCGCCCGTCGCCGGCGCGAACGGTTCGGAGGCCTGCCCCGCCTCGATCACGCGATGGATGCGCAAGGGCGCGGTCGACGCCTCGACCACCACGTCCGCCGACGGCGTCGCCGCCATCGGCGAGGTCATCGCCGGCGGATCGCTCGCCGGGAAGGTGTCCTCGAGCGCTTCGTCGAGGCAGCGCGCGGTTTCCGCGGCTTCGCTGTGTTCCCTGGCCATGGCGGTCTCCTGCGGGAGGGTTCGCCGCAGGCTGCCGCAGGCCCGGTCGACCTGCCGTGAGCGCCGCGCGTCAGCTGCGCGAACCGCCGATGTAGTCCGCCTTGCCCAGCGGCACGCCGGCCTGGCGCAGGATGTCGTACGCGGTGGTCACGTGGAAGAACACGTTCGGCAGCGTGAACTGGAGCAGGTAGGACTGGCCGTCGAAGCGGCGCTCGCCGCCGCCCCGCTGCGGAACGACGATCTCGCGGCCCTCGCTGCCGTCGATGCGCCCGGCGCCGAAGCTCTCGACGTACTCGATCGCGCTGTCGAGGCGCGCGTACAGCTGCTCGAACGTGGTTTCCTCGTCGGCGAACGAGCGCGGCGCGTCGCCGGCCAGGCGCGCGGCGCAGCGCGCGGACATGTCGGCGGCGATCTGCACCTGGCGGACGAGCGGCAGCATGTCCGGCACGAGGCGCGTCTGCAGCAGGATGCCCGCCTCGAAACCGCGGTCGGCGGCGAAGGCCTCGCCCTTCTGCAGGACGTGGCGCAGGTTCTCCAGCGCGCGCACGAGGACCGGAACCGACGCCTGGTACATGGAAATCGCCATGGGGAACGCTCCTGGAATGCGCGGGCCGCGCCGGGGCGGCGATTATCGCGCTTCCGCGGGCCGGCGGCGGCGTCGCGCCGCTGGCCGGATCGGGCTACGATCGGGCGCGATCCCTGGAGGTTCCCGTGGCCGGCTGGCGCGACCTGATCCGCGACGTTCCCGACTTCCCGCGCGCCGGCGTGGTGTTCAAGGACATCACCCCGCTGCTGGCCGACGCCGACGGCTTCGCCGCCGCGGTCGACGCGATGGCGATGCCCTGGCGCGGGATCGCGCTCGACGCGGTGTTCGCGGTCGAGTCGCGCGGCTTCATCCTCGGCGCCGCGCTGGCGCGCGCGCTCGGCCTCGGCTTCGTGCCGGTGCGCAAGGCCGGCAAGCTGCCGGCGCGCGCGCATGCGCAGGCCTACGAGCTCGAATACGGCAGCGACTGCCTGGAGGTGCACGCCGACGCGGTACCGCCCGGCGCCCGCGTGCTGCTGGTGGACGACGTGCTCGCCACCGGCGGCACCCTCGCCGCGGCCCTCGCGCTGGCGCGCGCGCAGGGCGCGGACGTCGTCGGCGCCGCGGTGCTGATCGAGCTCGCGTTCCTCGATGGCCGCGCGCGCTGGGACGCGGAGATCCCGCTCGAGGCGGCGATCACGTACTGATCGCGTCAGCGCGCCGCGATCAGTCGCGCAGCAGCCCGAGCACCTGGTCGATCGGCAGCGCCGGCACCGCGCCGCGGTCGCCGCGCATGCCCTCGGCCTTGAACAGCGAATCGTCGATCGCCTCCTCGGTGGCCTCGGCGACGCCGACGAACAGGTCGTCCATCTCGCCGTTGTCGAGCATCGGCGCCTGGTGCACGGGTTCGCCCTGGCGCCTGCGCACCGCTGCGGCGCTGGAGAACGCGATCACGTAGTCGCCCGATCCGTTGGACATCGATGCGCCGGTGCGCGCGAGGCCGAGCACCGCGCGCTTGGCCAGGCGCTCGAGCTGGCGCGGATCGAGCGGCGCGTCGGTGGCGACCACGATCATGATGCTGCCGTCGCCGTCGGCCACCGGCTTCTCGACGGCGCGCGCTGCTGCCGCATGCGCCGCGACGGCCAAGGGCTCGACGCGATCGGCCAGCGTCGCCGGATCCGGCAGGCGGCGACCCACCGGCACGCCGCCGATCGTGAGCGTGCCGCCGAAGTTGCTCTGCACCAGCACGCCCACCGTGTGCCCCGCCGCCGTGATGCGCGAGCTGGTGCCGATGCCGCCCTTCCAGCCGAACGCGACCGTGCCCGTGCCCGCGCCGATGGCGCCTTCCTGCACGTCGTCGGTCGAGGCGGATTCGAGCGCGGCGCGCACGTGTTCCGGCCGCAGCGGGCGCGCGCGCAGGTCGTTGAGGAAGCCGTCGTTGGTCTCGCCGACCACCGGGTTGAGCGAACGCACCTTCTCCATGCCCGGCAGCGCGAGTTGCCATTCGACCAGCGCGTCGGCCGCCTTCCACACTTCCAGCGTGCCGGTGAGCAGGATCGGCGTCTCCAGCTCGCCGAGCTCGCGCAGCTGGGTCGCGCCGAGCAGCTTGCCGTAGCCGTTGGCGACGAACAGCGCCGCCGGCACGCGCTCGGCGTAGAGATCGCCGCCATGCGGCAGGATCGCCGTGACGCCGGTGCGGACATCGTCGCCTTCGATGACGGTGGCATGGCCGACGCGCACGCCCGGCACGTCGACGATGGCGTTGCGCGGCCCCGTCGGCATCACGCCGACGATCACGCCCGCTTCCCGTGCGCGCGGCCGCTCCGCTGCCTGCGCCCGCGCCGCCATCGGCAGCGTCGCCGCGACCAACAAGGCCGCCATCGCCATGGCGCCGGATTCCCGCATCGGTCCTGTCCGCATCCCGCATCCCCGGTTCCGGATGCCATGGAGCCTAAACGAAAAAGGCGGCCCGCAGGCCGCCTCTTCCGCGCAACGCACGCGCAGGACTCAGTGCTTGAGGTTCTTGCGCAGACGCTCGAGCGCCTGCAGCTGCGCGGTGACCTCGGCCAGGCGCTGCTGCGCCTCGGCGACTTCCATCTGCTCGCCGCGGTGGGCGAGGATGCGCTCGGCCTCGGCCTTCGCCGCCAGCACCGCGGCCTCGTCGATGTCCTGCGCGCGGACCGCGGTGTCGGCGAGCACCGTCACCACCTGCGGCTGGACCTCGAGGATGCCGCCGGAGATCGCGAAGTCGAGCTGCTCGCCGTCGGCCGTGGTCACCACGACCTTGCCCGGGCGCAGCCGGGTGATCAGCGGCGCGTGGCGCGGCGCGATGCCGAGCTCGCCCATCTCGCCGGTGGCGACGACCATGGTCGCCTCGCCGTGGAAGATCTCGGCCTCGGCGCTGACGATGTCGCAACGGATGGTGGATGCCATGTGCTGTCTCCGGAAGGCCGTCGCTTACGCGGCGAGCTTCTTCGCCTTCTCGATGGCTTCCTCGATGCCGCCGACCATGTAGAACGCCTGCTCCGGCAGGTGGTCGCATTCGCCGTCGACGATCATCTTGAAGCCGCGGATGGTTTCCTTCAGCGGCACGTACTTGCCCGGCGAGCCGGTGAACACTTCGGCGACGTGGAACGGCTGCGAGAAGAAGCGCTCGATCTTGCGCGCGCGCGACACGGCCTGCTTGTCCTCTTCCGACAGCTCGTCCATGCCCAGGATCGCGATGATGTCCTTGAGCTCCTTGTACTTCTGCAGCGTCGACTGGACCTTGCGCGCGGTGTCGTAGTGTTCGTTGCCGATCACGTTCGGGTCGAGCTGGCGCGAGGTCGAGTCGAGCGGGTCGACGGCCGGGTAGATGCCGAGCGAGGCGATGTTTCGCGACAGCACGACGGTGGCGTCGAGGTGGGCGAAGGTGGTCGCCGGCGACGGGTCGGTCAGGTCGTCCGCGGGCACGTACACGGCCTGGATCGAGGTGATCGAGCCGGTCTTGGTCGAGGTGATGCGCTCCTGCAGCACGCCCATT
>JBQCJF010000108.1:0-19413 GCA_051953015.1 Luteimonas sp.
CGCGCGCCGTGCCCGCGCGGCACGGCACGTCGCGGGTGGCGCCGCACGTGGTTTGGGGCGAGAGCGCGCCGCGCCGGATCCACCACGCGCTCGCCGCAGCGGTCGAGCGCCCTCGGGGCCCGCGGCGCCCGGACCCGGAGCCCTACCTGCGCGAGCTGGGCTGGCGAGAGTTCGCCTACCACCTGCTCTACCACTTCCCGGATACGCCGACCGAGACCTTCAACCCTGCATTCGCCAAGTTCCGCTGGGCGCCCCCGGAGCCGCGGCGCCTGCAGGCCTGGCAACAGGGCCGCACCGGCATTCCACTGGTCGACGCGGGCATGCGCGAGCTGTGGCACACCGGCTGGATGCACAACCGCGTGCGCATGGTCGCGGGCAGCTTCCTCGTGAAGAACCTGCGCCAGCACTGGCTGCACGGCGCGCGCTGGTTCTGGGACACGCTCGTCGACGCGGACCTCGCCAACAACACGCTCGGCTGGCAGTGGGTGGCGGGCTGCGGCGCCGACGCGGCGCCATATTTCCGCGTGTTCAACCCGGTGGCGCAGGCGGCGAAGTTCGATCCGGACGGCCGCTACCTCCGGCGCTGGCTGCCCGAACTGGCAGGCGCGCCGACGCCGCTGCTGCACGCGCCATGGAAGGACCCCGCGCTACTGGCGGCCAGCGGCTACCCCGCGCCGATCGTGGACCTGGCGGCCTCGCGGGAAGGCGCGCTCGAGGCCTGGCGCACGCGCGGCTGAGCCCGCGAAACCGATCGCCGCTTCCGTCCGTATGCAGAGAAGGACGGACGCGGAGGATGCGGAATGCGGCGGATCGCGGCGACGGTGCTGCGCTGGCTGGACACGACCAGCGGCGACGACGGGGCGCAGGCCGCCGGCGCGGATCGCATCGACTGGCTGCGCGCGGCGCCGTTCCTCGCCATGCACGTCGCCTGCCTGGGCGTGCTGGTCGTCGGCGCGTCGCCGTTTGCCGTCGCCGTCGCCGCCGCGCTCTACGCGCTGCGGATGTTCGCGCTCACGGCGTTCTACCACCGCTACTTCTCGCACCGCACGTTCCGCACCTCGCGCGCGTTGCAGTTCCTGTTCGCGGTGGTCGGCGCGGCGAGCGTGCAGCGCGGCCCGCTCTGGTGGGCGGCGCACCACCGCAACCACCATCGCCACACCGACACCGCGCTGGATCCGCATTCGCCGTCGGTGCACGGTTTCCTGTGGAGCCATGCGGGCTGGTTCCTGACGCGCGAGGGCTTCCGCACGGACTGGTCGCGGATCCCCGACCTGGCGCGGTATCCGGAGCTGCGCTGGCTGGACCGCTACGACACGGTGGTGCCGGTGGCGCTCGCGGCCGCGCTCTATGCGCTCGGCGCCTGGCTCGAAGGCGCCGCGCCGCAACTGCGGACGAGCGGGCCGCAGTTGCTGGTGTGGGGCTTCTTCGTGTCCACCATCGTGCTGTTCCATGCCACGGTCACCATCAACTCGCTGGCGCACCGCTACGGGTCGCGCCGCTTCGAGACCGCCGACGACAGCCGCAACAACGCCTGGCTCGCGCTGCTGACCTTCGGCGAAGGCTGGCACAACAACCACCACTTCTTCCCGGGCACCGCACGCCAGGGCTTCCGCTGGTGGGAAGTCGATCTTTCCTGGTACGGGCTCAAGGCCCTCGCCGCCCTCGGCCTGGTCCGCGACCTGAAGCCGGTGCCCGCCTGGGTGCTCGCGCGGGCGGCGCGCTGAGATGCGCATCGCCGTCGTCGGATCCGGCATCTCCGGCCTCGCCACGGCGTGGTGGCTGTCGCGCGCGCACGAGGTCGTCCTGTACGAGGCGGACGATCGCCTCGGCGGGCACACCGACACGCACGAGGTCGAGGTCGGCGGCGTGCGTTGCACCGTGGACACCGGCTTCATCGTCCACAACCCGCGCCACTATCCGCTTCTGACCCGGCTGCTCGCGGAACTCGGCGTCGCCACCCGCCCCACCACGATGAGCTTTTCGGTGCAGGACGAGGCGAGCGGGCTCGAGTACAACGCGACCTCGCTGGACGGGTTGTTCTGCCAGCGTCGCAACCTGCTTTCCCCCCGCTTCCTGCGCATGCTGCAGGACCTGCTGCGCTTCTACCGGCAAGCGCCGCGGCTGCTGGACGGCGCGGGCCCCGGCCCGGCGCTCGGCGACTACCTCGCGGCGAACGGCTACGGGGCCGCGTTCCGCGACCTGCACCTGGTGCCGATGGCGAGCGCGCTGTGGTCGGCGCCGCCCGCGCGGATCCTGGACTTCCCCGCGGCGTACCTGGTGCGGTTCATGGCCAACCACGAGATGCTGCAGGTCGAGGGCAGGCCGCAGTGGCGCACGGTGGCCGGCGGCTCCGCCAGCTACGTCCACGCCATGCGCGCGCGCTGGAACGTGCAGGCGCGCACGGCCTGTCCGGTGCGCGCGATCGCGCGGGATGCCGACGGCGTCGCGGTGGAAGCCGGCGGCGCCCGCGAGCGCTACGACCACGTCGTCCTCGCCTGCCACAGCGACCAGGCGCTGGCGCTGCTCCCGGATGCGGATGCGCTCGAGCGCGAGGTGCTCGGCGCCATTCCCTACCAGGACAACGACGCGGTCCTGCACACCGACGCGCGCCTGTTGCCGCGCAACCGCAAGGCCTGGGCGGCGTGGAACGCGTTCGTGCCGGCGGTGGCGGGCGCGCCTTGCACGGTGAGCTACTGCATGAACCTGCTGCAGGGCATCGCATCGCCCGAGCCGCTGGTGGTGACGCTCAACCGCAGCAACGAGATCGATCCCGCGCGCGTGCTCGCGCGACGCCGCTACGCCCATCCGCTCTACACCGCTGCCAGCGTCGCCGCGCGCGCCCGGAAGGACGAGGTGCAGGGCCGCCGCCGTACCTGGTTCGCCGGCGCCTACTGGGGCTGGGGCTTCCACGAGGACGGCCTGCGCAGCGCCGCGGATGTCGTCCGCGACCTGGATCCGGAGCTGGCGCCGTGACCCTCGCGAGCGCGGTCTACGAAGGCGTCATGCGCCATCGCCGGCATGCGCCGCGCGCGCATGCGTTCGAATATCGCGTCGCGCAGCTCTACCTCGACCTCGGCGAGCTGGACAGCGTGTTCCGCGACCGCTGGCTGTGGTCGAACGGGCGTCGCAACCTGGCCGAATTCCGGCGCAGCGACTACCTCGGCCCTGCGGCCGTGCCGCTCGACGAAGCCGTGCGCAGCGCGGTCGCGCGCGCCACCGGCGTCCGTCCGCGCGGCCCGGTCCGCCTCCTCACCCCCCAGCGCTACGGCGGCTACGCGTTCAACCCGGTGAGCTTCTACTACTGCTTCGGCGAGCGCGGCGCGCGCCTGGAGGCGATCCTCGCGGAGATCACCAACACGCCCTGGGGCGAGCGGCACGCCTACGTGCTGCCGGTCGCCGACGCGACCGCGCAGGGACGCGCCCTCGCGTGGTCCTTCGGCAAGGTCTTCCATGTGTCGCCGTTCATGGCGATGGACCGGCGCTACGAATGGCGCTTCACGCTGCCGGGGGACGACCTCAACGTGCACATGGACGTGCACGCGGGCGTCGAAAGCGAATTCGACGCGACGCTGTCGCTGCGGCGCCGCGAGATCGACGGCGCCGCCCTGGCCCGCGTCCTGTATCGCTATCCGCTGATGACCGCGCAGGTCATCGGCGCCATCCACTGGCAGGCGCTGCGGCTGTGGCTGAAGCGCGTGCCCGTGCATCCCCATCCCGCCTCTTCGCAGGACCGCCGATGAACCAGTCCCTTTCCGCCGCGCTCCGCGGCAGCCGCGCCGCGCCGGGCGCGTTCGACCGCTTCCTGCGGCGGCGCCTGCTTTCGCAGCTCGACGGCCTCGCGCAGGGCCGGCTCTCGGTGTCGGACCCGTGCGGCACGGTCGAACTGGGCGATGCCGGCGCGCCGGCGGGGCGGACCGTTTCGATCGACGTGCGCGATCCGCGCTTCTATCGCGCGCTCGCCGCGAACGGCAGCGTCGGCGCCGGCCAGGCGTACATCGACGGCGACTGGCGCTGCGACGACCTGGTCGGCCTCGTCCGACTGCTGCTGCGCAACCGCGACCTGCTGGACGGCATGGAGTCCGGGCCGGCGCGCATCGGCGCGCTGGCCCTGCGCGGCTGGCACGCGCTGCGGCGGAACACGCGTGCGGGCAGCCGCCGCAACATCGCCGCGCACTACGACCTGGGCAACGAATTCTTCAGCCTGTTCCTGTCGCCGGACCTGATGTACTCCTCGGCGCTGTGGACCGACGACCCGGCGGACACGCTCGAGGCCGCCTCGTTCCGCAAGCTCGAGCGGATCTGCGCCAAGCTGCGGCTCGCGCCCGGCGATCGCGTCGTCGAGATCGGGACGGGCTGGGGCGGCTTCGCCCTGCACGCGGCGCGCCACCATGGCTGCCACGTCACCACCACCACGATCTCGCGCGAGCAGCACGCCCTCGCGGTGCGGCGCGTCGCCGAGGCCGGGCTGTCGTCGCGGGTGAACGTGCTGCTGCAGGACTACCGCGAACTCGAGGGCCGCTACGACAAGCTGGTCTCGATCGAGATGGTCGAAGCGGTGGGCGCCCAGTACCTCGACGCCTGGTTCGCGCGGCTCGGCGGCCTGCTCGAACCCCACGGCCTGGCCCTGGTGCAGGCGATCACCATCGAGGACCACCGTTACGCGCAGGCGCTGCGCTCGGTCGACTTCATCAAGCGCCACGTGTTCCCGGGCAGCTTCATTCCGTCGCTGGTGGCGCTGCTGGCGGCGAAGACGCGCGCCTGCGACCTCGGCCTGCTGCACCAGGAAGACTTCGGCCTCTCCTACGCGCGCACGCTCGAGGCCTGGCGGCAGCGCTTCCTCGCGCGCCTGCCGGAAGCGCGGGCGCAAGGTTTCGACGACGCGTTCCTGCGCCTGTGGGAGTTCTACCTGGCGTACTGCGAAGGCGGCTTCCGCGAGCGCGCGATCGGCGTGTCGCAACTGCTGTTCGCGCGCCCGGGGCATCGCGGCGGCTGCCGCGCGCTCGAGCACGCGCATGGCTGACGCGACCCGCGCCGCGTGGTGGGGCAACCTGCTGGGCTACCAGGCGTGCTGGTTCGTCGCGGTGGTCGCGGCGGGACGCGGCGCGTGGTGGCCGGGCCCGCTCGCGGCGGCCGCGTTCGCGGCGTGGCAGCTGGCCGCCGCAACGCCGGAAGCGCGCCGGCGCGCGGTGCGCGTCGCCGGCTGCGCGCTCCTCGCGGGCGCGATCATCGACGGCCTTCTGGCGCGCGCTGGCGCGCTGCATTTCGCAGCCGCGACGCCCGCGGTGCCGCCCGGCGGCGCGCCGGCATGGATCCTCGGGCTGTGGCTCGCGTTCGCGATGACGCTCCCGGTGTCGCTCGCGTTCCTGCAACGGCGGATGGCGTTGGCCTCGGTCCTCGGCGCCGTGGGTGCGCCGCTGGCGTACCTGGGCGCGGCGCGCGGCTGGAACGCGGTGGCGTTCGCCGTGCCGGCATGGCCGGTGCTGGTCGCGCTGTGCTGCGCCTGGGCGATCGCGCTGCCGTTGCTGGCCGCCATCGCGGGGAAGCGCGCGTGAGCGCCGTCGGTTCGCTCGCGCTGGCGTGGGCGCTCGCGGCCGCGGCCATGGTGGCGGGCTGGGCCTGGCAACGACGCCGCGCCAACGCCCGCATCGTCGACGCGATCTGGGCCCCCGGCGTGGGCGGGAGCGCGGTCCTGCTCGCCGCGCTCGGCACGGGCGCGCCATGGATCCGCGCGCTCCTGGCGCTGCTCGGCGGCGCCTGGGGGCTGCGCCTGGCGCTGCACCTGTGGCGACGCGTGCGCGGCGAGGACGAAGACGGCCGCTATCGCCGGCTTCGCGCGCACTGGCACGGCGACCAGCGCAGGTTCTTCCTGTTCTTCCAGTTCCAGGCGCTGCTGGTCGCGCTGTTCGCGGTGCCGTTCGCCGCCGTCGCGGCCAATCGCGCGCCGTCGCCGGCCTGGGCCGTCGCGGGCGCTGCGCTGTGGTTGCTCGCGGTGTCGGGCGAATCGCTCGCCGACCGGCAGCTCGCGCGCTTCCGCGCCGACCCGACGAACCGCGGCAAGGTGATGGACCGCGGCCTCTGGGCCTGGTCGCGCCATCCGAACTACTTCTTCGAATGGTTGCACTGGTTCGCGTATGCGGCGCTCGCCGCTGGCTCGCCGCTGTGGTGGCTCGCGTGGTCGGGTCCCGTGGTGATGTACGCGTTCCTGCGCTGGATCAGCGGCGTCCCCTACACCGAGGCGCAGGCGCTGCGCTCGCGCGGCGACGCTTACCGCGACTACCAGCGCCGCACGCCGATGCTGTTTCCCCGCTTTCCGCGCAAGGACCGACCATGAGTGCCATCACCCAACCCATCGCCGCCGAACGCGCGGCGCCCGGCCTCCTGGGCCTCGCCGAACGCGGCCTGCTGCCGGATGCCGTCGTCCGCGCCGGGATCCGCCGGCTCTGCGCGCAGCGGCTGCGCGAGGAGCGCGACGGCGGCCCCGAAGCGGAATCGCAACGCTTCCGCGCGCGCGTCGCGGACTGCTCGCGCGGTCCGGTGGCGCTCGCCACGGATGCGGCCAACGCCCAGCATTACGAGCTTCCGCCCGCGTTCTTCCGCCTCTGCCTGGGCCCGCGGCTGAAGTATTCCTCTTGCTACTACCCGCGCGGCGACGAAACCCTGGGCGAGGCCGAGGCGGCGATGCTCGCGCTCTACGCCGAGCGCGCCGGCCTGGCCGACGGCCAGGACATCCTGGAACTCGGCTGCGGCTGGGGCTCGCTCACCTTGTGGATGGCGGAGCGGTACCCGCGCGCCCGCATCATCGCGGTGTCGAATTCCCGGCAGCAGCGCGAGCACATCGAGGCGCGATGCCGCGAAAGCAGGTTCCGCAACGTGCAGGTCCTGACGCGGGACGCGAACGTCCTCGAGCTGGCGCCTCAGTCGTTCGATCGATGCGTCTCGGTCGAGATGTTCGAGCACATGCACAACCTCGCCGCACTGATGGAGCGGATCCATGGCTGGCTGCGCCCGGGCGGCAAGCTCTTCGTGCACACGTTCGCCCATCGCACGCTGTTCTATCCGTTCGAGGCCACGGGCGAGGACGACTGGATGGGCCGGCATTTCTTCACCGGCGGCATGATGCCCTCCGTCGACGCGCTGCCGTGGTTCGCCGGGCGCCTGCGTCCGGAGGCGCGGTGGCTCGTCGACGGCACCCACTACCAGCGCACCGCCGAGCATTGGCTGCAGCGCCAGGACGCGCAGCGGGAGGCGGTGATGGCGGTGCTGCGCGACGCGTACGGCGCGCGCGCGCCCTTGTGGCACCAGCGCTGGCGGATGTTCTGGATGGCCTGCGCGGAGCTGTTCGGCTACGACCAGGGTCGGGAATGGATGGTCGTGCACCACCTGCTGGGGCGTGCGTCGTGATGCGCCGCGCGCTGATCCCGGCCGCGCTCGCCGCCCTGCTCGCCGGCAACGCCGGTTGCGCGCCGGCCGCGCACGGCGCCGCGGCGGACGGGCCGATCCCGCCGGTGCGGCACGTCGACATCCAGCGCTACATGGGCCGCTGGTACGTCATCGCCTCGATCCCCACCGCGCCCGAGCGCGGCGCGCACAATCCCGTCGAGACCTATCGGCTGCAACGGGACGGCACGATCTGCACCTCGTTCCGGTTCCGCCCGGACGGCTTCGACGCGCCGGTGAAGCAGATCCGCTCCGTCGCTTCCGTGGTCGACGGCAGCGGCGGCGGCGAATGGCGCGTGCACCTGCTGGGCGTGTTGAGGCTGCAGTACCTCGTCGCCTGGGTCTCCCCCGACTACAGCCAGGTGATCGTGGCGCGGGACAAGCGCGACCACGCCTGGCTGATGGCCCGCACGCCGTCGGTCCCCGAGGCCGACTACCGCGCCATGCTCCAGCGCCTCGGAGGGATGGGCTACGACCTGTCGCAGGTGGTGCGGGCGCCCCAGCACTGGCCCGAAATCCCGGCGCAGCCCGGCAGCTTCGAACTGCGCTGCGACTGAGCCATGTGAAGGCACCTTGACGCCCCGCGTGCGCGCCCCGGGCTATAACTCTGGATCCAGGGGGTGAGGCTTGCACGACCAGGGCGACACCGTAAGCGACATCGCCGCGTACCAGCGTGCGTTGCGCGAGAGCCAGGCCGAGACGCTGCGCCAGCAGCGGCTCTACGAAGCGATCCTGGGCAACACCCCCGACCTCGCGTACGTGTTCGACCTCCAGCACCGCTTCATCTACGCGAACGAAGGCCTGCTGCGGATGTGGGGCAAGACGCGCGAGGAGGCGCTCGGCCACACCTGCCTCGAACTCGGCTACGAACCCTGGCACGCGGCGATGCACGACCGGGAGATCGACCACGTCGCCGCCACGGGCGAACCGGTCCGCGGCGAGGTGCCGTTCACCGGGACGTTCGGCCGCCGCATCTACGACTACATCTTCGTGCCGGTGTTCAATGCCGACGGCCAGGTCGAGGCGGTGGCCGGCACGACCCGTGACGTCACCGAGCACAAGCGCAACGAGGATGCGCTGCGCCACCACGCGACGATGGTGGACAGCCTGATCGAATCCGCACCGGTCGGCATCTACGTCCTCGACAGCGCCATGCGCATCCGCCACGCCAATCCGGTCGCGTTCCCGGCCTTCGGCGAGTTCGCGCCGGACCTCGTCGGCCGGGACCTGCGCGACGTGCTGCCCGCGCTGTGGGGCCAGGCGGCCGGCGACATGGCGGTCGAGGTGTTCCGGCGCACGCTCGAAACGGGCGAGCCGTTCGTCGTCGACGAATTCTCCGGCGTCCGCCTGGATACCGGCGCCACCGAGTACTACGACTGGCGCGTGCAGCGCGTGGTCCTTCCCGATGGCGCGCAGGGCGTGGTCTGCTACTTCCGCGACATCTCGGCCAAGGTATCGGCGCGCAAGGCCATCGAGGAAAGCCGCGACGCGCTGGAGCTCGCCGACGCGCGCAAGGACGAGTTCCTCGCGACCCTCGCCCACGAGTTGCGCAATCCGCTGGCGCCCCTCAGCAACTGCCTGAACATCCTGCGCCTGCGCGGCGACGGGGACGACGAGAACCGGCGCCTGCACGCGGTGATGGAACGCCAGCTGGCGATGCTCGTGCGCATGACCGACGACCTGCTCGAGGTATCGCGCATCACCCGCGGGCGCATCGAGCTGCGGCACGCGCCCACCGACCTGCGCGACATCCTCGAGGCCGCGCTCGAGACCAGCCGGCCGCTGATCGACGCGGCGGCCCACCGCCTGGAGCTGCAGGTCGAGGACACCCCGATGCCGTTGCTCGGCGATGCGGTCCGGCTGTCGCAGGTGTTCGCCAACCTCCTCAACAATGCCGCGAAGTACACCCCGCCGGGCGGCACGATCCGGCTCGGTGCGGCCCGCGACGGCATGCAGGCGCGCGCGAGCGTGCGCGACAGCGGCATCGGGCTGGCGCCGGACATGCTCGACAAGGTCTTCGAACTGTTCGCGCAGGACGAGCAGGGCCGGCGCCTGTCGCAGGGCGGGCTCGGCATCGGCCTGACCCTGGTGCGGCGGCTGGTGGAAATGCACGGCGGGTCCGTCGAGGCTTCGAGCCGGGGCCCCGGCGAGGGCAGCGAGTTCATCGTCCGGCTGCCCCTGCGGGAGACCGAGCAGGACGCTCCTTCGACCAGGGCCATGCCTGGCGCGGAAGGCGTGCCGCTGGACATCCTGGTCGTCGACGACAGCCGCGAAAATGCCGACTCGCTGGCGCAGATGCTCGCCATCGGCGGCCATCGGGTGCGGGTCGCCTACGACGGGCAGGCCTGCCTGGACGCGATCGACGCGCGGATGCCGGATCTGGTGCTCCTGGACCTGGGGATGCCGGCATTCGACGGCTTCGCCACCTGCCGCCGCATCCGGGAACGCCACGGCGGCGCGCCGATGGTCGTCGCCGTCACCGGCTGGGGCCAGGCGCGCGACGTCGCGCGCGCCGCCGAGGCCGGCTTCGACGCCCACCTGGTCAAGCCGGCGGATCCGGCGATGCTGGACGACGTGATCGCGGCCTGCCGCGGAGCGTCGGCCGTCTCCGGCTGAGCAGCCGCCGCTTCAGCGATTGATGATTTCGCGATGCATCGGCGCGAGCACGGCGAGCAGCCGGTTCTGCGCGCGGAACGGGATGCCGCGCGCCGACATCGCCACCTGCAGGTCCTCGACGAGCGCGTTGAATGCGGCGCGGTCGATGCCGAAGGCCGCGTGCGCCTCGACCATGTCGCGACCGGTGTAGGCGCAGCCGCCGCCGAGCACGGCGCAGAACTGCTCGACGAGATGCCGCTTCAGCGCGACCTGGTCGACGTCGGCGAAGAAGCGGTGGGTGCGGGGATCCGCCACCAGGCGCGCCACGAAGTCGTCCATCAGCGCCGCGAGCCCGGCCTCGCCGCCGAACGCGCGGAAGACGTCGCGAAGTTCCGGATGCGCGGGCGCGGCATCGGGCTGCCCGGGCCGGGACGCCTGCGCCGCGCGCGGCCCGGGCATCGGCGACAGCGCGGCGACAGCGGCGACGAACAGGGCGACGGCGTGGGGGCGCAGGGACATGGCGGGTTCTCCTAGAAGCCGACCTGCAGGGATGCATACGCGCCGCGCTGTCGCGCGACGACGATGTTGCCGAGGTCCACGTACGCCAGGGTCAGCGAGACATGGCGGTCGGGCGCCCAGGCGACGAAGGCGTCCCACGCATCGTCCTCGCGGGCGATGCCCAGGTTGTCGGGCTTGGCGCGGTATTCCACGCCGACCGCCACCCGGCGATCCGGCAGCCAGGCGACGGACAGCTCGGGCTGCAGGCGATAGCGCGCGTTGCGGTCGCCACCGAATCCGAGCAGCCCGAACTGGTTGCCGCGGGTCGCGCGCAAGGTCGCATTGAGCAACACCCCCTGCGCGAGGTACAGCTTGGTCGCGCTCAGGTACGCGTCCACGCCGTGGTCGCCTCGCGCGCCGATCGCGCGCAGCAGTGCCCCGCGGTCGTTCGACTTGTATTCGACGCCCAGCGCGAGCTGCGGCAACCGGCGATCCTGCTCCAGCACCGCGTCGCCGGCCAGCCTGAGCTTTGCGCCGACGATGTCCTGGTGGATCGTGAATCCCTCGCCGAGGCCCAGCGCGGCGCCCACGGCACGCGTATCGAAGGCCTGGCGCGCGACGCTGAATTCAAAGCGGTCGCGGACGCCGACGAGCGCGCCCATCGTGGTGAGCGCGTAGTCGTCCAGCCAGACCCGCGTCGCGAAGGCGTTGCCGCCGACCTGGTCGCGGGTGCCGTAGCCTCCGATCACCGCCCACGGCACCAGACCGCCCCCGGCCGCGCCCTCGACCGTCGAGACCCCGCCGGTCAGGAGCAGCTTTCCGCCATGGCCGGGATCGCGCGGCCGCAAGCCGGGATATCCCTGCGCCGACGCGGCGGGCGCCAGGACCGCGAGCAGGAGTGCGGTCCCGGCGAAGCGCGCCATCGCGGACCATGCGCGGGAAGTCGAAGGACCCTCGATGGCCACGGCGTTCACGTCTTCGTCGGGCGGCGCCAGCCGTCGATGGTGCGCTGTTGTCCGCGCGCGATCGTGAGCCGGTCCTCCGGCGCGTCGGTGGTGATCACCGAGCCGGCACCGATGGTCGCGCCCGCGCCGATCGTCACCGGCGCCACCAGCGCGCTGTTCGAGCCGATGAACGCGCCGTCGCCGATGACGGTCGTCGACTTGTTCACGCCGTCGTAGTTGCAGGTGATGGTGCCGGCGCCGACGTTGACCTTGCTGCCGATCTTCGCGTCGCCCAGGTAGGTGAGGTGGTTGGCCTTGCTGCCGGGGCCCATCGCGGTGTTCTTGGCCTCGACGAAGTTGCCGACGTGCACGCCGTCGGCGAGCACGGTGCCGGGGCGCAGGCGCGCGAACGGGCCGATGGTCGCCGCGCCCTCGGTGCGTGCGCCCTCGAGGTCGCAGTGCGCGCGGACGACGGTGCCGGCGGCGAGCGCCACGTCCCGCAGCCGCGTGAACGGGCCGATGCGCACATTGTCGCCCAGCGTCACGTCGCCTTCGAACACCACGTCCACGTCGACCTCGACGTCGCTGCCGGCGGTGACGCGGCCACGCACGTCGACGCGCGCCGGGTCGGCGAAGCGCACGCCCTGCGCGCACAGCGCGCGCACGGCGCGCTGCTGGAACGCGCGTTCGAGCTGGGCGAGCTGCCACGGATCGTTCGCGCCCTCGGCTTCCATCGGGTCGGCGACCAGCACGATCTCCGCCGGGCTGTATTCGGCGGCGGCTTCCGCGAACACGTCGGTGAGGTAGTACTCGCCCTGCGCGTTGTCGTTGCGCAGCGCCGCGAGCCAGCGGCGCAGCGCGGCGGCGTCGGCGACGATCACGCCGGTGTTGATCAGGCGGATCGCGCGCTGCCCGTCGTCGGCGTCCTTCTGCTCGCCGATGCGCGCCACGTTGCCTTCCGCGTCGCGGACGATGCGGCCGTAACCGGCCGGGTCGGCCGGCTCGGCGGCGAGCACCGCCAGCGCGCCCGGCGCGTCGAGCAGGCGGCGCAGCGTGGCCGCGGTGATCAGCGGCACGTCGCCGTACAGCACCAGCACGCGCGCACCGTCGGGGATCGCGGGCAGCGCCTGCTGCACGGCATGGCCGGTGCCGAGCTGCTGCGCCTGTTCGGCCCACTGCAGGGCGCCGTCGCCGGCGAAGGCCGCGCGCACCTGGTCGCCGCGGTGGCCGTACACGACGTGCACCGCCGCCGGCTGCAGTTCGCGCGCCGCGTCGATCACGTGCGCCAGCATCGGCCGCGCCGCGATCGGCTGCAGCACCTTCGGCAGCGCCGACTTCATGCGCTTGCCCTCGCCGGCGGCGAGGATCACGACGTGCAGGGGCGCGGCCATGCGGGGTCCTTGGGCGGGCATTTCCGCCGATTCTAGCCGCGTGGCGCCTGCTACGATGCCGCCCCGTGCAGGCCACCACCCTTCCCCGTCCGCCGGCGTCTCGCCTGGCGCCCTTCGTCGCATGGGCGGGCGCGCTCGCCTGCGCCGCCGGCGTCGTGCTCCACCGTTTCTGGCGCGAGGTCCCCACCAACCGGCTCGCGGATTCGCTGATGCTGATGGCGCTCGTCGCGCTCGCGGCCTGGCCGTTGCGGCGCTGGGCCGGGCGCTCGTGGGCGGGCGCGATCGGCGCGGTATGGCTGGTGCTCGCGATCGCGATGACCGGGCCGCTGCCGTTCGCCGCGGCGCTCCTGGTCGCATGCGCGGCGGCCGCGCTCGGCAGCCTGGTGGCGCCGCGGCAGCCGATGCTCGCACTGGCTTGCGGGTTCGCGATGCTGGCCGGCACGCTCGGCTGGCTGCTGCCCTTGCCGGTGCACCTGCCGTGGACCTACCTCGCGCTCGCGCTGGGCGCGCTGGTGCTGCGCAGGGCCGCCGTGCGCGACCTGGCCGCGCAGGCCCGCGCAGCGTGGCAGGACGCGGTGGCGGCGCATCCCGCCGCCGCCGCGTGGGCGCTGATGCTGCTCGGCGTCGCCTCCGCCGCGACCTGGCTGCCGACCATGCAGTACGACGACACGGCCTACCACCTCGGCCTGCCGTGGTCGCTGATGCTGCACGGCCGCTACCTGCCCGATGCGTCGCAGCAGGTGTGGTCGTACGCGCCGTGGGCCGGCGACATCCTGCAGGCGCTGCCGCAGGTGATCGCGCGGACCGAAGCGCGCGGCGCGGTGAATTTCGCCTGGCTCGCGCTGACCGCCGCCGGCCTGTGGCGGCTGGCCGGCCTCGTCGGCGTTCCGCGGGCGTGGCGCTGGGGCGTGCCCGCGCTGTACGCGACGCTGCCGCCGACGGCCGTGCTCCTGGGTGGCATGCAGACCGAAACGGCCGGCGCCGCGATCACGGTCTGGCTCGCCGTCGTCGTGCTCGACCGCGACGCCGGCGCGCACCGGTTCGCCTGCGGCGCGTTGCTGTTCGGACTGCTGTGCGCGCTGAAGCCGATCCACGCGGTCGCCGCCGCGCCGCTGCTCGCCTGGGCCGGGGTGCGGCATCCGGAGGCGCTGCGCCGGCCGGTGCGCATCGCCGGCGCGCTGCTGCTGGTGCTGGCCGTGGGCGGTTCGAGTTACCTGTATGCGTGGTGGCGGACCGGCAACCCCGTCCTGCCGCTGCTCAACGACGTCTTCCACTCGCCGTACTACGCGTGGACGTCGTTCAACGACGCCCGCTGGCACCAGGGCCTGGGCCCCGCGCTGCCATGGCGCATGACCTTCCGCACCAGCGAATACGTCGAGGGCTGGAACGGCGCGATCGGGCTCGCGCTCGTGGCGCTGTCGGGCGCGTGGCTGCTCGGCTTCGCCTCGCGCGCCACTCGCGGGCTCGCGGTGTGCGCGACGCTGGCGATCGCGCTGCCGCTGCTGCCGATGCAGTACGCGCGCTACTGCCATCCCGGCATCGTCCTGCTGTTGCCGGTGCTGGTGGCCGCGCTGCAGCGCTGGCTGCGACCGCGGCCGGCCGCGGGCCTGATCGCCGCGGTCTGCATCGCCGGGCTGGCACTGCAGGCCAACGCCGGATGGATGCTGCACGCGGGCGCAGTCAAGCACAGCCTGCTCGACCTCGGCCGCGACCGGCCGATGTTCGAGCGCTTCTCGCCGCAGCGCGCGCTCGCCGAATCGATCCGCGCGCATGCGTCCGACACCGGGCCGGTGCTGCTGCTTTCGGATCCGTTCCACGCGGAATTCGCCGGGCGCGGACGCGCCGTCGACTGGTATGCGCCGCGGATGCGGGAAGCCGCGCGGCTGGCCAACCGCGACCCGTCCGGCGCCGGCTGGGCGAGCCTGTTGCGCCGCGAACACATCGCCGAAGTCATCCTTCGCCCCGCCACCCTCAAGCCGGCGCAGGCCGCCGGCCTCGCCCGCGTCGGCGCGCAACGTACACTGGTCGCCGGCGACGCCGAATGGTGGCGCATTCCACCCGCAGAGGAGACGCGATGACCCTGGGCCGCCACGCGCGCCACTACCTGCTGATCGGCGGCGTGCAATGGCTCGTCGACTGGGGCGTGCTGGTCCTGCTGACGCGCTACGGCATGCAGGTGGAGGCGGCGAACGTGCTCGGCCGCGTCGCCGGCGCGCTGCTCGGCTACTGGCTCAACGGCAAGCTCACCTTCGCCGGCGACGAGACCGCCGTCGGCCACACGCAGCTGATGCGTTTCATCCTGATGTGGCTGGGCACGACGGCGGTGAGCACGCTGTCGATGGGCTACATCGACGAGATCGCCGGCCTGAAGTGGGCGTGGCTGGCCAAGCCGGCGGTCGAGTTCGTGCTCGGCGTGATCGGCTTCCTGCTGTCGCGGCACTGGGTGTACCGCCGCTAGCAGCCTGCGCGCGGCGCGGGCGCGCGCCGCTCCCCGACGCGGCTCAGCGGCGGCGCGTGCCCGCGCGGCGGCGCTCGATCGCGTTCGCGACCTGGGTCGAGACGTAGTGCAGCAGGAGCACGTCGCGCGCGTTGTAGCGCGCCTCCTCGCTGTAGCTCTTCACCGACAGCGCGCCGATGACGCCGCCGCGCGCGCCCTTGAGCGGCACGCCGAGCCAGTAGCGCGCGCCGCGGATCTCGTCGTCGTTCGCCGCCTCGGGCTCGCCCAGGCGCGACGGCCCGAGCAGCAGGCTGCGACCGCTGCGGATCACTTCGCCCGCGTAGTCGCTGCGCTCGATCGGCCGCGGCGCCGGCGCGCCCCCGCGCTCGTCGACGTGGTACGGGAAATCGAGCTGGTCGTTGCCCGCGTCGAGCAGCGCCAGCGAGCAGTTGCCCGCCGGCAGCAGCCCGCCGAGCACGTGGTGGATCGTGCGGTACAGCGACTGCAGGCTCTCGGCCGCGTGCGCCGCCTCCGAGATCGCGTAGACCGCGGCCTGCGTCGCTTCCGCGCGCACCCGCGCGCTCACGTCGCGCGCCACCGCCACCCGCACCCCGTGTTCCGGCACCCAGCGCGCCGACCACATGATGTGCACAACCTCGCCGTCCTTGCGGATGTAGCGGTTCTCGAGCGTCGTCTTCTCCTGCCCGGCCATGATCTCCGCGACGGCGGCCATCGTCTTCTCGCGGTCGTCCGGATGGACCAGGTGCAGCATCTGCCTGCCGACCACTTCCTCGGGCGCGTAGCCGAAGATCTTCTCGAACGCGGCACTGACGTACACGTAGCGCCCGTCCGGATCCACGATCACGACCGCGTCCAGCAGCAGGTCCATGACCTGGTCGAAAGGCAACGTGAAGTTAGTGGCGTGGCCGTGCACAGTTCAATATTAGCTTTCATCAACCCAGTCTAGTCCGCACTGGGCAAAACAGTTTTTAAGGCAACTGAAGATGATTTTTTGGCCACGGTATTCCTTCTGCCGCCAGAGCTCTTGCTTGCGGCGAGTTTTTATTTATATGAACGCCGTTGCTAGCAACCCAATTGAAACGAGCTGGCAGTTCTTGGCCCGTCAATGCCCACAGATCTGGGCACACAGATACGAGGAAATCTCGAAGCCACCGCTTTTTCCGAATGACGCATCCGACCTCTGACGTATAGGCTGAATGCACTTCTATCCAGACAGCGATCTCATTGGTGCCGACGGCAAGCCCAACTCCGTAATCCCATCGATTCGACTGTGCATACCTGGAGTCACTCGCCAGCGCGGAGTCAACGTCGACGCTGTCACGGAGTCGCCCAGGATCGCTGCAAGATACTTTTGTCGAATGTACGCCTAAGGCACGGAGCCCTGGCCGATATGCTGCCGCAACAGATGAGTTGGCGGCGCTTTCGACCCCGCTTTTGAATGTCCTCGTTGGCCTAGAAGGCCGGTTTTTGGCCCGGCGGTTTGGACCGGGCATTAATCGGCCTCTTCCCTATTTGCGATGTTGGAGACGACTTCGGACACCCGGCCGGAAAACTCGGTCAACCCACCCCAATTTGCTTCCGCGCTGTCTCCCGAACTAACGTCCAACTTAGAAATATCCTTTACATGTCCACTTCGCTCAAAGAAGTAAACCTTCATTGCAGCTTTCAGAGCGGATGCTGCGACCGGCCGCATTTCTGCCGTATTTGGAAGGTCGAGCATCGTAAGCACATCTGCTTCGTTACCGCCATGTTGCTGAGCGAATCGTATTCCCCAAACAAGGTCTAGGACGTGCGGCGAGTGCGTTGACATCACCACGCGATAGCCTCGCCTTAGCAGCTCAAGAACTACGGCCAGCAATGTCGAGATGGCTTGCGGATGCAGCCCCATCTCAACTTCTTCCAAAACTACCGTCTTAACAGCTCCCCGCCTTGAGGTCGCCCCTGGAGGCATTAGCCAATAAAGGCCGAGCAGCAGCGGAACAAACTCACGTTGTCCGGCTGACCATACGAGGTACGGAAGCATAACTCCCGACTCTGGCGATAAGACAATTCTCCTCTCCGAGCGAGACGTGTCGGTCAGAAGGGTTGCTTTACCAAAAATGTGTTTCTCGATGGCGTTTCTCAGAGGGGCCTTTAGTCTGTTGTTCGCGGGGAATATTCGGGAAGTCGAAATTTCCCTCTGCATCAGGCGATGCAACTCCTCGCTGAATTGTCGAATGACAAAAGGGTCCCCTTGACGATAGGACATGAAATTTCTGGTTAGCCCGTCGACTAAGCTCATTACCCGCTGCGCAGGCACATAAAAGAGCTGCTCTTCGTCCCTGGCGCGGTCTTTTTTTCCCAGATTATTGACGTCGATTTCGCGGCGATCCGCCTTAATTCGGCTATTTGGACCGAATATGGAGCGCATGCCCTCGCCGAAGAACAGATCTAAAAAATCGTTCGTCTTGTTGTCCCAAGCAAAGTTGAAATGCTTGAGCTCGCGCTGGACAGAGCCTTTATCGGCCAGCAACTTGAGCAGTTGCAGGAAGATACTCTTCCCTACTGCCTGAGGACCCACTAAGACAGTTAGATCGCCGAATTCAATATCCGCCGATTTAATAGGCCCGATATTCTCTAATTCGATGCGATTCGGAGATGCCTTCCGAACAGCCTTCTTAACTGCCTGTTTTTTTGTGCCCATAGGCCGACGTCGACCCCGCTGGATGACTTTTAATTCAACCGCACTTGGAGTAGCCGCAGTTCAGGCAGGTCGCGCAGCCATCCATGATCACGACGGCCTTGGCGCTGCACTTGTGGCACATGGTCGCGGAGGGCGGGAAGCTCGCGCCCTCGCCGGTGACGGCGATCGACTCGTTCGGGTGCTCGTCGGGCGCGGAGACGGGCGCAGCCTTCGCGGCGGCGCCGGCCGGGCTCACGTCACTGTTTTTTTTTGAGCGGTTCTCGAACGCGGCGCGCTTCTCGGCAATCAGCGCACGGCGCTCGGGGCTCATCTCCGGGTCGTGGATCATGCCGATGGACTTCAGGTGGTCCTCGACGATGCTGCCCAGCTCGGCCACCAGCGACGGCATGTACACGCCGCCGGCCTTGAAGTAGCCGCCCTTCGGGTCGAACACGGCCTTCATCTCCTCCACCAGGAACGTCACGTCGCCGCCCTTGCGGAACACCGCGGACATGATGCGGGTGAGCGCGACGATCCACTGGAAGTGCTCCATGGACTTGGAGTTGATGAACACCTCGAACGGGCGCCGCGATTCGTGCTCGGTGCCGGCGTTGAGGACGATGTCGTTGATGGTCACGTACATGGCGTGTTCCACCAGCGGCGACTTGATCTTGTAGGTGCTGCCGATCAGCACTTCCGGGCGCTCGATGCGCTCGTGCATCTGGATGACGTCGGCCACATGCCTTTCAGGGGCATGCAGCTCGGCCTCGACCGTCGCGCGCGCCACCGACTCGGCCTGGACCGCCTTCGCCTTTTCCTCGGGGGTGACGACGGCGTAGCCCTTGATTTTCTTGTCGATCTTGACGGCCATGGCGGCGGTTCCTGCGTGTTTTCTTCTGATTGATGCGTTGCGTTCTGTCTTGCCGGACCTCCCTCCGCGGACGGAGGGAGGCCGGGTGCCGCTTACTTCGACTTCTTCGCGGCCTTGCGGGCCGACTTGCGCGGGGCCGACTTGCGGGCGGCCTTGCGCGGCGCCGACTTCTTCGCCGCGGCCTTGCGCGCGGTCGCCTTCTTGCCGGCGGCCTTGCGGGCCGTCTTGCGCGGCGCGGACTTCTTCGCGGCGGACTTGCGGGCGGTCGACTTGCGCGCCGCCGCCTTCTTCGCCGTCGACTTCCGGGCCGTCGACTTGCGCGCCGTCGACTTCCGGGCCGTCGCCTTCTTCGCGGCGCCCTTCTTCGCCGCCGACTTGCGGGCGGTCTTCTTGCCCGCGGCCTTCTTCGTGGCCTTCTTGCCGGCCTTCTTCGCGGTCTTCTTGCCCGCGCCCGCGCGCTTCAGCGCGGCCGCGTGCGTGGTTGCGCGGGGGCGCGCCGCCGCCCGCGCCCCCTTGCCCCAGCCCCCCCCCCCCCCCCCCCCCAGACCGGCCGCCAA
>JBQCJF010000109.1:0-53044 GCA_051953015.1 Luteimonas sp.
GCGAGGACGAAGTCGCGGCGGTGCTTTCGCACGAGATCGCGCACGTCACCCAGAAGCACGTGCTGCGCGGCGTCGAGCAGGCGCAGCGCGACCGGATCCCGATCCTGCTGGCGATGCTCGGCGCGATCGCGGTCGCCCAGGGCAGCGGCGGCGGCGGCAATTCCTCCAGCGACGCGACGATGGCGGCCGTGGTCTCCGCGCAGGGCCTGATGGCGCAACGCCAGATCGACTACACGCGCGGCAACGAAGCCGAAGCCGACCGCATCGGCATCCGCACCCTCGCCCGCGCCGGCTACGACCCCGGCGCGATGGCGGCGTTCTTCGAGCGCCTGCAGTCCGCGGTACGCGAGACGCAGGGGCGCGAATCCACGCCGGACTACCTGCAGACCCACCCGGTCACCACCTCGCGCATCAGCGAGGCGCGCGATCGCGCGCGGCAGATCGCCGCGGAACAGCCGCGCTTCTCGCCGCAGGCCGGCGATGCATCGACCAACCCCCTGCTGCCGTCCTCGCTGCGCATCGGCAGCCTCGCCATGGCCGGCGCCGGCTCGGCGTTCCCGTGGGCGCGGGAACGGCTGCGCGTGCTCAGCGCGGACACGCCGGCCGCGGCGGTGCGCGAGTACGCGGCGATGACCCGCGCCGGCGCGCTCGACGATCCGCAACGCTACGGCCTCGCCCTGGCGCGGCTGCTCGACGGCCAGGCCGCGCAGGCCGCCACCGACCTGCAGGCGCTGCTCGAGGCGCACCCGGGCGACACCTGGCTCGAACTCGCGCTCGGCCAGGCCGAGGCGCGCGCCGGCCGCGCGGCGGCCGCGGATGCGCGCTTCCAGGCCCTGCTGGCGCGGATGCCGCGCAGCCGCGAGGTCGCGCTGACCTACGCGGGCGTGCTGAACGAACGCGGCAGCCGGGAAGCGGGCCGGCGCTCGCAGGACATCCTGCGGCCGCTGCTGTCGGTGGCCGCGGACGACCCGGTCTTCCAGCAGGCCTTCGCGCGCGCCAGCGAGATGGCGGGCGATCCGGTGCGGGCCGGCGAGGCCTACGCCGAGGCCGCCTACCTCAACGGCCGCCCGGAACAGGCGCTGGTCCAGCTCGACACGCTCCGCAAGCGCGACGACGTCGACTACTACGCCCGGGCGCGCATCGACGCGCGGATCGCGGCCATCACCCCCGTGGTGCTGGAGCTGCGCCGCGAGGGCATCCGGGACGAGGACCTCAACCGGCGGTAGCCTGACCCGCGGGGCGCGCAGCGGCGAAAGGACCGGTCTCGCGGCCCGTGTCACGGACCGGTCATGAAAGTGTCGTCTAATGCCGGCGTCCCGGCTCCGTCCGCACGTCCGGCCGCAGGTCCCTCCATGCAGAAGCGCATCCTGATCGTCGACGACGAACCCGCGATCCGCGACATGGTCGCATTCGCCCTGCGCAAGGGCGACTTCGAGCCGGTCCAGGCCGGCGACGCCCGCGAGGCGCAGGCGGCGATCGCCAACCGGATCCCGGACCTGATCCTGCTCGACTGGATGCTGCCCGGTACCAGCGGGCTGGAGCTCGCGCGGCGCTGGCGGCGCGAGGCGCTGACCCGCGAGGTGCCGATCATCATGCTCACCGCGCGCGGCGAGGAGAACGACCGCGTCGGCGGCCTCGAAGCCGGCGTCGACGACTACGTGGTCAAGCCCTTTTCCGCGCGCGAGCTGCTCGCGCGGATCCGCGCGGTGATGCGCCGCGCGCGCGAGGACGAGGAGGACGGCAGCGTCGCCGCCGGCGCGCTGCGCATCGACGGCGCCGCGCACCGCGTGTTCGCGCGCATCGGCGGCGACGAGCAGCCGGTGCCGATCGGCCCGACCGAATACCGGCTGCTGCACTTCTTCATGACCCATCCCGAGCGCGTGTACAGCCGCGCGCAGCTGCTCGACCACATCTGGGGCGGCAGTGTGTACGTGGAGGAACGCACCATCGACGTGCACATCCGGCGCCTGCGCAAGACCCTCGAGCCGGCCGGCCTGGACGCGATGGTCCAGACCGTGCGCGGCGCCGGCTACCGGTTTTCCGCCGCGGCGTGATGCGACAATCCGGCGATGGCGCCCTCCCTTCGCCCGTGGACCAGGACGATCGCGCTGAACGCTGCGCTCTTCGGCGCCGGCCTCGCGCTGGGCGCGGTCGCCGGGCACGCGTGGGCGGGACTCGCCGTCGCCGCGCTCGCGAGCTGGGGCTGGCAGGCGTGGCGGCTGCGCGGCCTGCTGCTGCGCCTGGGCGGGCGGCGCCGGCTCGAGGCGCCCGAAGGCGCGGGCGCCTGGAATGAAGTCGAGCGGCTGATGGCCCGCGGCCAGCAGGACCTGCGCGCGCGCAAGCGGCGGCTGGTCGGCATGCTCCGCGCCTACCGCGCCCTCGCCGATGCGCTGCCCGATGCCGTGATCGTCGCCGAGCGGGACAGCCAGCGCATCGCCTGGTTCAACGGCGCCGCGACCCGCCTGCTCGGCCTGCGCTATCCGGGCGACATCGACGCGCCGCTGGGCGAGCGCCTGCAGCCGATGCCGGTGGCGCGCTGGCTCGCGTCCGGGCGCATGGCCGAACCGCTGAGCGACGTGCCCTCGCCGCTCGATCCGTCGGTGCGCCTGAGCCTGCGGCTGGTGCCCTACTCCGAGGACCTGTGGCTGCTGATCGTGCGCGACGTCAGCCGCCTCACCCGACTCGAGCAGATGCGGCGCGACTTCGTCGCCAACGTCTCGCACGAGCTGCGCACGCCACTGACCGTGGTCCACGGCTACCTCGAGATGCTGGACCCGGCCGACCATCCGGAATGGGCGCCCATGCTCGCGGAAATGCAGCGGCAGTCGCAGCGCATGACCCAGCTCGTCGAGGACCTGCTCGCGCTGTCGCGGCTGGAATCGCGCGACTCGCTCGACGAGGAGCAGGTGCCGATGGCCTCGATGCTCGCCACGCTGCGCCGCGAGGCCGAGGCGCTCAGCCAGGGCCGGCACGAGGTCCTCGTTTCCGACACCGCCGGCGTGGACCTCTGGGGCTCGGTGCGCGAGCTGCACAGCGCGTTCTCGAACCTGGTGAGCAACGCGGTGCGATATACGCCCGCCGGCGGCACGATCCGCATCGAATTCCGGCGCGAGGGCGGCGGCGCCGTGCTCGCCGTCGCCGACAGCGGCTACGGCATCCCGGCCGCGCACCTGCCGCGCCTGACCGAACGGTTCTACCGCGTGTCGACCAGCCGGTCGCGCGAGAGCGGCGGCACCGGCCTGGGGCTGGCCATCGTCAAGCACGTGCTGGGCCTGCACCAGGCCCGTCTGTCGATCGAGAGCGAAGTCGGTCGCGGCAGCACCTTCGCCTGCGTGTTCGGCGCCGAGCGCGTGCGGCCGCGCGAACCCGCGGCCTGGGAGGCCACTTGAACCACGACACCGCGAAGCGCGCCGGCCCGAAGCTTGCCGGCCGGAATCCCGCGGCGGCGGCGCCGGCGCCGGCGGACGATCCGCTGCGCGATCCCGCGCTGTACTCCAACCGCGAGCTGTCGCAGCTCGACTTCAACTTCCGCGTCCTCGCGCAGGCGCAGGATCCGTCTGTGCCGCTGCTGGAGCGGCTGCGCTTCCTGTGCATCTCGTGCACGAACCTCGACGAGTTCTTCGAGATCCGCGCCGCCACCGTGCAGCACGCGCAGGACTTCGACGCGCCGCTCGCGCCGGACGCGCTGCCGCCGGCGACGGTGCTGCGCCGCATCCACGAGCGCGCCGCCGAGCTGGTCGAGGCGCAGTACGCCTGCTGGAACCAGGTGCTGCGCCCGGCGCTGGGCGAAGCCGGCGTGCGCGTGCTCGCGCCGGCGCACTGGAACGACGCGCAGGCGCGCTGGCTGCGCGAATACTTCCGCGACGAGATCCTGCCGGTCCTGTCGCCGCTGGGCCTGGACCCGGCCCACCCGTTCCCGAAGATCCTCAACAAGTCGCTGAACATCGTGGTGGTGCTGGAAGGCCGCGACGCGTTCGGCCGTGCCGGCCACCTGGCGATCGTGCGCGCGCCGCGCTCGCTGCCGCGCATCATCCAGCTGCCGCCGGAGGTGTCGGGCGGCGACAGCGACTTCGTGTTCCTCTCGGCGATGCTGTCGAGCTTCGTCGAGGAGCTGTTCCCCGGCATGCGCGTCAAGGGCGCGTACCAGTTCCGGGTGACGCGCAACTCCGAGCTGATCGTCGACGGCGAGGAAGTCGAGAACATCGCGCTGGCGCTGCGCGACGAGCTCGCCGGGCGCGGCTACCTGCGCGCGATGCGGCTGGAGATCGCGCAGGACTGCCCGGCGCCGATCGTGAAGATGCTGCTGGACAACTTCGACCTGCCGGGCAACGCCGTGTACCGCATCGACGGGCCGGTGAACCTCAACCGCGCCGTGCAGGTGTACGACATGGTGCAGCGCCCGGAGCTGAAGTACCCGCCGTTCCAGCCGCGCAAGCTGCGCGGCGGCGAGGCCATGTTCGACCGGATCCGCGAGGGCGACGTGCTGCTGCACCACCCGTACGACGCGTTCGGCCCGGTGCTCGAGCTGGTCAAGCAGGCGGCCGAGGACCCGAACGTCCTGGCGATCAAGCAGACCCTGTATCGCACCGGCAAGGGGTCCGCGATCGTCGAGGCGCTGGTCCAGGCCGCGCGCAACGGCAAGGACGTCACCGCGGTCGTCGAACTGCGCGCGCGCTTCGACGAGGAGGCCAACCTCGGCTTCGCCGACCGCCTGCAGGAAGCGGGCGTGCAGGTGGTGTACGGCGTGGTCGGCTACAAGACGCACGCGAAGATGCTGCTGGTGGTGCGCCGCGAGGGCCGCAGGCTGCGCCGCTACGTGCACCTGGGCACCGGCAACTACCACGCCGGCACCGCGCGCGCCTACACCGACCTCGGCCTGCTCACCGCGGACGAGGCGATCGGCGCCGACGTGCACCAGGTGTTCCAGCAGCTGTCCGGCCTCGCGCCCGACGTCGGCCTGCGCCGGCTGCTGCAGTCGCCGTTCACCCTGCACGACGGCATCCTCGCCATGATCGGGCGCGAGGCCGCGCACGCGCGCGCCGGCCGCCCGGCGCGGATCCTGGCGCGCATGAACGCGCTCAACGAACCCGGGGTGATCCGTGCGCTGTACGCAGCCTCGCAGGCCGGCGTGTCCATCGACCTGATCGTGCGCGGCGCGTGCACGCTGCGGCCGGGCGTCCCCGGCGTGTCCGACAACATCCGCGTGCGTTCGGTGGTCGGCCGCTTCCTCGAGCACGCGCGCGCCTACTGGTTCGGCAACGACGGCGCGCCCGAGCTGTACTGCGCGAGCGCCGACTGGCTCGAGCGCAACCTGCTCCGGCGCGTGGAGGTGTGCTTCCCGATCCTCGATCCCGCGCTCGCGGCGCGGGTGAAGCGCGAGGCGCTCGACAACTACCTCGCCGACAACCTCAACGCCTGGGAGCTGCTGCCCGACGGCAGCTACCGGCGCCTGCGTCCCGCGGCGGGCGAAGCGCCGCACGCCGCCCAGGCGACCCTGCTCGCGGAGCTCGACGGCGCATGACCGACGCCCCCCACCTGCGCCTGCGTTCCGCTGCCCTGCCGCTCCAGGACGGCGACCTGCTGGCGGCGATCGACCTGGGCTCCAACAGCTTCCACATGGTCGTGTCGCGCTACGTCCTCGGCCAGCTGCGCACGGTCGACCGGATCCGCGAGATGGTGCGGCTCGCCGAAGGCCTCGACGGCAAGGGCGGCCTGGACCCCGACGTGCGCGCGCGCGCCCTGGAATGCCTGTCGCGCTTCGGCCAGCGCCTGCGCGACATTCCGTCGCAACGCGTGCGCGCGGTCGCGACCAACACGGTGCGCGCGCTGAAGGCGCCGCAGGCCTTCCTGGTGCCGGCGGAGACCGCGCTCGGGCACGCGATCGAAGTGATCTCCGGCCGCGAGGAGGCGCGCCTGATCTACCTCGGCGTCGCCCACGCGCAGCCGCCGAAGGCGGGCGAGCTGCGGCTGGTGATCGACATCGGCGGCGGCTCGACCGAATGCATCATCGGCAGCGGGCTCGACGCGATCGAGCGCGAGAGCCTGCAGCTCGGCTGCGTGGCGACCACCGCGCGCTTCTTCGGCGACGGCAGGCTGACCGCGAAGCGCTGGGACGAGGCGCTGCTGGAAGTCGGCGCGCAGTTCCAGCAGTTCGCGGGCGTGTACCGCCACCTCGGCTGGCAGGAAACCCTCGGCGCCTCGGGCACGATCAAGGCGGTCGGCGACATCTGCGCGGCGATGAAGCTGACCAAGGGCGCGGTGACCGCCGAGGCGCTGCCGCAGGTGCGCGAGCGGCTGCTGCGCGCCGGCCGCATCGAGGCCATCGACCTGCCCGGCCTGTCCGACGAGCGCCGCCCGGTCATCGCCGGCGGCCTGCTGGTGCTGGAGGCCGCGTTCGGCGCGCTCGGGCTGGAACGCATGGGCGTGAGCAAGGCCGCGCTGCGCGAGGGCGTGCTGTACGACATGCTCGGCCGAGGCGGCGCCGACGATCCGCGCGACGCCTCGGTGCTGGCGCTGATGCAGCGCTACGGCATCGACGCGGCGCAGGCCGAACGCGTCGCCGCCACCGCCGCGCAGCTGTTCGAGCGGGTCAGCCGCGACTGGCAGCTCGGCCCCGACGACCGCTGGATGCTGGTGCGCGCCGCGCGCCTGCACGAGCTGGGCCTCGCGATCGCGCACAGCCAGTACCAGGTGCACGGCGCCTACGTGCTGCAGCATTCGGACATCGCCGGCTTCTCGGTGCCGGAACAGCGCATGCTCGCGGCGCTGGTGCGCGCGCACCGCCGCAGGATCCCGAAGGCGGCGTTCGAGCTGATCCCGGACCGCCTGCTGCCGGCCACGCGACGCCTGGCCGCGCTGCTGCGCCTGGCGGTGCTGCTGCACCGTTCGCACGAGCCGGACGAACTGCCGGACCTGCGGCTGGACGCGGAAGGCGGCCGTCTCGCGCTGTCGCTGCCCAGGCGCTGGCTGGACGCGCGGCCGCTGCTGCGCGCCGACCTGGACCTCGAACCCGACGCGTTCGCGGCGCTCGGCATCGAGTTGCGCCTGGCCGCGCACTGACGGGCAAAAAAAAGCGGCGGCCGAACCGGCCGCCGCCCTTTTTCGATCGTTCGGTCAGTTCTTCGACATCGGCTTGCGCGGGAAGCGCTGCGGCGCCATCGCCGCGTCGTACACCATGCTGGCCACGATCGCAGCGGCCTGCTTCAGGTCTTCCGCCGACGCGTGGTCGAGCGTGTCCAGGTTGGTGTGGTGGACGTTGCTGAAGTAGTCCAGGCCGTCCTGCACGAACTGGAAGCCCGGCAGGCCGACGCGGTCGAACGAGATGTGGTCGGTGCTGCCGGTGTCGCCGGAGACCACGTCGGTCGCGCCGACGTCGTTGAACGGCTTGATCCACGATTCGAAGATCGGCATCGCCGCCATGTTCTGCTGCGCGTACACGCCGCGGATCTTGCCGGAGCCGTTGTCGAGGTTGAAGTACACCGACAGGCGGTTGTATTCCGGCTTGAACTGCAGCTCGCCGCGGTCCTGGCGGAAGAACGACGGCAGCTTGGCCTCCTCCGGATCCTTCGGCGGCGGGTACGACGCGAAGTGCTTCGCGACGTAGTCGGCGGAGCCGATCAGGCCCTGCTCCTCGCCGCTCCACAGCGCGACGCGGATGGTGCGGTTCGGATGCGCGCCGACCGCCTTCAGGATGCGCATGGCTTCCATCATCACCGCCACGCCCGCGCCGTTGTCGGAGGCGCCGGTGCCGGAATGCCAGGAATCCATGTGCGCGCCGAGCATCACGATCTCGGAGGCCTTCGGGCCGGAGCCCGGGATCTCGGCGATGGTGTTGTAGCCGGCGCGGTCGTCGTCGGTGGTGAAGCGCGAATCCACGTCGATGCGCAGGCGCACGGGCGTGCCGGCCTTGACGTCGCGCATGATCTGGTTGTACTGCTCGGCGAGCATGGCGACCTCGGGCACGCCGACCGGATCGCCGGCCATGCGCGAACCGCCGCCCGCGACGCCGATGATGCCGTTGTCGCGGCTGCTGATGCTGACCGCGGCGAGCGCGCCCTCGTCGACGAGGAACTTGTTCACCAGCGGGACGAGTTCCCAGCGGTCGCGGAAGCGCTTCATGCGGTCGCCGTTGTCGCCGCTGCGGTCGGCCGGCACCTCGAACTCGTGCAGCTTGGCCAGGCCGTCGGCGTCCAGGCGCTGCCAGTCGGCCTCGGTGCCGGGCTTGTACTCGCGCGCATCGCTGACGAGCACGATCTTGCCCTTGAGCTTGCCCCTGTACTGTTCCAGGTCGGCCTTCGACTTGATGGCGACGATCATCGCGTCGCCCTCGACAGGGCCGTTGGTGCCGGGCGTCCACGCCTTCGGGATCGCGTACAGCGGCACGGCGTGCGGCGAGACCATCTCGACGCGCGAATGCGAGTAGTCCCAGCCGCGACCGAACTTGTCGAACGCTTCGTCGTGGACGTTGGCCATGCCCCAGCCGGAAAGCTTCTCGCGCGCCCAGGCGTTGGCCTTGTCCATGTTCGGCGAGGCGGTCAGGCGCGGGCCGACGTCCTCGGTGAGTTCCTGCAGGGTCGCCATCACCTGCGAATGCTGGAAGGCTTCCTGCCGGATGCGGGCGACCATGTCCAGGTCGACCGGTGTCATCGATTGCGCGGAGGCGGCGGTCGCCGCCACGGCCAGGCTGGCCGCCAGTACGTATCGCTTCAAGGCTCGTCCCCCAAGGACGCCACGGGAACGCCGAGTCTGGCAGGCCGCGCGGGCCGGCGCCCATGCATTCGGTCATGGTCCGGGCGGCCCGCGCGGCGCGGGCGCCGCTAGACTGGCCGGATGAACTACCGCCACGCCTTCCATGCCGGCAACCACGCCGACGTGCTCAAGCACGTCGTGCTGCTGGCCCTGTGCGACGCCCTGATGGCCAAGCCGGCCCCCGTGTTCGCCCTGGACACCCATGCGGGGCGCGGCGTGTACGCGCTCGGCGGCGAGGCGGCCCTGCGCACCGCCGAGGCCGACGACGGGATCGCGCGGCTGGAAGCCTCTGCGCCGGCCGGAGGGTTCGCGCCGCCCGTCGAACGCTACCTCGCGGCAATCGCGGCCTGCCGGTCCGCCCACGGCGCCGACGCCTATCCGGGTTCTCCGTGGCTCCTCGCGCACGCGCTGCGCGACGACGACCGCATCGCCTGCTGCGAGCTGCAGGAGGAGGAAGCGGCAGCGCTCCGTTACGCGTTCCGCCCCGATCCCCGCGTCGCCGTGCATCGCCGCGACGGCTATGCGGCGATGAGGGCCCTGCTGCCGCCGGCGGTCGAAGGCCGCCGTTATGCGCGCGGACTGGTGCTCGTCGACCCGCCCTACGAAGCGCAGCTCGCCGAGTTCGACACGGCCCTGGCGGCGCTGAAGGAAGGGATCGCGCGCTGGCCGCAGGGCGTGTTCGCGCTCTGGTACCCGGTCAAGCAGCGCCGCGCGCTGCAGCCGTTCCTGCGGGCGGCGGGCAAACTCGCTACGAAGGCCGGCGGCGGGTTGCGCGTCGAGTTGCTCGTGCGTCCCGACGACTCGCCGCTGCGCATGAACGGCAGCGGGATGCTGGTGCTGAATCCGCCGTGGCGCCTCGAAGCCGCGCTGGCGCCCGCGCTCGCGCAGCTCCACGCCGCCCTCGCCGATCCCTCCGCCCCGCCGCCGCGCCTCGAAATCCTCGCCTAGCGTCAGGCGGGGTCGGCGACGGCCGCCTGCTCGGGCTCGAAGAAGCTCCAGCGGACCTCGGGGAACTCGCGCTTCATGGCGCGCTCCACCGCGTTGATGGACAGGAGCAGCGCCTGCGCGTCGCTGGCCTCGCGCATGCGCGCCTGCACCGAGACCATCACCTCGCTGCCGAGCTGCAGCGTGATCAGGCTGATCACGTTGGCGACCTCGGGCCGGGACTCGAGGAACGCGCGCATCTGCGCCTGGCGGTGCGGGTCGATGCTCTGCCCGATCAGCATCGCCTTGACCTCGATGGCGACGAGCACGGCCACGACCATCAGCAGCGCGCCGATCGCCACCGTGCCGATCGCGTCCCAGACAGGGTTCCCGGTGGCGACGGACAACAGCACCGCCGCCAGCGCGAAGCACAGGCCAAGCAGCGCGGCGAGGTCCTCGCCGAAGATCACGACGAGCTCGCTCTGGCGGCTGCCGCGGAACCAGCGCCACAGGCTGCGGCCGCCGCGCACCTTCGCGACTTCCTGCAGGCAGGCGCGCATCGAGATGCCCTCGGCGACGATGCCGAACACCAGCACGCCGGCGGCCCACCACCACTGCTTCAGCGGCGTCGGGTGCTGCAGCTTGTGGATGCCTTCGTACAGCGAGAACATGCCGCCGACGCTGAACAGCATCAGCGCGACAAGGAACGACCAGAAGTACACGGCCTTGCCGTGGCCGAGGGGATGCTCCTGCGACGCCGGCTTCTTCGCCTGGCGCATGCCCAGCAGCAGGAGCAGCTGGTTGCCGCAGTCCGCGAGCGAATGCACGGTCTCGGCCAGCATCGCGCTGGAGTGGGTGAACCACGCCGCCACGCCCTTCGCCACGGCGATGGCGAAGTTGGCGCCGAGGGCGAACAGGATCGCGCGGGTCGAATCGGTTCCGGCCATCCGCGGATTCTACAGGCGATGCTCCGCCGACGATGATGCGAGGCGCCTGGCGGCGCCGGGCGCTAGACGCCGAACGGCCAGGTGTCCGGCGTGCCGCGGCCCTGCCCGCCGGCGAGCGCGTCGCCCCCACCGGGGCGGTCGAACCAGGTCCAGGCGTCGTACTGGCGCGCGAGCGACGAGGCGGCGTAATGGCTCCAGCGCTCGGTGTCGGGGCGGTAGACGACGCCGATGTAACGCTCCAGGCGCGTCGGCTTCAGCGCGTCGCGGGCCTGGCCCTGGCGGAGCCCGCCGCCGCGCAGGTCGAGCAGCGAGCAGGCCGCCGCCGGTTCCAGCGTGCCCGCGTCGTGGAACAGGCGCTCGACGCTGTCCGGCCGCGACGGGTTGACCCGCATCACCTGCATCGGCGCGTCCCAGTCGGAAGCGGCGGCGACGGTGCCCGAATGGGTGCCGAAGCCCAGCAGCGCGGCGCCGGTGCCGAAGGCCTCGCGCGCGAGCTGGCCGATGTTGTGCTCGCCCCGCACTTCGCCCATCTCGGTCTCGCGCGCGTCGCCGATGTGCGAGTTGTGCGCCCAGACCACGGCGCGCGCGCCCTGCCCGCCGGCGTCGAGCAGGTGCCGGAGCGTTTCGAACATGTGGCTGTCGCGCAGGTTCCAGGAATCCGCGGAGCCGTAGTACATCGCGCGGTAGTAGGCTTCGGCGTTGCGCACCAGGCGCGCGTTCTGCGCGGCGTCGAACCAGTCGCGGCCGTCGCGCGCGGTGTACTTCATGCGCATGTCGAGCAGCTCGCGCAGCATGTCCGTGACCGCGCGCTCGCACAGCGCGTAGCCCTGGGTGAGGGCCATCCGCCCGTAGCCGGCGGGCTCGCTGGCCCAGGGCGCGAGGCAGCCGTAGCGGCGCCGCGCAACCGCGGCCGCATCGGGGTCGACGCGGTCGAGGTAGTCGACCACGGCGCGGATCGAGGTGTTGAGGCTGTACAGGTCGAGGCCGTGGAACGACACCTGGCGCTCCGGCGGCTGCTTCAGGTTGTGGTTGCGCAGCCAGGCGACGAAGGCGGTCATCTCGCGGTTGCGCCACATCCAGGTCGGGAAGCGCTGGAACGGCGTGTCCTGCCCCTGCGGCCGCGGCAGCCCGCGCACGTGCCGGTCGATCGTCGCCGCATCGGGCCAGTCGGCCTCGACCGCGACGATGCGGAAGCCGTGCTGCTCGATCAGGCGCCGGGTGATCGCGGCGCGGGCGCGATAGAACTCCGAGGTGCCGTGGCTCGCTTCGCCCAGCAGGACCACGGTGGCGCCGCCGTAACGGTCGTACGCGGCGCCGAAAGCCTCCGCCTCGTCCGGATCCGGCAGGGGCTCGACGGTGGCCGCAAGCAGGGCCGGGATCGACGCGCGCTCGCGTTCGCGGCGCGGCGCCTTCGCCGCTGCCTTCGCGGGTGCGGACGCCGGGGCCTGTGCCGGCGCCTCGCGCGCCGGCGCGTCCGCCACGGGCGCATCGTCGAGCCAGGCGTGCGCCCCGACCAGCGGCACGAACAGCACGTCGCCCAGGTCCTCCTCGCGCCAAGCATCGTCGCCGGTGCGGGTGAGCTTGAGCAGGTGCTGGCGGCGCTGCGTTGCGCCGACCGGCATGATCAGCCGGCCACCGATCGCCAGCTGGCGGCGCAGCATCTCGGGCACGCCGGGCGCCCCGGCCGCGGCGAGGATCGCGTCGAACGGCGCCGCCTCCGGCCAGCCGCCGCTGCCGTCGCCGGTGCGGACGACGACGTTGCCGACGCCGAGGCGCTGGAGGCGCTCGCGCGCGAGCGCGGCCAGTTCGGCATGGCGCTCGATGGTGAACACTTCGCCCGCGAGCCGCGACATCACCGCGGCCGCGTAGCCGGAACCCGCGCCGATCTCGAGCACCCGGTCGCCCGGCCCGAGCTCGGCGGCTTCGAGCATCAGCGCGACGATGTAGGGCTGCGAGATCGTCTGCCCCGCCTCGATCGGCAGCGGCGAATCCTCGTAGGCGAACTCGCGCATGCCGGCACCGAGGAATTCCTCGCGCGGGACCGCGCGCATCGCCCGCAGGACGCGCGCATCGCGGATGCCGCGCGCCTCGACCTGGCGCTCCACCATGCGTTGCCGCTGGGCCGGGAAGCCGTCCATGCGGACAGCACTACTCCCGGCGGCGTCAAGGGGGCGTGGCGCCTGCCATGAACAGCGCCCCGATCGCCAGCGCGGTGCGGTAGGGCTCGGGATCGTTGCGATTGCTCAGCAGCACGACGGTGAGATGGCGCTGCGGCCAGCGCACGATCACGTTGCGGAAGCCGATCGTCTCGCCCGAATGCCACAGCGTCTCGCCGGTGATGCGCCAGCCGAAGCCGTACTGCGCCTCGTAGCCTTCGCCGACGACCTCGACGTGCGGCGAGAACGCGAGCTTGCGCGAGGCGTCGCCGAGCAGCCGGTCGTCGTAGAGCGCGGCGTCCCAGCGCGCGAGGTCGTCGATCGACGAATAGATGCCGCCGTCGCCGAGGACCGCGCTGGTCGTGCTCTGGTCGGTGCGCGTCCAGCCCGCGTCCGGCGCGCCGCCTTCGGCTTGCCCGCTTCCGTTCGAGGTGTAGCCCCAGGCGCGATGCGGCGGTTCGCGGCCGCCGGCGACGTAGGCCAGCGTGTCGTGCATGCCGAGCGGGCCGAAGATGCGCGCCTGCAGGAAGTCCGGATAGGCCACGCCGGACGCGCGCTCCACCACCAGCGAGAGCAGCGCATAGGCACTGTTGCTGTAGCGGTACGAGGTCCCCGGCGCGAAGTAGAGCCGGTTCTCCTTCGTCAGCAGCGCGAGCACGCCGGCGTCGCGGATCTGCCCCTGCCAGTCGTCGCCCATGAGGTCCTCGTAGTCGACGAGGCCGGAGGTGTGCGTGAGCAGGTGCCGCAGCGTGATCGCGTCCGCCGCCGGCGGCAGCTCGGGCAGCCACTTGCGCGCCGGGTCGTCGACCGAGAGCCTCCCGTCCTCCTGCAGCAGCAGGATCGCGGCGGCGGTGAACTGCTTGCTGACCGAGGCCAGGCGGTAGTCGGTCGACGGGCCCGCCTCGACGCCGGCCTCGAGGTCGGAGCGGCCGTAGCCGCGGCGCACGACGGCTTCGCCGTCCTTGAGCACGAGCAGCGATGCGCCCGGGACGTTGCCGTCGTAGCGCTCCATCAGTCGGTCGATCGCGGCCTGCGGCATCGGGGCATCCGGTGCGGTCACGGGAACGTCGTAGAGGGTGTGCGGCGTCGGCTCGGGCTGCAGCGTGTAGTGCCACCACTCCATCGGATAGTTGCGGAAGCCCTGCGCCGCCATCGCATCCAGCAGCACGTGGCGGTTCGCGCGCTGCGCGGGCGTCGCCTCGGGCGAATCGGTGTTGGCCAGCGGTGCGAACCAGTCGAAGCCGGTGCCCATGTCGAGCGGCCTGCAGTCCGCGTCGCCGTCGTCGCACTGGAGCAGCGTGAGATCGACGGTGCCGCCGCGGCTGTGGCCGGACACGGGCGCGATGTACCCGCCGGTGAGCCGCGACTTGTCCAGGTCCGGGTAATGCGCGGCCTTCGTGCGCTGGTCGGCGGTGTCGGCGACCCAGCGCATGAAGTGCGCGACGGCGCGCGCGGGCCGGTAGCAGTCGAAGATGCGCAGGCGCTGGTGGCGCGCGCGCAGCGCCTGCTCGACGCGCGCGAGGGCCTCCGCGGCTTCGCGCCTGAGCCCGCAGCGCGGGGCCTCGTACCCGTCCACCGGGGCGCCGACGAAGTTGTCGCTGCCCGCGTAGGCGATCTGCTGCGACATGTCGGGCACGAGGCTGCGGATGTCGACCATGCCGGCCTCGGCCATCGTCCTCGCCGGCGACAGCACCGGCGCCGGGGGATCCTGCGGCGTCGGCGTCGGCGTGGGCGACGGAAGCGCCGCGGCGCCGGCGTTCGCGGCGGCGGCGACGCCCAGCGCCAGCAGCAGCGCCGCGACCGTCGCGGCCGCCCTACTCACAATCGCCCACGCGCGTGAACGCGAGGTCCTCGTAGTCCGAGCTGAAGTCGCCGTCCGGATCGAGCTTGGCCATGCGCAGCGTCTTCGCGCCGCCGCTGCCGGCGAAATCGAGCCATGCATCGATGTCCACCGCGATGTCGTCCCAGTGCAGCAGGTAGCGCCCGTCGAGTTCCCCGATCGTGCCGTGCATCTTCGGGGACTTCGCCGAGCGCCATTCCACGCCGTCGCCGGCCGGGCAGATGCGGACATCGCCGAACCAGGGGTCGCGCCAGGTGCCGAGCCACTGCCGCATCTGCGCCGCCGTCACCGGGACCCGCTTCGACGCGTCGGGCAGCGCCGGCTGCGGCGCGGGCTGCGCCGCCGCGCTCGCGGGCGCCGCCGGCCGTTCGAGGTCGTCGGCGTAGCCGTCGACGCCCAGCGACTTCGCCGGCGCGGTGAACAGCTTCAGCAGCGCCTCGCCGAGCACGGTGCGCGCGGTGCCTCCCTCGCCGTTGATCATGAACACGAAGCCGGAGCGGCGATCCGGCAGGAGCATCATCATCGAATACATGCCGCCGAGCGTCCCGGTGTGCGACACCGTCCACTCGCCGTCGGCGTCCGCGAGGCGGAAGCCGAACGCGTAGGCGTAATAGTGGGTGTCGTCCCAGCGCTTCTTCAGCGACGAGATCGGCATCGGCGTGCGCGCCTTCCACATCTCGGCGCGCTGCGCCGGGCCGAGCCATTCCAGCTGGGCCGGCGTCGGCACCAGCCAGTTGCGCGCCCAGGCGAGCATGTCGTCCAGGCTGCAGCGGATGCCGCCGGCCGGCGCCGACGCGATCGCGGGAACGACCGCCGGGTCCTCGCGCATGGCCACGTTCGCGTCGCCGTCGCGCATGTGCGGCTGGGCGACGCTGCCCGCGCCGGCCAGCGTGAACTCGCCGACGCGGCATTCGTCGAGGCCCAGCGGCTGGAACAGCTCGCGCCGCACGACCTCCTCGTAGGAACCGCCGCCGGCCGCCGCGGCCACCTGGCCGGCGACCACGTACAGCAGGTTGTCGTAGGCGTAGCCCGCGCGGAAGCCGTAGGCCGGCTTGATGTAGCGCAGGCCGTGGACGATGTCGTCGCGGTCGAACAGGTTCGGCTCGGGCCACAGCATCAGGTCGCCCCCGCCTTCCGGCAGGCCGCTGTCGTGCACGAGCAGGTCGCGCACGGTCATGTGTTCCGTCACCCACGGGTCGTGCATCGAGAAGCCCGGCAGGTGCTTCACCACCGGATCGTCCCAGCCGAGCTTTCCCTGCTGGACGAGCCGCGCGAGCGTGCTCGCGGTCATCGCCTTGCTGTTGGAGGCGATCTTGAACAGCGTGTGCGTCGTCACGGGATCGCCGCTGCCGGCGACCGTTTCCCCGTAGCCGCGGGCGAAGGCGACCTGGCCGTCCTCGATCACGCCGACCGCGATCCCGGGAAGGTGGTAGCGCGCGATCGTCGCGCGGACCGTCGCGTCGATCGCCTGTTCCGAGGGGCCCGGGGCACGCGATTCCGCCTGCGTCGTGGCCGTGGCGGCCTGCGTGGCCGGCGCCGCGCCCGCGGCCGCCGTGCCCGCGCAAAGCAGCAGCCCCAGCGTCGCGAGCCGCGCGCTCACTGCGCGGCCCCGCGCTCGCGCGCCGCCTCGTCGATCGCCGCCTGCCACACGCGCAGCAGGTTGCCGCCCCAGATCTTCGCGATGTCGGCTTCGCTGAAACCGCGCGCGCGCAGCGCCGCGGTCACGTTCGCGGTCTGCGAGGCGTCCATCCAGCCGGTGATCCCGCCGCCGCCGTCCATGTCGGACGCGATGCCGACGTGGTCGATGCCGGCCACGTCCACCATGTGCTGGATGTGGTCCATGTACTGGTCGAGGCTGGCGAGCGGGTGCGCCTTCTCGATCTCGGCCATGCCCGCGGCCATCGCCGGCAGGTAATCGTGCTTCTCGCTGTCGTATTCGGTGTCGCCGGCGTCGCGCACGACCTGGTCCTGCAGCGCCTTCTCGGCCCTGGCCCGCTCCGGATCCTTCTTCAGGAACTCCTTGTAGGCCACCGCCTGCACGACCCCGCCGTCGGCGGCGATCGCGCGCAGCAGGTCGTCCGGCAGGTTGCGCGGCACGTCCACCAGCGCGCGCGAGGACGAGTGCGAGGCGATGATCGGCGCCTTCGACGCGGCGATGGCGTCGAGCACGCACTTGTCGGACGCGTGCGAGATGTCGACCATCATCCCCAGCGCGTTGGCGCGCGCGACGGCCGCGCGGCCGAACTCGCTCATGCCCGCGTCTTCGGGGCTGTTGAGCGCCGGCTCGCCGGCTTTCGTGTCCGGATTGGCGCTGCTGCACAGGTCGTTGTTGCCGACGTGCACGAGGCCGAGGTAGCGCGCGCCCTTCGCGAACGAAGAATCGATGCGGCCCAGGTCGTGGCCGAGCGAATAGCTGTTCTCGATGCCGATCATCGCCGACAGCAGTCCGCGCGCGCGGTTGTCGCGCACGTCCTGCGGGGTGAGCGCGGCGCGGATCCGCTCCGGATACTTCTGCAGCATCAGCGCGATCGCGGAGAACTTGCGGTCGGCCTTGGCGACGGCGTCCGCGTAGCCCTCCGGCGTGAGCGGCCCCTGCCCCACGTAGACGACGAAGAATGCGGCATCCAGTCCCCCGCGCTCCATCTTCCCGAGGTCGACCTGCAGCGGCGTGTCGTGGCCGACGTCGAACTGCGGCGCGCGCATGTAGTCGAGCGGGATGTCGACGTGGGTGTCGAGCGTGAGCGGGCGCGGCGGCGCATCGGCGCGCGCCGCCTGCCCGGCGCAGCCGGCGACCGCGGTCGAGAGCGCCGCGGCCAGCGCCGCGGACAGGATTCGGGTGGCGTGCTTCACGGGCTCCTCCAGGCGTCGGCGAACTGTTCGCCGGCGATCATCTCATCCAGGGACTGCCGGCGCCGGACCACCGCGTACCGGTCGCCGTCGACCAGCACCTCGGCCGCCAGCGGGCGCGAGTTGTATGTGGACGCCATCGAGGCGCCGTACGCGCCCGTGCCGAGGATCGCGACCAGGTCGCCGGCCTCGCAGCGGGGCAGCGCGCGCGCGGTGGCGAAGGTGTCGCCGCTCTCGCAGACCGGGCCGACCACGTCGTACTCCACCGCTTCGCGTTCCGCGGCGGCGCCCAGCGGGACGATGTCGTGCCAGGCGTCGTACAGGCTCGGCCGCAGGAGGTCGTTCATCGCCGCGTCGAGCACCAGGAAGCGGCGCGCCTCGCCTTCCTTTTCCAGCAGGACGCGGCTGAGCAGCAGGCCCGCCTCGGCGACCAGGTAGCGGCCCGGCTCGACCAGGATCCGGCCGCCGAAACCGTCGAGCGCGTTGCGGATCTCCGCGACGTACGCGGCCGCGTCGATCGCGCGCTCGCCTTCGCGGTAGCGCACGCCGAGGCCGCCGCCGACGTCGATGCTGGCGATGCGGTGCCCCCCCGATTCCAGCTCGCGCCAGAATGCGGCCATCCGCTGCAGCGCCTGCCGCACCGGTTCGAGGCTGAGGATCTGCGAGCCGATGTGCATGTGCAGCCCGTCGAGCCGCACCGACGGCCAGCGGTCGGATTGCGCGAACCAGCCGCGGGCCTCGTCGATGGAGACGCCGAACTTGTTCTCGGACTTGCCGGTGGAGATCTTGGCGTGGGTGAGCGCGTCCACGTCGGGGTTGATGCGCACCGCCGCGCGCGCGACCTGCCCGCGTTCCGCGGCGATCGCGTCCAGGAGCTCGAGTTCGGCGCGCGATTCGATGTTGAAGCGCGCCACGCCCGCGTCCAGCGCCTGCGCGATCTCGCCAGCGGACTTGCCCACGCCGGAAAACACGATCCGCTCCGCCGGGATGCCCGCGCGCAGCGACCGCCACAATTCGCCGCCGGACACGATGTCCGCGCCGGCACCCTCTTCGGCCATGAGGCGCAGGATCGCGCCGTTGCTGTTGGCCTTCACCGCGTAGCACACCCCGGCGTCGAGCCCGGCGAGCGCCTCCTGGAGGGCGCGCAGCCGGCCGCGGATCGCCGCGGCGGAGTACACGTGGAGTGGCGTGCCTTCGCGCTGCGCGAGCGCCGCCAGCGCGACGCCGTCGCAGGTTCCCGCGCCGCCGCGGGCATTGCCTTGCTGCATGCTGCCTTCCACAAAAAAAAAGGGGCGGCCCGACGCGCGGGCCGCCCAGGGGGTATCACTCAGAAGCTGTAGGACACGACCAGCTGCATGTACCGCGGCGACTGCCAGCCCTTGGCCTGGCCGAAGTACGGCATCTCGGTGCCGGGCGTGCTTTCGTAGCGGGTGTGCACGTTCACCGTCGTCTGGCTGTTGAGCAGGTTGTAGACGGAGAAGCGCGCCTTGAGCTCGCCGACCGACACCGGGATCGTCCAGGTGACGTTCGCGCTCAGGTCCCTGACCCAGGGCATGCGGCCGAACGCGCCCAGCGGCGAGTAGACGAGCTCGCGCGTGGTGTAGTCGCCGCAACCCGAGACGCACAGCCAGCCCGAGCCGCCGCCGCTGAACTCGCCGGGGCCGCCGGCGCTGCGGTTGTCGTTGGGCCAGCGCACGCCGTAGGCGCTGATCGGGCCGCCCGAGATCGCCGAGAACGTCGCGCCGAACAGCCACTGCTCGTTGAGCTTGTAGCTGCCGCGGAGCTTGATCTGGTGGCGATGGTCGTTGAACAGGACGCCGTAGCGCTCGTTGACCGCCGGGTGGTCGTAGTACTGGACCAGGTTGGTGTCGTTGTAGCCGGTATCCGAATTGACCGGACCCTCGATGTTGCCTTCCGACTTGGACCAGAGGTAGCTGGCGTTGAAGGACCACTTGTCGTCCCACGCGCGGTCGAGCTGGAACTCGACGGCCTTGTAGGTGCGCTTGGGCTTCTTGTAGCCCATGATCGCGCCGCTGCCGAGCGCCTTGTAGCCGTCCTCGGAGTTGTCGAAGGTCACCCAGTCGTTCGTGTCCGGGCACCACAGCGTGTTCTTCTCGCCCGGGTTGAGGATCGGCCAGTCGCCCGAGTACCACGGGCAGCCTTCGACGTGGTTGGTGCGCACGTCCTCGACGGCGCGCGAGACCTTGCGGAAGGTCGCGTTGACGCCGTACGACCAGGCCTGGTTGATGGCGCGCTGGAACCCGAGGATGTACTCGTCCTGGAAGACCTGCTTCAGGTCGCGCGAGACCGCGGTGCGGACGTCGTCCGGCGCCGGCACGTTGCCGTCGGTGTTGACCGCGCCGATCTGCGCGCCGATGTTCGGGAACAGGTAGCTGGCGCCGGTGACCGGGTCGGTCTGGGTGCTCCAGCCGTTGAGCACGTAGTAGGTGTGCTCGTCGGTGGTGCCGCCGCCGAAGTAGTCGGTCAGCTTGTTGGTCAGCGGGATGTAGTAGCGGCCGGCGTTGCCGAACACCTTGGTCGTGCCGTCGCCCTTGACGTCCCAGCTGAAGCCGAGGCGCGGCGAGATCATGTCGCTGAAGTCGGCCTTCGCGAAGGTGGCGCCCGAGGCGAGCTTGTTGTGGAACTTGTCGCCGCGGATGCCGAGGCTCAGCAGCAGGTTCGGGGTGACGCTCCAGTTGTCCTCGAGGTAGATCGCCTCCGCCTCGGTCGAGACCGGCGCGCCGGTGACGTAGTGGCGCGCGTCCACGTACGCGGTCACGCCGTCGGGCACGGACTCGCCGTTCGGCAGCTCGCGCTCCTCCGCCGTGGCGTCGGCGGGCATGCCGAGCACCGTGTAGCTGACGCCGTCGCCCGGATACACGCGCGAGCTGTCGGAATCCATGATTTCCCGGTCGAAGCCGAAGCGCACCAGGTGGTCGCCCAGCGTCCACTCGAAGTCGAGGCGCGCCGCCTTGCGCTCGTCGTAGCGGCTGCTGATGCTGCTGTTGGACGGGTGGCAGCCTTCCGGACCGGTGGCGGGACCGAACAGCGCGGTGTAGCTGCTGTCGCGGGACACGATGCTGCAACCCGCGTCCCACGGGCTGCCGGCGAGCGCGCTGCGCTTGTTGACGCCGTACATCGCCTTGGCGACGAAGTTGTCGCTGAAGTGGCCCGTATAGGTCACCGACCAGTTGTCGCCGCCCGAACCGGCGGTGGACTGCCCGGTGGATTCGCTGAAGGTCTTGGAATCCCAGTCGTAATCGTAGGAATCGGTCGTCGAGTCGGCCTTGTCGGAGAACGCCAGGAACTCCAGCAGGTGGTCGTCGTTGATGCGCCAGTCGAGCTTGGTGCCCCAGAAGTCGTTGTCGCTCTTGGTCTTCCAGGCCTCGGTCGTGTCGATGTCCTGGGAATCCGCGTCGCGGCGCTCGTACATCGCGAAGAAGAACAGCTTGTCCTTCATGATCGGGCCGGACGCCCAGATGTTGGCCTTGTAGAACGGGCTCTCGTCGCGGCTGGTGCGGTCGCGCTCGTCGATGGTGCCGTCGTCGTGGAAGTGGTCGTCCTTCGGCGCCGCCCAGGAGGACGGTTCCATCGTGACTTCGACGCCGCCGTGGAATTCGTTGGTGCCCGAGCGGGTCACCGCGTTGATCACGCCGCCGGTGCTGCGGCCGAACTCGGCCGAGTAGCCGCCGGTCTTGACCTGGAATTCCTCGAAGAACGCGAACGGGACGCTCGAATATCCCTGGCGGCGGTACGGGTCGGTGACGTCGAGGCCGTTGATGTAGACGACGTTCTCGGCGACCGACGAGCCGCCGAAGGTGAGGCCGCCGAAGGTGGCGCCGGAACTGACGACGCCGGGCGCCAGCAGCGCGACCGAGCCCAGGCTCTGGTCGACCGGCAGGCGCGCGATCTCCTCGCGGGTGACGTTGGTCGCCGACTCGGTGGAGTAGACGTCGACGCGATTGACGACGCGCGACCCGACCACCTGCACCGCGCCGAGGTCGACGGCGCCGGTGCTGGTCAGGTTGACGTTGGTCGTGCCGCCGAGGGACACGGTGACCGCGACGGGCGTCCCGGATCCGGACGTCAGCGTGTAGTCGCCGGGAGGCAGCTGGCCGATGCGGTAGCTGCCATCCGCGCTCACCGTCACCGTGCGCGACAGGCCGTTCGCCGGATTGGTGATGGTGACCTGCGTGCCGGCCTGCGCGTGGCCCGCCACGGCGCCGGTGACGGCCTGCGCGAGCACCGGCCCGGCGACCAGGGACGACAGGCAGGCGCCCATCGCCATGCAAAGTACGGACTTGCGCAAATTGCGGGTGCTGCTCATATCCTCTCCCCCGGGGTCGGTGCCTTATGGTTGTGGCGTGGGCGAGACCACGAAGTCGTAGTCCCACTGGTCGAAATACAGGTTGCCGCCGCTCCACTCCGCTTCCCCGCGCTGCAGGTCCACGGTTTCGGAACGGAAATGCGTCTTCGCCGGCGCGAAGGGCCGGCCGTAGTCGTCGTTGAAGGCGATGCGGTAGCCGTCGAGGCCGCCGAGATAGAAGCCGGCCACGGCCGGATCGGCGTCGTCGAGCCGCCCGAAGGTGACGTCCACCGGCATCCATCCGTAGGGCGCGATGTACAGCTGGCCCCAGTCGTGCAGGTTCCAGTAGGTCTGCTTCGCGCCGTCGTCGGCGAACATCATCCCCGACTGCCAGCGCGCCGGGATGCCGTTGAGGCGCAGCAGCGTGATCAGCAGCAGGGTCTGCTGGCCGCAGTCGCCGTGGCCGGCGTGCAGCGCGTAATCGCTGATGTTGGAGATCGTCGAATATTCGCGCGCGCCGGCCCACGGGATGCGGTCGACGGCGGCGTAGAGCTTCTGCGCGATCCGCCAGGGATTCTTCTCGTCGCCCACCACCTGGCGCGAGAACGCGCGCAGGTCGTCGGTGAACACGATGTGCGGCGCGCGCTCGGCCACGAAGGGGGCGAGTTCGGGCGTGATCTCCGCCGGCACCACCTTGTCCGCGTCCACGTCGAAATGGCGGGCGCTGATGGTGACGTCGTAGGCGACCTGGAATTCGGTCTTCTTCCCGGCCACGGCCGGCTTCTCGAAGTACACCGTGCGCTGCAGCGTCGAGGCGGGCGCGATCTCGTGCGCCGCCGGCTCGCTGGCCACGTAGCGGATGTCTTCCTGCTGGCCGGGAATCTCGCGCGGATACGGGATCCAGGCGCGCACGGTCTGGCCGGCCGGCACCGCGTCGGCGTTCACCACGAGCGACTGCACGATGCGCAGCCGGCGCGGCAGCACGCTGTCCGAACCGGATGCGCGCGCGGCGGCGACCGCCTCGCGGTGGTGCGGGTTGGTGGACTCCAGCGGACTCGCAGTGAACGGCTTCGGGTCGACACGGCGCGCCCTCGCCTCGGCGCTGACCCGGAACAGGTTCGACGCGGTGCGGTTGAAGTACAGGCGCCTGCCGTCGATGTCCATGCGCTCGAGCAGGCCCTGCGCGTCCCAGCGGGCGAACTCGGCGTCGGTGAGGTCCGGGATCTGCCGGCGCAGTCGCGCCTGCACCTGCGCGGCGTCCTGGTCGAAGTCGAGCAGGATGCGACGCATGCGCTCGCGCTGGAATTCGAGCACGCGCCGGTCGAGCGGCGACGCCGCGGGCAGGGCCGCCTCGATGGCGGCGCGGGCGCCCGCGAAGTCGCCGCGATCGACCTGCGCGGCGACCGCCGTCACCGCCGGGTTGGCCGACACCTCCGCTCCCGCCGCGACCCCGCGCGTGCCTGCTCCCGTCGTATCCGCCGGCACGGCGAGGCCGCGGCCTGCCAGCAGCACCAGGACCACAGGTGCCCAGTGGCGGAGACGGCGCTGCCGCACCGTCCGCGCCTTGGCAGTTGCAGCATTGTTCGGACCCGCTTGCACCCGAAACGTTCCCCAACGATCGGCAAAGTCGTGCTTGTGTAACACGCGTCCCTGGACTGGTCAATAATTTATTCTTGGCGTATAAGTTTTAAGAATCAGCTATTCCGCACTGCACAATAAGCGCGCCCGAAGCGAGCGATGTTGCAGTGCAGAAAACGCGGTACGGAACCAAGGGGAAACGATGATCCAGACGGTCTGGCCCTACCTGGCAGTGATGCTGCTGGCGGCCGGCATCTACACCTTCCTCGAGCGGCGCACGGGGTGGAAGCTCTTCTCGTTCGCGCCGCCGATCGTGCTCGTGTACCTGTCGGTCACCCTGCTCGCGATCGCGGGGCTGTGGCAGGTGACGCCGGAGATCAAGGCGGCGCAGGGGCTGCTGATCAAGCAGATGGTGCCGGCGCTGCTGTTCCTGCTGATGATCAACTGCGACCTGCGCGCGATCCTCGCGCTCGGCCCGCGCGTGCTCGCGGTGTTCTTCTGCACGTCGATCAGCCTGTTCGTCGGCTTCACCGTCACCTACCTGCTGTTCCGGCACGTGCTTCCGGTGCCGGACGGCTGGCAGCCGCTGGCCGCGGTGAGCGGCAGCTGGATGGGCGGCAGCGCGAACCTGATCGCGGTGAAGACGGCGATCGGCATGTCCGACGACGCGCTCGCGCTGGCGCTCCTCACCGACGCGGTGTGCTATTCGATGTGGGTCGCGATCCTGTTCTCGCTCGCGAAGACGGCGCCCGCCTTCAACCGCTGGACGCGCGCGCGCTCGAGCGCCGAATACGTGACCGCGCAGGTGCGCGCGACCGGCCCGGTGACCACCGACGGCGTGCTGCTCTGGCTGGGCATGGCGGTGCTGGCGGCGGCGGGCTCGGCCTGGCTCGGCGCGCGCATGCCGGTGTCGGGGATGATCAGCGCCACCACCTGGTCGATCATGTTCGCCACCGTGGCCGGCCTGGTCGTCGCGCACACGCCGCTCGCGCGCTACCCCGGCGCCAGCCCGATCTCCAGCGCGCTGCTGATGACCGTGGTCGCGGTCATGGCCTCGCAGAGCAACTTCGAGGGCATCTCGACCGCGCCGCTGTACCTGCTGTGCGGCGTGACGATCCTGGCGATCCACGCGGCGATCATGCTCGGCGCAGCGCGCCTGTTCCATTTCGACCTGTACCTGTGCGGGATCTCGTCGCTGGCGCACGTGGGCGGCGTGGCCGCCTGCCCGGTGCTGGCGGCGACGTATTCCGCGGCGCTCGTTCCCGTGGCGGTGCTGCTGGCGCTGCTCGGCTATATCCTTGGCACCGGCTTCGGGATCCTGATCGCCACGGTGCTGTCTTCCCTGGCTCCCGCCTGAGGCCCTTCGAGGTGCTGCGCATGCGATTCCGGACCCCCTCCCTCTCTGCGCTGGCGCTCGCGCTGGCGCTCCCGCTCGCCTTCGCCGCCGCGCCCGCCCCGGCGCTCGGACAGGCCGCGCCCACCGCTTCGTCCACCGGCATCCCCGGGGTCGAGGCCGCCTATTTCTCGCCCGAATTCTGGGTGGCGCGCGCGAAGGACGCGGACGCGGTGCTGATGACGCCCGCCGCGATCGAGGCGCGCAACGCGCGGCTGTTCCAGGCCGACGATTCCATGCACGACCTGTCGGCGCTGCCGGCGACGCTGTCGCGCGAACAGGTCGCGGGCTGGATCGAGGGCCTCGCCTCGCCGCCGTCGCGCCCGCTCTGGGACGAAAACGGCCAGCCCGTGCCGAAGGCGACCCTCGACGCGATCGTCGCCAACCGCGCGATGGATGCGATCCCCGCGACCCAGGCCACCCGCTTCGGCATGGCCGTGCATCGCGCCATGCTGCGCACCTTCCCGACCGCGCTGCGCGTGTTCAGCAGCGACGACGACGCCGACATCGACCGGTTCCAGGAAAGCGGGCTGTTCCCCGGCGCGCCTGTGGCGATCGTGCAGGCCAGCGCCGACGGCAAGTGGCTGTTCGTCGTCAGCGAGCGCTACGCGGCCTGGGTCGAGGCCGACGCCATCGCCGAGGGCGCGCGCGACGCGGTGCTCGGCTACGGCGCGCAGGGGCCCTGGCGCGTGGTCACCGGCGCCAAGCCCCGCACGGTGTTCACCCGCGAGGAGCCGCGCGTCTCCGAGCTGCAGCTCGACATGGGCGTGCGCATCCCGCTGGCGCCGCCGCCGTACGACGCGGCGATCAACGGCCAGTTCCCGTACGAATCCTGGGTGCTGCGACTGCCGGTGCGCAACGCCGACGGCAGCCTCGCGTTCGCGCCGGCGCTGCTGCAGCGCAACCAGGACAGCGCCGGCGACTACCTGCCGCTGACCCGGGCCAACATCCTGCGCCAGGCCTTCAAGTTCCTGGGCGAGCGCTACGGCTGGGGCCACTCGTACAACGGCCGCGACTGCAGCGGCTTCGTGTCCGACGTCTACCACAGCATGGGCGTGCAGATGCCCCGCAACACCAGCGACCAGTCGGTCAGCCCGGTGTTCGCGCGCACCCACTTCGAGCCCGGCGACGCCCGCGCGAAGCGCATGGCCGCGGTCGAGGCGCTGGACGTCGGCGACCTGATCTACATCCCGGGCCACGTGATGATGTTCGCCGGCAGGATCGACGGCCAGCCGTACGTCATCCACGACACCAACGGCGGCAGCTTCATGGGCGCCGACGGCGAGCCGCATTCGATGCACCTCAACGGCGTGTCGCTGACGCCGCTGCTTCCGCTGCGCTTCGGCAAGGACCACGACTACGTGGACCGCATCACCAACATCGTCCGGGTGGCGTACGACAAATGAAGATCACTGACATCCGCTTCGGGATGCTGCGGGTTCCGCTGAAGACGCCGTTCAAGACGGCGCTGCGCTCGGTCGAGCAGGTGGAGGACGTGGTCGTGATGGTCCACACCGACACCGGCCACGTCGGCTACGGCAGCGCGCCGGCCACCGCGGTGATCACCGGCGACACGCACGGCTCGATCGTCGACGCGATCCGCCACTACATCGCCCCGCGCCTGGTCGGCGAGGACATCGCCAACCTCAACCGCATCACCCACCTCGTGCAGGGGGCGATGGAGAAGAATTCCAGCGCCAAGGCCGCGGTCGAGATCGCAGTGCACGACCTGTGGGGCCAGCTCTACGGCGCACCGCTGTACAAGCTGCTCGGCGGCGGCGAGCCGGCGATCACCACCGACATCACGATCAGCGTCGACTACATCGACAAGATGGTGGCGGACTCGCTGGCGGCGGTGGAGCGCGGCTTCGAGTCGCTGAAGATCAAGGTCGGCAAGGACATCGGCGTCGACATCGAGCGGACCAAGGCGATCCACGCCGCGGTCGAGGGCCGCGCCCTGCTCCGCCTCGACGCCAACCAGGGCTGGACCGCCAAGCAGGCGGTGTATGCGCTGCAGACGCTCGAGGACGCGGGCGTCAAGCTCGAGCTGGTCGAGCAGCCGGTCAAGGCGCACGACCTCGAGGGCCTGCGCTACGTCACCGAGCGCGTGCACACACCGGTGATGGCCGACGAGAGCGTGTTCGGCCCGATGGAAGTGATCGAACTGGTCCGGATGCGCGCCGCCGACATCGTCAACATCAAGCTGATGAAGACCGGCGGCATCTCCAACGCGGTGCGCATCGCCGACATCTGCGGCATGCACGGGATCGACTGCATGATCGGCTGCATGCTCGAGTCGAGCATCGGCGTCGCCGCGGCGGTGCACCTTGCGGTGGCCAAGTCCGACGTGATCACCAAGGTCGACCTGGACGGGCCGTCGCTGTGCCAGTACGACCCGGTCAAGGGCGGCGTGCTGTTCAACGAATCCGAGATCTCGATCACCGACGCCCCCGGCCTCGGCATCCGCGAGATCGACGGATTGGGTACGCTGTCCGAAAAGGCCGCCTGAGTCCGCGCCGATGTCGGCACTGGTCAAGATCCGCTCCGAACGCGACAGGATGTCGGCCATCGAGCGCCGCATCGCCGACTTCGTGCTGGAGAACGCGCAGCTGCTGCGCGACTACTCGTCGCAGCAGCTCGCCAATGCGCTGGGCATCAGCCAGTCGAGCGTGGTGAAGTTCTGCCAGAAGCTCGGGTTCCGCGGCTATCCCGACCTCAAGCTTTCGGTCAACGAAGCGCTGGTGCGCGCCGACAACGGCCACGGCGAGGATCCCGCGGAAGCCGCGCCGGAAGACCGCGCCGCCACCCTCGCCACCAGCCTGTGGCGCAGGAAGTCCGAGGCCGAGGAGGCCACGCGCCTGATCAACCCGCCGCAGGCGATCGCGGCCGCGGCCGCGGCCATCGAGGGCGCCGGCAAGGTCTTCATCATCGGCCTGGGCGAGGACGACATCCACGCCCGCGCCCTCGCCCAGCGGCTGTCCCTGCTCGGCATCCTCAGCGTGCACAACTTCGACCCGGCGCACATGACCGCGAGCATGTCCGCGGCGCGCCCCGGCGACGTGCTGCTGGTCTTCTCCGAGCACGGCAAGCAGCCGGCGCTGTGCCAGCTCTGCCGCTACATGCGCGAGCGGCGCGGACAGGTGATCACCGTGACCCGCCACACCTCGAACGCGTTGCGCGCGCTCGCCGACGTGGCGCTGCTGGTGTCGGCGCACGACGAGCGCGCCCACATCGAACCCCTGCTCTACCATTCCGCGCTCCAGCACCTGCTCGACGGCCTGTTCGTGAACCTGTGCGAATCCGGCGGCGAGCGCCGCGACAGCCTGCTCGCCAACCTCGAGCTGATCCAGCCGCTGCTCGAAACCTGACCTTCTTCCGCGACGAGGCCCCGATGCTCCGAACGCTCCTCACCAGCACCGCCCTCGCTTTCGCCGCGCTGGGCTCCGCCTGCGCGCACGCCCCCGCCGGCGACGGCACGCGCTGGGCGCAGTCCCGGCAGATGGTGGTCGTCGTCACCCCGGGCTGGGACGCGACCCGCGGCGAGCTCCGCGGCTACGAGCGCGACGCGGACGGCGCCTGGCGCGAAGCGATCACCCGCGTGCCGGTGGTGATCGGCCGCACCGGCGCGGCCTGGGGCACGGGCCTGCACGACGTGCCCGCCGGCGACGGCGGCCCGGTCAAGCACGAGGGCGACGGCCGCAGCCCCGCCGGCGTGTTCGCGATCGGCGAGGCCTTCGGCTACGCGGCGGATGCGACGACCGGCCTGCGGTACCAGGCACTGGACGCGAACGACTGGTGCGTCGACGTCGACGGATCGCCGTACTACAACCGCATCGTCGACAGCACCGATGTCGGCGCCGCCGCCGTGAAGGATTCGACCGAACCGATGCGCCGCGACCTGCACGCGGACGGCGACCAGCGCTACCGGCTCGGCTTCGTCATCGACAACAACCCGCGCGGCGAGCGCGGCGCCGGCAGCTGCATCTTCGGCCACCTGTGGAAGTCGCCGGACAGCACCACCGCGGGCTGCACGGCGATGGCGCCGGCCTCGATGGAGGCGCTGCTGCGCTGGCTCGACGCCGGCACGCGCCCGGTGTTCGTGCTGCTGCCCGAGGCCGAATACGGGCGCCTGCAGGGCGAATGGAAGCTGCCCGCCCTCGCCGCCGCGGAGCCGCGGCCGTGAGCGCCACCGCGCGCATCCTCGCCGGCCTCGCCGCCGGCGCGATCGCCGGCCTGGTCCTCGCGTGGATCGATCCGGCGCTGGGCATCCGCGTCGCCGACGTCGTGCAGCCCTTCGGCAAGCTCTGGCTCAACGCGCTGCAGATGACGGTGGTGCCCCTGGTGCTCGCGCTGGTCATCGTCGGCGTCAACACCGCCAGCGACGCCGCCAGTTCGGGCCGCACCGCGCGGCGCGCGATCCTCGTGTTCCTGGCGATCCTCGCCGGCGCGTCGGCGTTCACCGCGCTGGTCGCGCCGGTCGCGCTGTCGTTCGTGCCGCGCAATCCCGGCCTGGCCGCCGCGCGGCACGGCGCCGCCGGCGGCGGCGCGCCGGTGGCGGCCGCCCCCGCGCACTGGTCCGATTCGCTGGTCGCGATGGTGCCGAGCAATGCGATCGCGGCGGCCGCGCAGAGCGCGATGCTGCCGCTCGTCGTGTTCGCGCTCTTCTTCGGCTTCGCCCTCACCCGCATCGACGGCGACCGCCGCGCGAAGATGATCGACTTCTTCCAGGCCATCGCCGACGCGATGATCGTCGTCGTGCGCTGGGTGCTGTGGGCCGCGCCCGCCGGCGTGTTCGCGCTGATCCTCTCGGTCTGCGCGCGGGCCGGGCTGGGCATGATCAGCGCGCTCGGCGTCTACATCGGGCTCGAGTGCCTGCTCTACATCGCGGTGACGGTGATGATGCTGCCGGTGGCCGTGCTGTGGGGCGGCGAGCGCCTGCGCCGCTTCGTCGCCGCGCTGGTGCCGCCGCAGGCCGTGGCCGCGAGCACGCAGTCCTCGCTCGCTTCGCTGCCGGCGATGCTGCAGAGCTGCGACCGCAACCTCGGCTACCCGCGCGAGGTCGCTTCGCTGGTGCTGCCGATGGCGGTGTCGCTGTTCCGCGTCACCAGCCCGATCCAGTACGTCGCGACGGCCTCGTTCATCGCCTGGGCGTTCGGCGTCGACCTCACCGCCGCGCAGCTCGCCACCGGCGCGGCGCTCGCGGTGCTGATCAGCATGGGCTCGGTCGGCCTGCCGGGCCAGGTGAGCTTCATGGCGACCAACCTGCCCGTCACGACCGCGATGGGCCTGCCGCCAGGGCCGCTCGGCATCCTCCTAGCGATGGACACGATCCCCGACGTGTTCGCCACGGTCGGCAACGTGAGCGCCGACATGGCGGCGACCAGCGTCGTGGCCCGCCAGTCGCGGGATGACCCCTGACCCGGGGCGTGCGAAAATCGCGGCCGCAAGCCCCCGTAGCTCAGCTGGATAGAGCGTTCCCCTCCTACGGGAAAGGTCGTGCGTTCGAATCGCGCCGGGGGCGCCATTCGCGCCCGCCGCGTTGGGTCACGGCGCCGCGGCGATGTCGAGCGGCACGTGGTACCTGCCCGCGCCCAGCTTGCGCCCCGTATCGGGATGCGAGGGGAAGGCAGCGAGGAAGTAACGGCCCGGCGCCAGCGCTCCCGGTTTCACCGCCAGGGTTGCCGCGCCCACCGCGCCAGGCGCGAGCCGCATCGGCTTGCCGTAGCTCTCGCCCAGTTCCCTCGCCTGGCCGTCCAGCGCGACGAGCAGCGGCACGAACGGCGGCGACGGTCCAGGGCCGGTGCCTGTGTTCGCGAACACGAGCCGGACGGAAAGCGGATGGCCCGGCGTCGCGGGCACGATGTCCAGGCTGCGCACGGCCAGCGCCACCCGCGCCGGGGCCGGCGCGGCGACGGCCCTGCGCGAGGCTGGTTCGTAGGCGACGAGGTCGCCCAGGGCATCCGGCGGCATGAGGCGCCGGTCGCGCTCGAACCGGGCGTTGGCGGCGAGGAAGCCGTCGAAGGCCCGGCGCAGCGACGCCAGGCGCGCCGCGTCGTCCACCGGCTCGATCTCGAGGTTGTCCTCGAGCGCGTACAGCCGCCCGTTGCCCAGGAACCACTGGCCGGAAACGAAATCGCGCAGGTCGGTCTTGGTCTGCTTGAGCGGCACGTCGTGCAGGTTGCGGAACTCCGCGGCCATGTCGAGGCCGCTGCCCAGCCAGGTCACGCGTCGCGGCGTGCGCAGGCCGTAGGCGTGGGACAGCCAGGCGAGCAGCGACGGCGCCACGTCGAAGTGCGACGACACCGCGCCGATCGCGGCGGGCTCGCGCAGCAGCGGCGAGGACACGATCAGCGGAACGTGGTAGCGGTCCAGGCGCGACGTCATCGGGATTTCGGGCAGCCGGTGGTCGCCGGTGATCACGAACACGGTCCGCGCGAACTCGGGCCGCTGCGCCAAGGCCGCGAAGAACCCGCGCAGCGCATCGTCGGTGTACAGGATCGACGCGTATTGCGCGCGATACTGGCGATACGCGGCGCGCGCCGCCTCCGGGATCCGGAGTTCGTCGAGGCGGCGCTCGAAGCGCGCATCCCAGCGCGCCTGGTCCGGGACCATGTAGGGCGTGTGCATGCTGATCGTCTGCAGCACGGAGACGAACGGTTCGTGCGGCGGTTCGCGCCGCATGTCCTCCATGTAACGCGCGAAGAGCTCCGCATCGGCGTAACCCCAGCTCAGCGATCCGGGGCTGCGCGCATAGCCCGGGCCGTAGTCCCGGACGCCGACCATCCTGCCGATGCGCGCGCCGGCGAGGAACAGCGATTCGTTGTCGAACGCCGGATCGAACCCGGCGTAGTACGCGGTCCGGTACCCCTGCCCTGCCAGCAGCGACAGCAGCCCGTCGTGCGGCGGCATCGCCGCCCCCAGCGCCGAGAACCCCTGTGCGCCGAACGGCAGCGACCCGAACAGCGACGGGAAGACCGCGAACGTGCGTCCCTGCGCCGAGAGGAAGTTGCGCCAGTAGAGGCTGCGACCCGCGAGCTCGTCGAGGAACGGCGTGAAGCTGCCCAGCGCCGCGTCGGGCCCGGAGAACGAACGGCCCAGCCCCTCGACGACGATGAACACCAGGTTCGGCGGCGGACCGCCGGTCGGGGCGAACCGTTCGCCGAGCACGTCGGGCGTGCGCTCCGGATGCAGGAACGGGTAGTCGGGATCCGCGGCGTCGCCGGTCGCCGCCGTCGCGCCAGGCCCGTCCGCTTCCTGCAACGCGGGAAACGCGCCTTCCCATGCGTACGCCACGCTGTTGGCGACGAAGAACGAAGGCTTGTTGCGGATCGCGTCCAGCCGCGGATCGTCGGCGACGCGCCCGGGCACCAGCAGCGCCTGCATCGCGCGCCCCGCGACGATCGCGAGCGCGATGCAGGCGAACGCGGCGCGCCCCGGTCGCCGGGTTCCCGCGGGTTCCGGGTCGCCGGCGCGCGCGCGCCACGCGAGCGCCGCCCAGAGCACGGCGAAAGGCACCGTAGCCAGCGCCACGACGCCCGCGCTCAAGCTGCCGCCCGCGCCGAGTGTTTCGCGGATGTCGTCGATCGAATAGGCGAACAGGTCCGCGCCCAGGGGAACGCCGGAGGTCGCGTAGTAGATCGACAGCCCGGCCTCCAGCAACACCAGCGCCGACCACAGCACGCCGACCAGGCCCAGGCGCAGGCCGCGCGCGCGCGGCAGCAGGCAGGGCCAGGTCGCGAGGAACAGCAGGGGCAGCCACGCGAGCAGCGCGAGCGCCTCGACGAGCAGCGCGAGCGCCATCGTGCCGAGCAGCTCGGGCCGCGGCAGGCCCGCCGGCAACGCCGCGTGCACTTCCATCGCGCGCACGGCGAGCGAGGCCAGCACGAACGCCGGCAGCAGCCGCAGGAACCGCGGCAGCGCCGTCGCGAAGGCGTCGCGCAGCGCGCTCACCAGCGCCGGGACAGGGAGATGGAAACGTCGCGTTCGATCCGGCCGGCCGCGTCGTCGTTCGCATAGCCCGCGCCGAGGCGCAGGCCCCAGCGCGCATCGAACCAGCGCGCCCAGGCGACGCTCGCCGACGTGCTGTGGAAGCGCGCGGCCGCGCCGAGCTGGGCGAGTTCGGCGGCGCTGCGGCCGCTGCCGCCGGCGACCTCGAGATAGTCGTCGCCGTTGCCGGCGTAGTACCAGCGCAGCAGCGCGCGCACGGCGGTCGAATCCGAATCGAGCCCGGGCACGCGCGTCACCCGCGCGCGCGCATAGAAGTCGCCCCAGTAGCGGCCGACGCCGGCGCCGTAGATTTCCGTCGCGCCGCCGGCGAAGCCGAGGCGGTCGTAGCTGGCCGACAGCTCCCAGCCGCGGCCCGCGCCCTGGTACAGCTCGGCGCGCCATGCGTTGCCGGGATACAGCCCGTCGCCGCCCGCATGCTGGTAGCGCAGGTTCGCGTAGGCGCGCGCCCACAGGTCGACGTAGGCGTCGAGGGCCAGTGCGTGGTCGCTCGTGCCGAAGCGCGAGGCGCGCATCCATTCCAGCGCCACCGAGCCCGCATCGAAGCGCCGCCGCAGCGACGCTCCGGCGTCATGCCAGGTGCCGGCGTTCGAGATGTCCGTGACCCCGGCAGAAAGCGAACCGGTCCAGCGGTAGGCGCCGTCGACGCCGGCCTGCGCATCGGCAGGCCGCGCCGGCCCCGCCGCGGCACGCAACGCGCGGCCGTGGGCGGCCGCGGCCTCGGCCGAACCCGGCGCGAGCGACTGCCACCGCGCGTACGCCTCCGCCGCCTGCGCGGGTCGGTCGCTCCACAGGTACATGTCGCCGAGGGCGGACCAGGCATCGGCGTAATCGGGCGAAGCCTGCGTGGCCGCGAGCAGGTCGGCCTCGGCCTCGGGCCAGCGTCCTTCCCAGGCGTAGACGCGGCCGCGGCCGAGCAGGCCGTCGGCGTTGCCGGGCGACTCGGCCAGCAGCGCGGTGTAGGCCACGATCGCCGCGTCGCGCTGGCCGTCGAGGGCCTGGGCGCGCGCGGCGGCGAAGCGGGCGTCGAAGCCGCCTTCCTGCGCCGCGGCCGGCGCCACCGCGGCGATGCCGACGGCCAGCGCCGATGCGAGCGCGAGGACGCGAACGCTTATGCTGCGTGGCATGGTCCGGTTCCGCCTCAAGCTCGCCTCCTGGTTGGTCCTGGCCGCGGCCAGTTTCGCCTGCAATGCCGCGGCGCCGGGCCGGGCGGTGTGGATCTGGGAAGCCGACAGCTACGGTATGCTGGAAAACGAAGCGACGGCAAGGGAAGCCGTCGCCTTCCTGCGCCGCGAAGGCTTCGACACGGTCTATCTCTACGCCGACGCCTGGCGCGGCCGCAACCTCATCGCCTCCGACCCCGCCGCGTACCGGGCATTGATCGGGGCCATGCATCGCAACGGCGTGAAGGTGCACGCGCTGCTCGGGTCCTGGTACCTCGGCACGCACGCCTACGTCCTGCCCGAACGCCGCGCGGACGCGGTGGCGATGGTCGACCGGGTGCTGGCCTACGACGCGGTCGCCGCCCCGGACCAGCGCTTCGACGGCATCAGCCTGGACATCGAGCCGCACGTGCTGGACGCGTGGGACATCCGTCGGGACGCCCTGCTCGCCGGCTTCCTCGACCTGTCCGCCGCCTTGCGCGAACGCGTGCGCGCCGCCCCCCAGCCACTGCGGCTGGGCGCCGCGATCCCGTTCTGGCTCGACGGCATCCAGCTCGAATGGCGCGGCCGCCGCGACGCCGTCAGCGCGCATGCGATCGGCCTGTTCGACGACGTGGCGCTGATGGACTACCGGAACCACGCCGACGGCGGCGACGGCATCGTGTCCCACGCCGAAGCCGAGATGGCCCAGGCGCGCGCCGCCGGCCCGGGCCACCGCGTCGTGATCGGACTCGAGGTGGCGCCCAACGAACTGGCCAAGGTCACCTTCGACGGCCTGCGCCCCGCGGACCTCGACCGGGAGATGGCCGCGACGGCGCGGGCCTTCGCCGCCGAACCGGCCTTTGGGGGCTTCGCGATCCACCATTACGGGGCCTACCGGCGCTGGCTGATGCGATAATTCCGGGATTCGATTCCTGGAGTTCTCCCCGATGACGCACCCCGTCCTGACCGCCCTCGGCCTCGGCGACAACGAGTCCGGCACCTACCTCGGCAACGGCGAGTGGTCGAAGACCCGCGATGCCGGCGTGCTGGAGCCCGTGAACCCGACCGACGGCAGCGTCCTGGCGCGGGTCCAGGCGTCCTCGCAGGAGGACTACGACACCATCGTCGAGCGCGCCCAGGCCGCCTTCAAGGTGTGGCGCACCACGCCGGCGCCGCGCCGCGGCGAGGCGATCCGCCTGTGCGCCGACGCGCTGCGCGCGCACAAGGACGCGCTCGGCTCGCTGGTCGCGCTGGAAATGGGCAAGTCCAAGCCCGAGGGCGACGGCGAAGTGCAGGAGATGATCGACATCGGCGACTTCGCCGTCGGCCTGTCGCGCCAGCTGTACGGCCTCACGATGCATTCCGAGCGTCCGGGCCACCGCATGTACGAGCAGTGGCACCCGATCGGCCTGGTCGGGATCATCTCGGCGTTCAACTTCCCGGTCGCGGTCTGGGCGTGGAATTCGTTCGTGGCCGCGGTCTGCGGCGACGTCTCGATCTGGAAGCCCTCGCCGAAGGTCCCGCTGTCGGCGATCGCGTCGATGCGCATCTGCAACGAGGCGCTGAAGAAGGGCGGCTTCCCCGACCTGTTCTTCCTGTTCAACGACGGGGGCAGCGACCTCGCGTCCGCGTTCGTCGACGACCGGCGCATCCCGCTCATCTCGTTCACCGGCTCGACCAAGGTCGGGCGCATGGTCGGCGAGCGCGTCGCGCGCCGCATGGGCCGCTCGCTGCTGGAACTCGGCGGCAACAACGCGATCATCCTCGACGAGACCGCGGACCTGAAGCTGGCGATCCCGGGCATCGTGTTCGGCGCCGTCGGCACCGCGGGCCAGCGCTGCACCACGACGCGCCGCCTGTTCGTGCACGAGTCGCGCTACGACGAGGTGCTCGGCAAGCTGGTGTCCGCGTACAAGCAGGTCGAGGGCAAGATCGGCGACCCGACCGACCCCAGGAACCTGATGGGCCCGCTCAACAGCCAGGACGCCGTGCAGGCCTACCTCGATGCGATCGCGAAGGCGAAGGCCGCGGGCGGCACCATCGCCAGCGGCGGTACCGCGATCGACCGCCCCGGCAACTTCGTGCTGCCGGCCATCGTCACCGGCCTGTCGAACGATGCGGAGGTCGTGCAGACCGAGACCTTCGCCCCGATCCTGTACGTGATGAAGTACAGCAACCTCGACGACGCGATCCACATGCAGAACGACGTGCCGCAGGGCCTGTCCTCGTCGATCTTCACCAACAACCTGAAGTCGGCCGAGAAGTTCCTGGCGGCGTCGGGTTCGGACTGCGGCATCGCCAACGTCAACATCGGCACCTCCGGCGCCGAGATCGGCGGCGCCTTCGGCGGCGAGAAGGAGACCGGCGGCGGCCGCGAGTCGGGTTCCGACGCGTGGCGCGCGTACATGCGCCGGCAGACGAACACGATCAACTATTCCGATTCGCTCCCGCTGGCCCAAGGCATCAAGTTCGACCTCTGACATGTACGGGCTGGCGCGTCCGTTCCTGTTCGGCCTCGACGCCGAGCGCGCGCACGGGTTGACCCTGTGCGCGCTGGAACGCGCCTACCGCTCCGGCATGGGCGGCATGCTCGCGCCGAAGCCGGCGCCGCTGCCGACGAAGCTGCTGGGCCTGGCGTTCCCCAATCCCGTCGGCCTCGCCGCCGGCCTGGACAAGAACGGCGCGCACGTCGACGCGCTGCTCGCGCTCGGCTTCGGCTTCGTCGAAATCGGCACGGTCACGCCGCGGCCGCAGCCGGGCAACCCGAAGCCGCGCATGTTCCGGCTGCCGCGCCACCAGGCCATCATCAACCGGCTCGGCTTCAACAACGAGGGCGTGGACGCGCTGGTGCGCAACGTCGAGCGCGCGCAGCGCAGGGGCGGCCTGCTCGGCATCAACATCGGCCGCAACAAGGACACCCCGAACGACTTCGCCGAGGGCGACTACCTGCAGTGCATGGAGAAGGTGTATCCGCTCGCGGACTACATCACCGTCAACATCTCCTCGCCCAACACCGCGGGCCTGCGCGAGCTGCAGGAGGAGCAGGCGCTGCGCCGGCTCGTCGGCACGCTGCGCGAGGCGCAGGAGCGGCTGGGCGCGAAGCACGGCAAGCGCGTGCCGATGCTGGTGAAGGTCGCGCCGGACCTGTCCGACGACGACGTCGATGCCGCGGGCCGCGTGCTTTCCGACCTGCAGGTCGACGGCGTGGTCGCGACCAACACCACCATCTCGCGCACCGGCGTGCAGGGCGACCGGCATGCCGGCGAGGCCGGCGGCCTGTCCGGCGCGCCGCTGATGGAGCCGTCGACGGCGGTGTTGCGGCGCCTGCGCTCGCGCCTGCCCGAGTCGATCCCGACGATCGGCGTCGGGGGAATCATGAGCGGCGCCGACGCGGCCAAGAAGATGGCGGCCGGCGCGAACCTCGTGCAGCTCTACACCGGCCTGGTCTACCGCGGACCGGCGCTGGTCGCCGAATGCGTGGATGCGATGCGCCGCCGCAAGGAAGCCCCGAGCCGGGGCACGCTGCCGCCCGATGCCTGAGCCCGCCCGCCCGCCCGGCTGCCGCTACACGGAGGATGCGCGGCTGGATGCGCGCAACACCTTTGGCGTGGCCGCGCGCGCCCCGCTGCTGGTCGAAGTCGGCGACGCCGGCGCCCTGCCCGCGCTGCTCGCCGACGGCATGCTCCGCGACGGCATGCGCGGCGGCGAACTGCTCGTGCTCGGCGGCGGCAGCAACCTGCTGTTCGCCGGCGACGCGCCCGGCCCCGTGCTCGCGCTGGCGGCGACGGGCATGCAGCTCCTCGCCGACCACGGCGACTTCGCGATCGTGCGCGCCGACGCCGGCGCCTCGTGGGACGGCTTCGTGCGCTGGACGCTGGCCCAGGGCCTGTCGGGGCTCGAGAACCTCGCGCTGATCCCCGGCACCGTCGGCGCCGCGCCGATCCAGAACATCGGCGCCTACGGCACCGAGGTGCGCGAGCGCATCCACATGGTCGAGGCCTTCGAGCGCGACGAAGGCGAGCTGCGCCGCCTGCCGCCCGACCGCTGCGCGTTCGCCTACCGCGACAGCCTGTTCAAGCGCGACCCGGGGCGCTTCATCGTCACCGCCGTCGAGTTCGCGCTGCCGCGCGCGGCGGCGCCGCGCCTGGAGTACGCAGGCATCGGCGAGGAGCTCGCGGCGAGGGGCATCGTCGGCGCGCCGACTCCGATCCAGGTCGCCGACGCGGTCTCGCGCATCCGCCGCCGCAAGCTGCCGGATCCGGCGGTGCTCGGCAACGCCGGCAGCTTCTTCAAGAATCCGATCGTGCCGGCCGCGCAGGCGCAGGCGCTGCAGGCGGAACATCCGTCGCTGCCCGCGTTCCGCGGCGATGGCGGAGCGACGCGCAAGCTGTCGGCGGCCTGGCTCATCGACCAGTGCGGCTGGAAGGGACATCGCGACGGCGACGCCGGCGTCGCCGCCAGCCACGCGCTGGTGGTGGTCAACCACGGCGCGGCGACCGGCGCGCAGCTGCTCGACCTCGCCCGTCGCATCGCCGCCTCGGTGCAGGCGCGATTCGGCGTCGCGATCGAACCGGAACCGCGCATCATCGGGGATCGCTGGTGAGCGCCGCGGGCGAGGACCCGCCGGCGAACGACCGCCCGCTCGTGCCCGCGCCGCCGCCGGCCCCGTTTCTGAAGGCCGCCGCGCTGATGCTGCTGAGCACGGTGTTCTTCGGCCTGATGGCCATCGTGATCCGCGTCGCCTCGAACCGCGGCCTGCCCACCGCCGAGATCGCGTTCTTCCGCAACGTGTTCGGGCTGCTGGCGCTGCTGCCGTTCCTGCGCGCCGGCGGCGCCGCGGTGTTCCGCACGCAGCAGCTGCCGCGCTACTTCCTGCGCAGCGCGATCGGCGTCGCCTCGATGCTGTGCAGCTTCTGGGCGATCGGCCACCTGCCGATGGCGCAGGCGATCTCGCTGTCGTACTCGACGCCGCTGTTCGTCACCATCGCCGCGGCGATCTGGCTCGGCGAGGTCGTGCGCCGCCGGCGCTGGAGCGCGGTGCTGCTCGGCTTCGTCGGCGTGCTCGTGATCGTGCGGCCCGGCACCGAAGGCTTCAGCGCCGGCTCGCTGGTCGCGGTGGCCGCGGCGGTGCTGAGCAGCGTCGTCGCGATCCAGATCAAGCCGCTTTCGCGCGTCGACGCGCCCGACACGATCGTGTTCTACACCTACGTGTTCTGGGTGCCGCTGTCGTTCGCGCCGGCGCTGTTCGCCTGGCAATGGCCGCAGGGCGCGGACTGGCTGTGGCTGGCGGCGATCGGCGCCGCGGGCACCGGCGGCCAGCTGTTCTGGACGCGCGCGCTCAGGCTCGGCGAGGTCTCCGCGCTGCAGCCGATCAGCTTCATGCAGCTGCCGCTGGTGACCGCGCTCGCGTGGGTGCTGTTCGACGAGACCGTGAGCGCCTGGACCATCGCCGGCGCGGCGATCATCTTCGCCGCCGCGGGCTACATCGCGCACCGCGAGGCCCAGCTGTCGCGGCGCGCCGCCACGACCGCGCCGGTGGAAGCCGCCAAGCCCGGCGAATAGCGCGGCGGGCGCCGGCCCATGCATTCCGGCACGGGTGGCGGCGCGGCGGCGATGCTATTCCTGCGCCCTCGACCCGAACGGATCCCGCCATGCTGCGCCAGACCCTGCCCCTGTTCGCCGCCCTGCTCGCCGCGCCCGCCTTCGCCCAGTCCGGCGCCGCGCCCGCGCATGCGCCCGCCGCCGCCGCGACCGTCCCGCCCTCGCCGCCGACCCAGCCGGTGCTGTTCAACGGCCCGCCGGCCGCGGAAAAGGACGTGGCCAGCATCGACGCGATCATGGGCGCGCTCTACGACGTGATCTCCGGGCCGGTCGGCCAGCCGCGCGACTGGAACCGCATGCGCTCGCTGTTCGTCCCGACCGCGCGGATGATGCCGGTCGGCGTGCGCCCCGACGGCAACGCGGTCATGCGGATGCTGGGCGTCAACGACTACATCGCCAGCTCCGGCCCGATCCTGCTCGAAAAGGGCTTCCGCGAGCGCGAGCTCGCCCGCCGCACCGAGCAGTTCGGGCACATCGCGCACGTGTTCAGCACCTACGAGGGCACGATCGAGGGCGAGGAGCATCCGATGCGCGGCATCAACACGCTGCAGCTCATGAACGACGGCAAGCGCTGGTGGATCGCGTCGCTGATGTGGGAAGGCGAGAGCCCGACCCTCAGCCTGCCCGCCCAGTACCTGCCTGCCAGGGGCGGCGGCCACTGAACACCAGGGCGTAGCACGCGACCGTCCACCCGCAGGCGGCGGCCCAGCCGGCGAGGATGTCCGACGGGTAGTGCACGCCCAGGTACACGCGCGACAGGCCGACCAGCGGCACGAACACGGCGGCCGCGGCGACGATCGGCCAGCGCCAGGGCGTGCGCCACGCCAGCAGGATCGCGACCGCCCCGAGGGTCATCGAGCCCATCGCGTGGCCGCTCGGGAAGCTGTAGGTGGTTTCCGGCGCGATCGACACCCACAGGTCGGGCCGGGCGCGCGCGTAGACGTGCTTCGCGGCGACGTTGAGCAGCGCCGAACCCGCCAGCGCGAGTCCGGCGAACAGGCCCTCGCGCATGCGCCGGCGCCAGGCGAGCGCGAGCACCAGGACGACGTCGATCGGGACGACGCCGTCGCCGTAGCCGAGCCGGGAGACGAGCAGGAACGCGCGGTCGAGCCCGTCGCGCGCGAGCGCGTGCGCGAGCTGCAGCATCGGCGCGTCGAACGGGAACGCCTCGCCTTCGCGAAGTTCCTCGACGAGCGCGCCGAAGCCCCACAGCGGCAGCCAGACGCCGGCGAACACGAGCAGCAGGCGCCCCCAGTGCGCGCGCAGGAAGGCGGCGCCGAAGCGCGCCTCGTCGCGGGCGGCGCGCGCGGCCTCAGCCGGCGTGTGCGGCGGCGTTCCCTGCGGCGGCGTGCCCGCGGGAAGCGGCGGCTCCGTACCGGCTGTCGACATAGGCATCGATGATCGAGACGAATTCGGAGGCGATATTGTCGCCGCGCAGGGTGACGGTCTTTTCACCGTCGACGAACACCGGCGCAGCGGGCGCCTCGCCCGTCCCCGGCAGCGAAATGCCGATGTTGGCGTGGCGCGATTCCCCGGGCCCGTTGACCACGCAGCCCATCACCGCCAGCGTCAGGTTCTCGGCGCCCGGATGGGTGATGCGCCATTCCGGCATCTTCGCCCGCACGTGCTCCTGGACCACCTTCGCCAGTTCCTGGAAGAACTCCGACGTCGTGCGCCCGCAGCCGGGGCACGCGGTGACCATCGGCGTGAACGCGCGCAGGCCCATCGTCTGCAGCAGTTCCTGCGCGACCACCACCTCGTTCGTGCGCGGCGCGCCCGGCTCGGGGGTGAGCGAGATGCGGATGGTGTCGCCGATCCCTTCCTGCAGCAGCACGCCGAGCGCGGCGCTGGAGGCGACGATGCCCTTGCTGCCGATGCCGGCCTCGGTGAGGCCAAGGTGCAGCGCGAACTCGCTGCGCGTCGACAGGTCGCGATAGACCGCGATGAGCTCCTGCACGCCGCTGACCTTCGCCGACAGGATGATGCGGTCGGCGGGCAGCCCCAGTTCGACCGCGCGCATCGCCGAATCCAGCGCCGAGCGGATCAGCGCCTCGCGCAGCACGCGCCCCGCTTCCCAGGGTTCGGCGCGGCGCGCGTTCTCGTCCATCAGTTCCGTGGCGAGCGCCTGGTCGAGCGAGCCCCAGTTCGCACCGATGCGCACCGGCTTGCCGTAGCGGATCGCGAACTCGACGAGCTGCGCGAACTGCAGGTCCTTCTTCCTGCCGAAGCCGACGTTGCCCGGGTTGATGCGGTACTTGGCGAGCGCCTCGGCGCAGGCCGGTTCCTTCGCGAGCAGCTGGTGGCCGTTGTAGTGGAAGTCGCCGATGATCGGCACGTCCACGCCCATCATCTGCAGCCGGTCGACGATGCGCGGCACCGCCGCGGCGGCTTCCGGCGTGTTCACGGTGACGCGCACCAGCTCGGAGCCGGCGCGCCACAGCTCGCCGACCTGCTTCACGGTGGCGGCGACGTCGGCGGTGTCGGTGTTGGTCATCGACTGCACGACGACCGGCGCGTCGCCGCCGACGCGCACGTTGCCGACCAGGACCTGGCGGGTCGGGCGGCGGCTGGCGCTCCCGAATGGCATGGGGCCGGACGTGTCCATGCGCCTATTGTACGGACCGATGCCCTATCCTGAGCAGATGAACACCGCGGCCACCGGCGAGGTCCTGAGCCCCAGCCAGCTGAACACCCTGGCGCGCGACCTGCTGGAGGGCGCGTTCCCCATGGTCTGGGTCGAGGGCGAACTGAGCGGCGTGTCGCGGCCGGCCTCGGGGCACCTCTATTTCTGCCTGAAGGACGCGCGCGCCCAGGTGCGCTGCGCGATGTTCCGGCCCAAGGCGGGATGGCTGAAGTTCGCGCCGCGCGAGGGCGTCAAGGTGCTGGCGCGCGGACGGCTCACGCTGTACGAAGCGCGCGGCGAATACCAGCTGGTCCTCGACCACATGGAGGAAGCCGGCGAAGGCGCGCTGCGGCGCGCGTTCGAGGAACTGAAGGCGAAGCTCGCGGCCGAAGGGCTGTTCGACGCGGGCCGCAAGCGCCCGCTGCCGGCCTACGTGCGGCGGCTGGCGGTCATCACTTCGTCCTCCGGCGCCGCGGTGCGCGACGTGCTGAGCGTGCTCGGCCGGCGCTTCCCGCTGCTCGAGGTCGACGTGCTGCCGTCGCTCGTGCAGGGTTCGACCGCGGCGGCGCAGATCACGTCGCTGCTGCTGCGCGCGTCCGCCTCCGGCCGCTACGACGTCGTGCTGCTCGCGCGCGGCGGCGGCTCGCTCGAGGACCTGTGGGCGTTCAACGACGAAGCGCTGGCGCGCGCGATCGCGGCCTCGGCCGTCCCGGTCGTCTCCGCGATCGGCCACGAAACCGACTTCAGCCTCTCCGATTTCGCCGCCGACCTGCGCGCGCCGACGCCCTCCGCCGCCGCGGAGCTGCTGGTCCCGCACGCCGACGACCTGCGCAGGCGCCTGCGCGCACTCGCCCAGCGGATGGTGTCGACGCACCGCGCGCGCATGCGCCAAGCGATGCAGCGCGCCGACCGCGCTTCGCTGCGCCTGCAGGCGCTGCGTCCGCAGGCGCGCCTGCAGTTGCTGTCCCGGCGCCAGGCCGAGGCGCTGCGCCGGCTGCAGTCCGCGTGGGCGCGCCGGCTCGAACGCGACCGCGCGCGCCTGCGCCGCGAGGCCGCGGGCCTGCGCGGGGTCCATCCTTCGCGGCGGCTCGCGGCGGACGCCCTGCGCCTGCGCGGGCTGGCCCGCTCGCTGTCGGCGATCAGCCCGCTGGCGACGGTGGCGCGCGGCTACTCGATCCTCCAGCATCCCGATGGCCGCATCGTCCGCAGCGTCGCCGACGCCGCGCCCGGCGACACGCTCGACGCGCGCGTAACGGACGGCGCGCTGAAATTGCGGGTGCTCGAGCCGTAAGGAGCTGGCGATGCTGCAGCCGTCCTATCCGTATTACCTCGCCAACGAGGCGCGCGCGCCGAATTCGGCGCTGGAAGTCCGCGACAAGTTCAGTGGCGAACTCGCGACCCGCGTCGCGCTGGCGGACGCCGCGATCGTCGATGCCGCGATCGCCGCCGCGCACGCGGCGCGCCAGGCGATGGCCGCGTTCCCGCCCGATGCTCGGCGCGACGTGCTCGAGCACTGCGTGCACCGCTTCACCGAGCGCCGCGAGGAGCTCGCGCTCGCCCTGTGCATCGAGGCCGGCAAGCCGATCCGCGACGCGCGCGGCGAGGCCGGGCGGCTCATCGATACGTTCCGCATCGCCGCCGGCGAAGCGACCCGGGTCGAAGGCGAAACGGTCGAGCTCGGCATCTCGCAGCGCACGCGCGGCTACCGCGGCTTCGTCAAGCGCGTGCCGGTGGGCGCCTGCAGCTTCATCACCCCGTTCAACTTCCCGCTCAACCTGGTCGCGCACAAGGTCGCGCCGGCGATCGCGGCTGGCTGCCCGTTCGTGCTGAAGCCCTCCGAGCGCACGCCGGTGGGCGCGCTGATCATCGGCGAGGTCCTCGCGGAAACGGCCCTGCCGAAGGGTGCGTTCTCGATCCTTCCCTGCCCCGTCGACCAGGCCGACGCGTTGGTCACCGATCCGCGCATCGCGCTGCTGAGCTTCACCGGCGGCCTCGTCGGCTGGGACCTCAAGGCCCGCGCGGGCCGCAAGAAGGTCGTGCTGGAACTCGGCGGCAATGCGGCCTGCATCGTCGACGCCGACATGGGCCGGCCGCTCGACGACGTGGTCGCGCGCCTGGTGTCCGGCGCGTACTACCAGAGCGGCCAGAGCTGCATCGGCGTGCAGCGCATCCTCGTCCACCGCGAGCGCTTCGACGCGCTGAAGGCGGCGATGGCGTCGGCGGTCGGCGCGCTGCGCATGGGCGATCCGCGCGACGAGTCGGTGTTCGTCGGCCCGATGATCGACGAGGCCGCGGCGAAGCGCGTCGAGGCGTGGATCGCCGCCGCGGTCGCCGATGGCGCGCGCGTGCTCGCGGGCGGCCCCCGCGAAGGCGCGATGCTGCCCGCGACCCTGCTCGAGGGCGTGCCGCACGACGCGGACCTGTGGCGCAGGGAGGCGTTCGGCCCGGTCGCGGCGATCGAAGCCTTCGACGATTTCGGCGATGCGCTCGCGCGCGCCAACGACAGCGACTTCGGCCTGCAGGCCGGCGTGTTCACCGGCGACCTCGCGCATGCGATGCGGGCCTGGGACGCGCTCGAAGTCGGCGGCGTCGTGGTCGGGGACATTCCGAGCTTCCGCGTCGACAACATGCCTTACGGCGGCGTCAAGGCGTCCGGTTTCGGCCGCGAGGGCGTGCGCTACGCCATCGCCGACATGACCGAGCCGCGGCTGCTCGTCATGCGCGCCTGAAGCCGGAGGCGGCTGGCGCTCAGCGCTTCAGCGTGACCCACGTCGGCGCGTGGTCGCTGGCCTTCGGCTCGCCGCGCACCCAGCGGTCGACGCCCGCGTCGAGCAGCCGCGGCGCCAGCGCCGGGCTCAGCAATACGTGGTCGATGCGCAGCCCCGAGTTCCGCGGCCAGTGCTCGCGGAAGTAATCCCAGAACGTGTAGATGCGCTCGTCCGGATGGCGCGCGCGCAGCGCGTCGGTCCACCCCTGCGCGAGCAGCTTCGCGTAGCGCTCGCGCGATTCCGGCTGCAGCAGCGCGTCCTTGCGCCAGGAACGCGGGTTGTAGATGTCGAAGTCGGTCGGCACCACGTTGTAGTCGCCGGCGATCGCCACCGGGGGGCCGGTGGCGAGCAGCGATTTCGCGTGCCGCAGCAGCCGGTCCATCCAGCGCAGCTTGTAGTCGAACTTCGGGCCGGGCTGCGGGTTGCCGTTCGGCAGGTAGATGCAGGCGACGACGATGCCGGCGACCGCGGCCTCGAGGTAGCGCGCGTGCTCGTCGTCGCGCTCGCCGGGCAGGCGCCTGCGGATCTCCACCGGTTCGCTGCCGCGGGCCAGGATCGCCACGCCGTTCCAGGACACCTGCCCCTGCCACAGCGCGCCGTAGCCGGCCGCCTCGATCTCCGCGCGCGGGAAGGCCTCGTGCCGGGCCTTCAGTTCCTGCAGGCAGGCGATGTCGGGCTGCTCGCGTTCCAGCCACCGCAGCAGGTGCGGCAGCCGCGAGCGGATGCCGTTGACGTTGTAGGTCGCGAGCCGCAGGGGAGGTTGCTTGCGCCGGGGCATGCCCGCATGGTCGCCGGACCCGCGTCGACGCGCCGTGTCCTGGCCCGCAGCGTCACTCGGCCGGGGGTGGCACCAGCGGCAGGTGCACGAGGAATTCGGCGCCCTCGCCCGCCACGCCGGTGCTGAACGCGCTCACGTCGCCGCCGTGCAGGTGCACGAGCTGCTGCACCAGGCTCAGGCCGATGCCGAGGCCGGCCTGCGCGCCGGCCGGCGCTTCGTGGCCGCCCTGGACGAACAGGTTGAACATGCCCGGCAGCGCGTCCGGCGCGATGCCCGGGCCGTTGTCGCGCACGCCCAGTTCCGCGCGCCCGTCCTGGCGGCTCAGCGAGAGCGTGATGCGGCCGCCGCGCGGCGTGAACTTGGCCGCGTTGTTGAGGAGGTTCGTGAGCACCTGGACCAGCCGCACCGGGTCGCCGAGCACGTACAGCGGGTCCTCGCAGAGTTCCACCACGAAGGCGTGGCCGCGCTCGGCCATCGTCGGCCGGACGGCGCTCGCCGTGTCCTCGATGACCTGCTGCAGCCCCACGACTTCCTTCACCAGGTGGACCTTGCCGGTGGCGATGCGGCCCACGTCGAGCAGGTCGTCGACGAGCCGGCGCAGGTGCGTCACCTGGCGGGCGAGGATGTCGCGGGCCGTGCGCAGGCGGGGGTTGCCTGGGTCTTCCAGCTGCATGATCGACACCGCGTTGGCGATCGGCGTCATCGGATTGCGCAGCTCGTGGCCGAGCAGCGCGAGGAACTCGGTGAGGCGCCGCTCCTGCTCCTCGAGCGCGTGGATGCGGCGGCTGGCGGTCATGTCGCGGGTGACCTTGACGAAGCCGAGATGGACGCCGTGCGAATCGCGGAGGGCCGTGATCACCACGTTCGCCCAGAACCGGCTGCCGTCCCGGCGCAGGCGCCAGCCCTCGTCCTCGAACCGGCCCTCGCGCAGCGCGACCTCGAGCTCGTGCTGCGGCCAGCGCGCTTCGATCTTCTCCTTCGGATAGAACACCGAGAAGTGCTTGCCGATGATTTCCTCGGCCTTGTAGCCTTTGTTGAGCTCGGCGCCCCGGTTCCAGCTGCTGATGTAGCCGTCGGGATCGAGCATGAAGATCGCGTAGTCGCGGACGCTCTCGACCATCAGCCGGAAGCGTTCCTCGCTCTGCCGCAGCAGTTCGAGCGCGTGCGCGCGCTCCGCCTCGCCACCCTGGTTCGCGGCTTCGACCGCGGCCCGGATGTCGGAGGACGACATCATGCCCAGGGATCCCGCAGGACGATGTTCGCGTCGCGGTCGGGGCCGGTGCTCACGATCGCGATCGGGCAGCCGGCGAGTTCCTCGAGCGCGCGCAGGTAGGCGCGCGCGGCGGGCGGAAGCTTGTCCCACTCCGTGATGCCGTGGGTGGATTCCTGCCAGCCCGGGAACTCGAGGTACACGGGCGTGCATTCCTCCCAGCCCTGCGCGTCCAGCGGCGCGTACTCGCTGCGCTTGCCGTGGTATTCGTAGGCGATGCAGATCTTCAGCGTCTCCATCCCGTCGAGGATGTCGAGCTTGGTGATGCACAGGCCGCTGATGCCGTTGATCGCGACCGCGCGCTTGAGCGCGACCACGTCCATCCAGCCGCAGCGGCGCGGGCGGCCGGTGGTGGCGCCGTATTCCTGGCCGCGATCGCGGATGCCCTGGCCGACGGCGTCGTCGAGCTCGGTCGGGAACGGGCCGCCGCCGACGCGCGTGGCGTAGGCCTTGGCGATGCCGAGCACGTAGTCGATCGCGTCCGCGCCGACGCCGGTGCCGGCGAGCGCGCCGCCGACCGTCGTGTTCGACGAGGTGACGTAGGGATAGGTGCCGTGGTCGATGTCGAGCAGCGAGCCCTGCGCGCCCTCGTACAGCACGCGCTTGCCCTGCTTGCGCAGCTCGTGGAGGATGCCGGCGACGTCGCTCTTCATCGGCTCGATGTACTCGCCGAACGCGAGCGCCTCGTCGAGCGTCTGCTGGAAGTCGACCGGCGCGACCTTCAGGTACTGGGTCAGCACGAAGTTGTGGTAGTCGAGCGTGGCGCGCAGCTTGTCCGCGAGTTCCTGCGGATAGCGCAGGTCGGCGACGCGGATGCCGCGGCGCGCGACCTTGTCCTCGTACGCGGGGCCGATGCCGCGGCCGGTGGTGCCGATCGCGTCCTTGCCCGCGGCCTTCTCGCGCGCCTGGTCCAGGGCGATGTGGTACGGCATGATGATCGGCGTCGCCGGGCTGATCTTCAGCCGCGAACGCACGTCCACGCCGGTCACCTCGAGTTCCTCGATCTCCTTGCGCAGCGCGCCGGGATGCAGGACCACGCCGTTGCCGATCAGGCACAGCGCGTCGGGGCGCAGGATGCCGGACGGAATCAGGTGCAGCACGGTCTTGTGGCCGTTGATCACCAGCGTGTGGCCGGCGTTGTGCCCGCCCTGGAAGCGCACGACCGCGCCGATGTCCTGCGTCAGCAGGTCGACGATCTTGCCCTTGCCCTCATCGCCCCACTGGGCGCCCAGAACGACGACCGACTGACCCATTTTTCTTGCCTCCGGACACGGAAAAAGCCGAGGCGGTCCCCGGCTTTACGACATTATCCGGGTTTTGGGGCCCCGCGGCCAGTGGAGCACCGGCGCCCTTCAGAAGGCGTGACGGACCAGCGCCAGCGCGGCCAGCCCGGCCGCCACGACGAGGCCGCCGACCGCGCGCAGCCGGCGGTTGGGCATCGCGTGGAGCTGCTCCGCCGCGCGGCGCCAGGCGTTGGGCATCGCGAACAGCAGCAGCCCCTCGAACACCGCGACCAGGCACAGCGCCGACCACAGGTCTTCCATCCGGCCGCCCCGGGTCAGCGGTCGTCGCGCAGGTACTGCAGGAACGGATCGTTCCGGTCCAGCACGATCGCGGCGTTGCCGTTCGCGAACGAGCGGCGATAGGCCTCGAGGCTGCGGTGGAACGCGTAGAACGCCGGGTCGCGCTGGTAGGCCTGCGCGTAGATCCGCGCGGCTTCCGCATCGCCCTCGCCGCGCAGCTTCTGCGCGTCGCGCTCGGCCTCGGCCAGGATCACCTGCTGCTGGCGGTCGGCCTCGGAGCGGATCTTCTGCGACTGCTCCTCGCCTTCCGCGCGCAGCTGCGCCGCGACCTGCTGGCGCTGCGCGCGCATGCGCCGGTACACCTGCTCGATCACCTCGCCGCCGGTCGGCAGGTCGATGCGCTTGATCCGGATGTCGACGATCTTGACGCCGAGCGTCGCCGCGCCCTTGTTGATGGCGCCGAGCTGGCGCTCGACCATCTCGTTGCGGTCGCCGGAAACCACCTGCTGCAGGGTGCGCGCGTTGATCTGGTTGCGCAGCGAGTCCTTGATGATCGGGGCGAGCCGCTGCACCGCGACGCTCTCGTCGCCCCCGGTGGCGCGGTAGAACGTGCGCACGTCGGAGATCAGGCCGATGGCGAAGAAGTCGACGCTGACGTCCTTCTTCTCCGAGGTCAGGTAGCGCTCCGGCTCGGCGTCCAGCACCTGCAGCCGGCGGTCGAACACGCGCGCGCTCTCGACCAGCGGCCACTTGAAGTGCAGGCCGGGGCCGACGTCGGTGCGGGCGACGCGGCCGAGGTTCAGGACGATGGCGGTGTGGCCTTCGCTGACCACGTACATGCTGCCGAGCAGCGCCAGCAGCGCGGCGACGGCGAGCGGAATCCAGGCGGCGGGCTTCATCGGGTCGCCTCCTCGCGGCCGTCGCGGCCATCGGGGCGCGCGTCGCGTCCCGGGCGGACGCCGGCGGCGGTCGCATCCACGGCCGGCGCCACGAACTCGGGCGCCGGCGCGCCGGCCGCGGTCGACGTGGCCGATGCGCCGCCCGCGGCGGGCATCGGCAGGTAGATCAGCTGTTTGCCGTCGCCGCCGACGATGACGCGGTTCCCGGCGAGGACCTGCTGCACGGTGTCGAGCCACAGGCGCTTGCGGGTGACGTCGGGCGCGGCCTTGTACTGGTCGAGCAGCAACGAGAAGCGGGTCGCGTCGCCGGTGGCGCGGTCGATCGCGGCGGACTTGTAGCCTTCCGCGACCGTGCGCACGCGCGCGGCCTGGCCGCGGGCCTCGGGCACGATCTTGCTGGCGTAGGCCTCGGCCTCGTTGCGCGCGCGGTCCTTGTCCTGCTGCGCGCTGTTGACGTCGTCGAAGGCCGGCTTCACTTCCTCGGGCGGCCGCGCGTTCGGCAGGTTGAGCTCGGTCACCAGCAGGCCGGTGCGGTACTCGCGCAGCGATTGCTGCAGGCGCTCGCGCGCCGAGACCGACAGCGCGCTGCGGGCGCTGAGCACGGTGTCGAGGTCCGAGCGCCCCACCTGCTCGCGCACCGCGCTGAGCGTGGCCTGCTGCAGCACGGCGTCGGCGTCGCGGCTGCCGAACAGGTACTGGCGCGGATCGTCGACGCGGTACTGCACGTTGACCTCGACGGTGACGATGTTCTCGTCGCGGGTCAGGACCGGCACCGTGTCGCTGAAGGTCTTGATCTGGGTGGCCTGGACCTTGGCGACGCGCTCGACCGGCCACGGCCACTTCGGGTGCGGGCCGGGCTGCAGGATGCGCGCGAACTGGCCGAAGCGCAGGACCACGCCGCGCTGCTGCTCGGTGACCAGCACGAAGCAGTTCACCGCCAGCCACAGCACCACGACGACGCCGATCCAGCGCGCGATCGCGTTGCCGCCGCCGTCGCCGCCGCCGAACAGCCCGCGGAACGCGTCCTGCAGGCGCTCGGGGAAGCTGCCGTTGCCGCGCCGCGGCTTGCGGGCGTTGCCGGACCCGCCGGGAATGTTCCAGGCCATCGCTACTCCAGGGAATCCGCCCGATTCTAGCGGTCCGGCACCGGGCGGTCGACCAGCAGGGCCCGCACCGGTTCGCCCCAGGGCTGGCTGGCGACGCGCAGCGCGTCGGCCTCGGCGAGGTCCAGGGACAGGCGCCAGCCGTCCTCGTCGTGCTCCTCGCCGCGGACTGCGTCGAGCTCGTGCAGGCGCGCGCGCAGCCGGCCGGCGTGCGGCGGCAGGCGCAGCTCGCCCTGCACGCGGCGCAGGCCGAGCCGCGCGCCCAGCGCCTGGCGCAGCGCCTCGAGGCCGAGGCCGTCGCGGGCCGAGACCCAGACGCGTTCGCGCGCGCCCTGCCCGGCGACGTCGCCGCCGTCGTCGGCGGCATGGTCATGACGCGATTCCGCGCCTTCGATCCGGTCGATCTTGTTGTAGACCAGCAGCTGCGGCAATTCGCCCGCGCCGATCTCGGCGAGGACCGCGTCGACCTGGGCGATGCGCTCGTCGCGCAGCGGATCGGCGGCGTCGACCACGTGCAGCAGCAGGTCGGCCTCGCGCGCCTCGCTCAGGGTCGAACGGAACGCGGCGACCAGTTCGTGCGGCAGGTCGCGCACGAAGCCCACGGTGTCGGCGAGCAGCGCGCCGCCGCCCGGCAGCGCGATCCGGCGCACGGTCGGGTCGAGCGTGGCGAACAGCTGGTCGGCCGCATAGGCGCCGGCGTCGGTGAGCGCATTGAACAGCGTCGACTTGCCGGCGTTGGTGTAGCCGACCAGCGCGATCCGCGGCAGCTCGCTGCGCACCCGCGCGCGCCGCATCTGGGTGCGCTGCACCTCGACCTTGTCCAGGCGCTTCTGCAGCTGCTCGACGCGCTTCTGCAGCAGGCGGCGGTCGGTCTCGAGCTGGGTTTCGCCGGGACCGCGCAGGCCGATCGAGCCGCCGCGCTGGCGCTCCAGGTGGGTCCAGCCGCGCACCAGGCGGGTGGCCATGTGCTTGAGCTGCGCGAGCTCGACCTGCAGCTTGCCTTCGGCGCTGCGCGCGCGCTGCGAGAAGATGTCGAGGATCAGGCCGGTGCGGTCGACGACGCGCCGCTCCAGCGCCTTCTCGAGGTTGCGTTCCTGGCCGGGCGTGAGCGGATGGTTGACCAGCACGAGGTCGGCGCCGGTCGCTTCGGCCGCCGCCCTGATTTCCTCCAGCTTGCCGCTGCCGACGAGCGTGGCCGGGTTCGGGCGGTCGATGCGCGCCTGGAGCACGGCAAGGACGTTCGCGCCGGCGGACCGGGCCAGGTCGGCGAACTCCTCCAGCAGGCCGTCGTCCGGCGGGCCGCCGGCGTGGGGCTGGATCAGCAGGGCCTGCTCACCCTTGCGGGATCGATCGAACAACGGCGCTCTCGCATGGGGGTGTCGACGGGAACATGCGGCCGCCAGGCGCCGGATTCAAGCGCCGGCGCCGCGTCGCGGCGAATCGCGGCCGGGTTCACTCCCCGGCGTCGCCCTCGCCGCCGTCCTCGGCGTCGTCGGTCCCGTTCCCGTTGGTGCCCACACGTACGTTGCGGGCCGGGACCACGGTGGAGATCGCGTGCTTGTAGACCATCTGGCTGACGGTGTTGCGCAGCAGGACCACGAACTGGTCGAAGGACTCGATGGTGCCTTGCAGCTTGATGCCGTTGACCAGATAGATGGAGACCGGGACGCGCTCGCGGCGCAAGGCGTTCAGGAACGGATCCTGCAGGGATTGCCCCTTGGACATGTTGCCCCCTCGTTGTGCTCTTTCTTGACGACGTTTGTGTGTTGTTTTGGCGGCGGATGCCCCGACGGCAACACCCGGTCCCGCATCGCCCGACCCGCGCTCCCCGCGGCGGCGACGCCCCGATGGTACCCCAACGCCCGCCGGCGAGTTGCGACGCCCGTCCCGTAGCGCCGATCCATGGCCGGCGCTACAGGAACATCGACAGGGCGCGCTCCAGGCCACCGCGGTCCAGGGCCGGGTCGAACCAGCGCGCGTCCAGCTCGCGCCGCAGCCAGGTGAGCTGGCGCTTGGCGAGCTGGCGGGTGGCGAAGATCGCGCGGTCGCGGAAGCCGGCGGCGTCGCAGGACCCGTCGAGGTGCTCCCAGGCCTGGCGGTAGCCCACGGCCCGCAGCGCCGGCAGGTCCAGCGGCGACGGATGGGCGGCCAGCGCCGGCAGCGCGCGCAGCCGCCGCACTTCGTCGAGGAAGCCCGGCGCAAGCATCGCGTCGAAGCGGCGTTCGATCCGGGCGTGGAGCTCGCCCCGGTCGCGCGGCGCCAGCACCAGCCGCAGCACGCGCAGCGGCAGGCGCCCGCCGGGGCCGCTGCGGTCCGCCTGCCAGTCGCTGATCGTCCGCCCCGACACCCGATGCACCTCGAGCGCGCGCTGGATGCGCTGCGCGTCGGTCGCGTGGATGCGCGCGGCCGCCACGGGATCGATCGCCGCAAGTCGCGCGTGCACCGCCGGCCAGCCGTCGGCCGCCGCTTCCGCCGCTATCGCGGCGCGGACGCGGGCGTCCGCGCCCGGCATGTCCGAGAGTCCGCGCAGCAGCGCGTGGCAGTACAGGCCCGTGCCGCCCGCGAGCACCGGAATGCGGCCCCGCGCCGTG
>JBQCJF010000110.1:0-25456 GCA_051953015.1 Luteimonas sp.
CTGGCCAGTCGGGCTGACAACGCGGCGGGGCGGCCCGGGCGGCCGCCGGCTGCTTGCATTCCCGCTTCACGCCCGCATCTCCATGCTGTCGCCCGGCTGCCCGGGCCAGTCATTCCGGAGACCTTCCCATGCGCATGGACACGCTCACCTCGCGCTGCCCGCAGGCCCGGGCCGACGCGCAGTCGGTGGCCGGCGGCCGCGACCACAACGTCATCGAGCCGGCGCACCTGCTGGTGGCGCTGCTCGACCAGCAGGGCGGCGGGACGCGCCCGCTGCTGGCCCAGGCCGGCGTCAACGTGCCGCTGCTGCGCGAGCGGCTGGGCGAGATCCTGGAACGCCTGCCGAAGGTCTCCGGCCAGGCCGGCAACGTGTCCGTCGGCAACGACCTGGCGCGGCTGCTCAACGTCACCGACAAGCTCGCGCAGCAGCGCGGCGACGCGTACATCGCCAGCGAGCTGTTCCTGCTCGCGGCGCTGGAGGACAACGGCGAGGCGGGGCGCGCGCTGAAGGGGGCGGGCGCGTCGAAGCAGCAACTCGAGGCCGCGATCGACGCGATGCGCGGTGGCGAGAAGGTGCAGGACGAAGGCGCGGAGGAAGCGCGGCAGGCGCTGGAGAAGTACACGATCGACCTCACCGCGCGCGCCGAATCCGGCAAGCTCGATCCGGTCGTCGGCCGCGACGAGGAGATCCGCCGCACGATCCAGGTGCTGCAGCGCCGGACCAAGAACAACCCCGTGCTGATCGGCGAGCCGGGCGTCGGCAAGACCGCGATCGTCGAGGGGCTCGCGCAGCGCATCGTCAACAACGAGGTGCCCGAGGGACTGCGCGGCAAGCGCCTGCTCTCGCTCGACATGGGCGCGCTGATCGCCGGGGCCAAGTTCCGCGGCGAGTTCGAGGAGCGGCTCAAGGCCGTGCTCACCGACCTCGCGAAGAACGAGGGCCGCATCATCCTCTTCATCGACGAGCTGCACACGATGGTCGGCGCCGGCAAGGCCGAGGGCGCGATGGACGCCGGCAACATGCTCAAGCCGGCGCTGGCGCGCGGCGAGCTGCACTGCATCGGCGCGACGACGCTCGACGAGTACCGCAAGTACATCGAAAAGGACGCCGCGCTGGAGCGGCGCTTCCAGAAGGTGTTCGTGGGCGAGCCGTCGGTCGAGGACACCATCGCGATCCTGCGCGGCCTGAAGGAGCGCTACGCGGTCCACCACGGCGTGGAGATCACCGACCCGGCGATCGTCGCCGCGGCCACGCTGTCCAACCGCTACATCAGCGACCGCCAGCTGCCCGACAAGGCCATCGACCTGATGGACGAGGCGGCCTCGCGCATCCGTATGGAGATCGACTCCAAGCCCGAGGAGATGGACCGCAAGGAGCGGCGCCTGATCCAGCTCAAGATCCAGCGCGAGGCGCTGAAGAAGGAGAAGGACGCGGAGTCGAAGAAGCGCCTGGCCGACCTCGAGGCGCAGATCGACGCGCTGGAGCGCGAATACACCGACCTCGAGGAGGTCTGGAAGGCCGAGAAGGCGACGCTGCAGGGCGCGACGAAGGTGAAGGAGCAGCTCGAGCAGGCGCGCCTCGACCTCGAGGCCGCGCAGCGCCGGCAGGATTACGCGCGCATGAGCGAGATCCAGTACGGCGCGATTCCGGCGCTGGAGAAGCAGCTCAAGGCCGCGCAGGAAGCGGAGAACAAGGGCTTCACGCTGCTGCAGGACAAGGTCACCGCCGAGGAGATCGCGCAGGTGGTGTCGCGCTGGACCGGCATCCCGGTGGCGAAGATGCTAGAGGGCGAGCGCGAGAAGCTGCTGCAGATGGAATCGCAGCTGCACACGCGCGTCGTCGGCCAGGAGGAGGCGATCAAGGTCGTGTCCGACGCGGTGCGGCGCTCGCGCGCGGGCCTGTCCGATCCGAACCGGCCGAGCGGCTCGTTCCTGTTCCTCGGCCCGACCGGCGTCGGCAAGACCGAGCTCACCAAGGCGCTGGCCGAATTCCTGTTCGACTCGAGCGACGCCATGGTCCGCATCGACATGAGCGAGTTCATGGAGAAGCACTCCGTGGCCCGCCTGATCGGCGCGCCCCCGGGCTACGTCGGCTACGAGGAGGGCGGCTACCTCACCGAGGCGGTGCGGCGGCGCCCGTACAGCGTGATCCTGCTCGACGAGGTCGAGAAGGCGCACCCGGACGTGTTCAACATCCTGCTGCAGGTGCTCGACGACGGGCGCCTCACCGACGGGCAGGGCCGGACGGTCGATTTCCGCAACACCGTCATCGTGATGACGTCGAACCTGGGGTCGCACCAGATCCAGGAGCTAGCGGGCGACGATTCGGCGGAGGCCTACACGCAAATGAAGGCGGCGGTGATGGGCGTGGTGCAGGCGCACTTCCGCCCGGAGTTCATCAACCGGCTCGACGACATCGTGGTGTTCCACCCGCTCGACAAGGCGCAGATCCGCGAGATCGCGAGGATCCAGCTGCGTGGGCTGGAGAAGCGGCTGCACGAGCGCGGCATCGCGCTCGAGCTCTCCGACAAGGCCTACGAACTGCTGGGCAACGTCGGCTTCGATCCGGTGTACGGCGCGCGGCCGCTCAAGCGCGCGATCCAGGCGCAGATCGAGAACCCGCTGGCGCAGAAGATCCTCGCCGGCGAATTCGGCAGCGGCGACACCGTGCGCGTCGACGCCGAGGGCGGGAAGCGCGCGTTCGCGCGCAGCTAGCGGCTACGCGCGCGCCGCCCGGTAGGGCGGCGTCGCCATCACCATTTCGGCCAGCGAGTAGGCCAGCTCGCGCTCGGCGAGTACCGCGGCGTCGGCCCCGTGCTCCAGCAGGTGCCGCACCTGGCCCTCGCTGTGCGCGCGCGCCAGCACGGTGATCGCGGGATTGAGCGCCTTCAGCCGCTCGATGGTCTCGCCGGCCTCGAGCGCCTGCGGGATCGCGAAGACGGCGAGCGTGGCGCGGTCCGGCGCGGCTTCCAGCATGACCCGCGGATTCGCCGCGTTGCCGCGGATCGTCGGCAGCCCCGCCTCGCGCGCATGGGCGACGAGGTCGGCGTCGTCCTCGATCACCACCAGCGGCACGCCGCGCGTCTGCAGCAGGTGCGCGAGCTGGCTGCCGACGCGGCCGTAGCCGACGATGATCGCGTGCCCGGCGATGTCCATCGGGACCACCGCCGGCTCGGGCGGCGCGTCGCGCAGGACGCGCGCGTCCGCGCGCCGCTGCCACCGGTCCAGGGCCATGAACAGGATCGGGTTGAGCATGATCGAGATCAGCGCGCCCGCGAGCACCAGGCTGTGCCCGTCCTTCGGCAGGATCCCGAGCGTGAGCCCGAGGCCCGCGATGATGAAGGCGAATTCGCCGATCTGCGCCAGGCTGGTCGAGATCGTCAGCGCGGTCCCGTTCGGGTGCCCGAACGCGCGCACGATGGCGTACGCCGCCGCCGACTTGCCGAAGACGATGATCAGGGTCGTCGCCAGCACCTGCCACGGATGCTGGACGAGGATGTTCGGGTCGAACAGCATCCCGACCGAGACGAAGAACAGCACCGCGAACGCGTCGCGCATCGGCAGCGAATCCTGCGCGGCCTGGTGGCTGAACTCCGATTCGTTGAGCAGCATGCCGGCGAAGAACGCGCCCAGCGCGAACGACACGCCGAACAGCTCCGCCGAGCCGAACGCGACGCCCATCGCGATCGCCAGCACCGCGAGCGTGAACAGCTCGCGCGAGCCGGTGCCGGCGATGCGCTCCAGCAGCCACGGGATCGCGCGCCGGCCGACGACGAGCATGAACGCGACGAAGGCGGCGACCTTGCCGAAGGTGATCGCCAGCGCCTTCAGCACGCCCGCCGGGCCGGGGGATGCGCCGCCGGCCGCGTCGCCGCCGAGCGCGCCCGCCAGCGCCGGGATCAGCACCAGCGCGACCACGCACGCGAGGTCCTCGACGATCAGCCAGCCGACCGCGATCTTGCCGCGGCGCGTGTCGAGCAGGCGCCGCTCCTCCATCGCGCGCAGCAGCACCACGGTGCTCGCGGTCGCCAGCGAGAAGCCGAACATCACGCCCTCGACGCGCGACCAGCCCATCAGTTCCGCCAGGCCCCAGCCGAGCAGGGTGGCGACCGCGATCTGCGCGACCGCGCCGGGAATCGCGATGTTCTTCACCGACATCAGGTCGCGCAGCGAGAAGTGCAGGCCGACGCCGAACATCAGCAGGATCACGCCGATCTCGGCCAGCTGCGGGGCGATCTGCGCGTCGCCGACGAAGCCCGGCGTGAACGGTCCCGCCAGCACGCCCGCCAGCAGGTATCCCACCAGGGGCGACAGCCGCAGCCGGTTGGCCAGCGCGCCCAGCGCGAACGCCAGCACGAAGCCGAACACGAGCATGGCGATCAGCGAGGTGTGGTGCGGCATCGGCGTTCCGTCGGGGCGATGCCGGCAGTGTCGCCGTTACCGCTGCAGCCGCGCAAACCCGAACAGCGCCGCCAGCGGGTGCCTGCGCCGCTCGGCGAGGGCCCGCAGCAGGCCGGCGCCGGCCATCGCGTAGGTGATGCCGTTGCCGCCGTAGGCCATCGCGAACAACACGCGCGATCCGTAGCGCGGATGCGGGCCGAAGCACGGCAGCGCGTCGGCGGTTTCGGCGAAGGTGCCGGCCCAGGCGAACGCCGGTTGCAGCCCCAGGCCGGGAAGCAGCGCCGAGGCCTTGCGCAGGAGCCGGTCGGTCTTGCCGGCCACGCGGCGGTCGCGGCGCTCGGGGATGTCCATGCGGTCGTCTTCACCGCCGACGAGGAGCCGGCCGTCGCCTGCGGGGCGCAGGTACAGGTAGGGATGCGCGGTTTCCCAGAGCAGGGTGCCGGCGAGCGCCGCAGGGATCCCGCCCGCGACCGGATCGGAGACGAAGGCGTAGCTGCTGCGGTTGCGCGCGACCGCGCGCGGCAGCCAGGCCTGTCCTTCGTATCCGGCCGCCACGACGACGTGGCGCGCGCGCACCGCCAGGCCGGTGTCGGTCGCGAGCAGGACGTCGCGCGTCCGCGGCGTGATCTTCGTGATCGCGGTGCGGTCGTGGACGCGCGCGCCGCGCCTGCGCAGCCGCAGCAGCAGTTCCCAGGCGGCGCGGTACGGATCCATGCTCGCGGCCACCGTGCTGAGGATCGCGCCGGGCGCGGCGATGCCGTAGCGGTCGGCGACCGCATCCCCGTCGAGCCAGCGCACCGGGAAGCCATGGCGCGCGCGCATCCGGCATTCCGCGTGCAGCGCTCGCAGGTGCGCGGGGCGGCTGGCGTACTGCAGGCTGTCGGCGTTGCGGAAGGCCACGCCGGGCAGCCCGCGCAATGCCCGTCGCAGCGCGGGGATCGCTTCGAGGCAGGCGCGGTAGGCGAGGACCGCGGCCTCCTCGCCGTAGCGCTTCGCGAGCTCGCGCATGGGCGCATCGATCTCGTACTGGAGCAGCGCGGTGCTCGCGGCGGTGCTGCCCCAGCCGGCCTCGCGGCGGTCGAACACGGCCACGTCGTGGCCGTGCGCGGCGAACTCGGCGGCCACCAGCGCGCCGGTGATGCCGGCGCCGATCACCGCGACGTCGCAGCGCAGGTCCGCATCCAGGGGCGGGAACGCGCCGGGCAGCGCGTCGCGCACCGTCCACCACGGATAGCCGCTCTTGAGGTCCATGCCCGGACGCTGGCGCGCGCACGGTCGCGGCGCGGTGAAGCCGGCCGGGCGCGCAGTGACCTCCGGCCTACGCGGGGGCCCGGGCGCTGGAGTAGCCTCGGCCCCCGATCGCATCGCCATCGCGATGCCCCGGGGAACAGACATGCGCAGCAACCTCCTTGCCGCCGCCACGGCGGCCGTGCTCTTCGCCGCGCCGGCCCTGGCCGCGGGCGGCGACGCCACCGATGCCCAGATCGCCAGGATCATGGACGAGGGCCTCGGCCACAGCCAGGCCATGGCCAACGCCTCCGAGCTGATGGACGGCATCGGCCCGCGCCTCACCAACTCCGAGAACTTCGACCGCGCCGCCGACTGGGCGCTGGGCAAGTTCCGCGCGTACGGCCTCGCGAACGTGCACAAGGAGCCGTACCCGTTCGGAAGCAACTGGAACCTCGACGGCTGGTCGGCGCGCATGGTCCAGCCGCGCGCGGTGACGATGCACGCGATGCCGGTGGCCTGGAGCCCGGCGACCGGCGGCGTCGTCACCGCGCCGGTCGTGCTGGCGCCGATGAGCAAGCCGGAGCACTTCGCGAAGTGGCGCGGCAAGCTCGCGGGCAAGATCGTGCTGGTCAGCCTCCCGGGCGAAGCGAGCCAGTCGGACAAGTCGCAGTTCATCCGCTACGACGGCAAGGCGCTGGCGGACATGGACAAGTACGACCTGCCGAGCGACGACCTCGACCCGTACCGCGATTTCAACAAGCAGACCGAGTTCCCCCTCGAACTGTCGCGCTTCCTCAAGCAGGAAGGCGCGGTGGCGATGGTGCGCAAGAGCTACCGCGAGAACGGGCTGGTGAGCGGCGAGGGCTACCAGGTGGATCCGGCCAGTCCGCTGGCGCTGCCGTTCATGGAGCTGTCGTCCGAGGATTACCGCCGGCTGGCGCGGCTCGAGGTCGCCGGCAAGCCGCCGGTGATCAGCCTGGAAATCGCCGCGCACACCAACGACGGCGACACCACCGCCGACAACCTGGTGGCCGAGATTCCCGGCACCGACCCGAACGCCGGCTACGTGATGGCCGGCGGGCACTTCGACAGCTGGATCGCCGGCGACGGCGCCACCGACGACGGCGTGCCCAGCGTCGTCGTCATCGAGGCGGCGCGGATCATCCAGAGCCTGGGCGTGAAGCCGCGGCGGACGATCCGGTTCGTGCTGTGGTCGGGCGAGGAGCAAGGGTTGCTCGGCTCGATCGCCTTCATCGAGCGGCACCTGGCGACGCGCCCCGTCGATGCGTCGCGCTACGGCACGGCGCGCTTCGAGGAGTGGCCGACGCGCTTCCCGATCATGAAGGGATCGGAGTACGACCAGCTCAAGGCCTACTTCAACCTCGACAACGGCGCCGGCAAGATCCGCGGGATCTACGCCGAGAACAACATCGCGGCCGAGCCGCTGCTGCGGAAGTGGCTGGCGCCGTTCGACGCGCTGGGCGCGGGCACGGTGGTGTCCAGCCGCACCGGCGGCACCGACCACGAGTACATGCAGGCGGTGGGCCTGCCCGGGTTCCAGTTCATCCAGGACCCGCTGGACTACGGCTCGCGCGTGCACCACTCGAACATCGACACCCTGGACCACGCGCCGCCGGACGACGTGCGCCAGGCGGCGACGGTGCTGGCGGCGATGCTGTGGCAGTCGGCCAACAGCAGCGAGGTCCTGCCGCGCCCGCCGCTGCCGACCGCGCCGGACAAGAGCAACCCGTTCAAGGTCGTGGATCCCGACAGGGAATGAGCGCCGGCTGAGGCGCGGCGGCGCGGCGGGGGCGGGCCGGACGGTACAATGTCCGGATGATTTCCTTCCGCAATTTCGCCCTCCGCCGGGGCGAACGCCTCCTGCTGTCCGACGTCGACCTGGCCCTCCACGCCGGCTACCGCGTGGGTGTCGTCGGCCGCAACGGCGCCGGCAAGTCCTCGCTGTTCGCCGCGCTGCTGGGGGAGGTCGAGCCCGATCGCGGCGACCTCGACCTGCCGGGCAAGGCGCGCATCGCCTGGGTCGCGCAGGAGACGCCGCACCTGCCCGACCCGGCGCTGGACTTCGTGATGTCCGGCGACACCGCGCTGCACGCCGCGGTGCGCGCGGAGCGCGAGGCGATGGCGCGCGAGGACTGGGAAGCCGTCGCCGACGCGCACCACCGCCTCGCCGAGCTCAACGGCTACGACGCCGACGCGCGCGCGGCGAAGCTGATGCACGGCCTCGGCTTCCCGACCGACACGCACGCCCGGGCGGTGTCCGACTTCTCCGGCGGCTGGCGCGTGCGCCTGAACGTCGCGCGCGCGCTGATGACGCCCAGCGACCTGCTGCTGCTCGACGAGCCGACCAACCACCTCGACCTCGACGCGGTGGTCTGGCTCGAGGACTGGCTCAAGCGCTACGACGGCACGCTGCTGGTGATCTCGCACGACCGCGAGTTCCTCGACAACGTCACGACGCACATCCTGCACCTGCACGACGGCGGCGCGAAGCTGTACGCCGGCAACTACACCGCGTTCGAGCGCCAGCGCGCCGAGCACCTGCGCCAGCAGCAGATCGCGTTCGACAAGGAACAGGCCGAGCGCGCACACCTGCAGAGCTTCATCGACCGCTTCAAGGCCAAGGCGAGCAAGGCGCGCCAGGCCCAGAGCCGCATGAAGCGCCTCGCCAAGCTCGCCGGCACGGAGGCGGTGCGGGTGGAGCGCGGGGTGAGCATCGTGCTCCCGGAGCCCGCGAAGCTGCCGACCTCGCTGCTGCGGCTGAACCACGCCGACTGCGGCTACGGCCGCGACGCGGTGATCCTGCGCGACGTGCGCTTCGGCCTGGAGGCAGGCGACCGGATCGGCCTGCTCGGCGTCAACGGCGCGGGCAAGTCGACGCTGGTGAAGACGCTCGTCGGCGAGCTGCCGTTGCTCGGCGGCGAACGCACCGCGCATCCGGACCTGCGCATCGGCTACTTCGCGCAGCACACGGTGGATACGCTGGTGCCGGGCACGTCGCCGATCGACCACCTGCGCGAGCTCGCGCCCGCCGGCAACACCCAGGACTTCCGCAACTTCCTCGGCCAGTGGCAGTTCCCGGGCGACCGCGCGTTCGAGGCGATCGACAGCTTCAGCGGCGGCGAGAAGGCGCGCCTGGCGCTGGCGCTGCTCGCCTGGAACAAGCCGAACCTCCTGCTGCTCGACGAGCCGACGAACCACCTCGACCTCGAGATGCGCGAGGCGCTGGCCGAGGCGCTGAGCGACTTCGACGGCGCGATCGTGATGGTCTCGCACGACCGGCACCTGATCGGCCTGGTCAGCGACACATACTGGCGCGTGCACGACGGCGTGGTCGAGCCCTTCGACGGCGACCTCGACGACTACGCGGCGTGGCTGCGCTCGCGGCCGGCGGCGGAGTCGACGAAACCCGGCGCGGACGCCCCCGCCGCCGCGAAGCCGCCGGCGTCGCCCGCCGCAGCCACCGCAGCCGCATCCGCGCCGCCGCCGCGCGCCCGGCCCGCGGCGAAGGTCAACCCGGTCAAGCTGCAGCAGGCCGAAGCCCGCGTCGCCCGCCTCGAGGACAAGCTCGCCGAATGCGAGGCGCGCCTCGCCGATCCCGCCAACTACACCGACCCCGGCGCGATCGCCGACCTCGGCCGCCAGCAGATGCAGCTGCGGGGCGAACTGGAAGAGGCGGAGTCGCAGCTGCTCCGGCTTTACGACGCCGCGTGAACGCCGCGGCGCCGCGTTCGCGGCATGATCGTCGCGGCATGGGCATCGCGACATGAACAAGGAACTCGTCTACCTGCTGCTGATCTTCGGCCTGCTGGTCGTGCCGCGCGCGCTGCAGCGCCTGAAGATCCCCGCGCCGATCACCAGCCTGCTGCTGGGCGTCGGCGCGATGCTGGCGTGGGGCGAGCGCACCCACGATCCGGTCGTGGTGCTGCTGTCGGCGCTCGGCATCTCCTCGCTGTTCCTGTTCGCCGGCCTGGAGGTCGAGCTGCACGCGTTGCGGCGCTGCGTGGGCCGGCTGCTGCTGCACCTTGCGATCCGGTCCGCTTCGATGGCGCTGGTCGGCTGGCTCGGCTGGCGCTTCCTGCACCTGGGCTGGCAGGCGGCCGCGCTGCTGGCGCTGGCGCTGCTCACGCCGTCCACCGGCTTCATCCTCGACACGCTCGAGCGGCTCGGGCTCGACGCGGAAGAGCGCTTCTGGGTGACGAACAAGGCGATCGCCGGCGAACTGCTGGCGCTGGCGGTGCTGTTCGTCGCGCTGCAAGGCGGCGACGCGATGCAGTTCGCCGCCGCGTCGAGCGCGATGGTCGCGCTGCTCGTCGGGCTGCCGCTGCTGTTCCTGGCGCTCGGCCGCTGGGTGATGCCGCACGCGCCGGGCTCGGAATTCTCGCTGCTGGTGATGGTCGGCATGGTCGCCGCCTTCGTCACCTTCCACCTCGGCGTGTACTACCTCGTCGGCGCGTTCATCGCCGGCCTCACCGCGCGCCTGCTGCACGAGCGCATGCCGAAGCTGGCGTCCACCGGCAACATCCACGCGCTGCGGCTGTTCGCGACGTTCTTCGTGCCGTTCTATTTCTTCCACGCCGGCACCACCATCTCGCGCGACGCGCTGAGCTGGGAGGCGCTGGCGACCGGGCTGGCGATCACCGCGGTCGTGCTGCCGCTGCGGGTCGGGATGATCTGGGTCCAGCGCCGGGTGTTGTTCCGCGAGGCCAACCGCAGCGCGATGCGGGTCGCGGTGGCGCTGGCGCCCACGCTGGTGTTCACGCTGGTGATCGCGGACGTGCTGCACGCGCGCTTCGCGATCCCGGGCGCGCTGTTCGGCGGGCTCGTGCTCTACACCACGCTCAACACGCTGCTGCCGTCGCTGCTGCTGCGGCAGCCGTTCGACGTCGACCCGATGGACGCCGGCGCGCCGGCGCCGCACCCGGAAGACCTCAGTCCTTCAGGAAGTACTCCACCGTCGTCACCACCCGCACTTTCTTGACCTGCGGGCTGCTCTGGTCGCGGTCGCTGATGGCCACGACGCCCTGGTTGGCGCTGCGGATCCCGCCGAGCCTGGCGCCGGAATCCTTCGCGAACTGCTCGGCCGACTCGCGCGCGTTCGCGGTCGCCTCCGCGATCAGCGCCGGCTTGATGTCGTTGAGCTTCGTGTAGTCGAAATCGGGCTGGCTGCCTTCGCCGATCATCACGCCGCGCCCGACGAGCTCGCCGCTGCGGCGCAGCGCCGCCAGCGCCTTGTCGACGCTGTTGGTGCGCAGGCTGACGGTGTTGGAATAGCGGTAGCGCTCCGGCGGGCGGTTGTCGCCGTAGGCGTAGGCCCAGCGATCCTCCAGGCGCGGCGGGGAGACGACGATCTCGCCGGCCTGGAATCCGGCCTGCAGGAAGAAGTCGCGGATCGCGGCGGTGTTCGCGTCGAGGTGGCGCTGCACCTCGGCGAGGTCGTTGCCGCCCACCGAGTGCGGCAGCGGCCAGACCAGCAGGTCGGAATCGACGATGCGCTCGGCGGAACCCTTGACCGTGACGTAGCGGTCCTGCGTCTTCAGCCGCGCCATGCCCTGCGACGCGAACCATCCGGCGACGGCGAGCCCGAGCGCGACCAGCAGCGCGACGACGATGAGGGGCAGGGAAAGGCTGCGGCGGTCGTCCGTCATGGTGGCGCTCCGGGTCGGCGTGCGGGGTTCGCCGCAGTCTATCGAGCGCCCGGCGGAAGCAGGGCCCGGCGCGGGCGACTTGATCGCGGCCGTTCAGGCCCCAGAATAGGCGCATGCCGATCTATGCCTTCGCCTGCGACGCCTGCGGGCACCAGTTCGACCGACTCCAGAAGCTGTCCGACCCGGATCCGGCGGAATGCCCGGCGTGCGGGAAGCCGGCGGTCCGCCGCCAGCTGACCGCGCCGAGCTTCCGGCTGGCGGGCGGCGGGTGGTACGAGACCGACTTCAAGAAGGACGGCAAGCGCAACCTGGCCGGCGACGCCGCGAAGCCCGCCGACGCCAGGCCGGCGGACGCGAAGCCGTCGGATCCGGCGAAGCCCGCCGAAGCGAAGCGGACCGAATCGAAGCCGGCCCCGAAGTCCGACGCGACCTGATCCCGCTCCCGCCCCGGTAGAATGGCGGGCTTTCCCGGCAAGCGAACGCCATGCGTACCCATTTCTGCGGCCTGATCGACGAGTCGCTGGTCGGCCAGCAAGTCACCCTGTGCGGCTGGGCCGACGTCGCCCGCGACCTCGGCGGCCTGTGCTTCATCGACCTGCGCGACCACGAGGGCATCGTCCAGGTCGTCGCCGAGCCGTCGGACGCCGCGGGCAACGCGGAGGTCATCGCGGCCGCGGCCGCCGTCGGCTACGAGGACTGCCTGCGCGTCACCGGCACCGTGCGCCGGCGCCAGAGCGTCAACCCGAAGATCCGCACCGGGCAGGTCGAAGTCGTCGCGACGAGGATCGAGCTGCTGAACAAGGCCGAGCCGCTGCCGTTCCACGCGCACGAGAACCCGGGCGAGGACATCCGCCTCAAGTACCGCTACCTCGACCTGCGCACGCCGGACATGCAGCGCAAGATGCGCACGCGCACGAAGCTGGTCAGCGCGCTGCGCGCCTGGCTCGACGCCCGCGGCTTCCAGGACATCGAGACGCCGATCCTCACCAAGGCGACGCCGGAAGGCGCGCGCGACTTCCTGGTGCCGGCGCGCATGCACGAAGGCGAGTTCTACGCGCTGCCGCAGAGCCCGCAGCTGTTCAAGCAGATCCTGATGATGGCGGGCTTCGACCGCTACTACCAGATCGCGCGCTGCTTCCGCGACGAGGCGCTGCGCGCCGACCGCCAGCTCGAGTTCACCCAGCTCGACATGGAGTTCGCCTGGGTCGACGAGCAGATCGTGCAGGACACGGTCGAGGCGATGATCCGCGACGTGTTCCGCGAGGTGATGGACGTCGAATTGCCGGCGCCGTTCCCGCGCATGACCTGGGCGGAAGCGATGCGCCGCTACGGTTCCGACAAGCCCGACCTGCGCATCGCGCTCGAACTCGTCGACGTCGCCGAACTGGTGAAGGGCTGCGAGTTCGCCGTGTTCACCGCGGCCGCCAACGATGCCGACGGCCGCGTCGCCGCGCTGCGCATCCCCGGCGGCGCCTCGCTGAGCCGCAAGCAGATCGACGAATACGCCGCGCACGCCGCGAAGTTCGGCGCCAAGGGCCTGGCCTACGCGAAGATCGACGAGGCCGGCGCGGTCAACTCGCCGGTCGCGAAGTTCTTCGCCGAAGACGCGTTCGCTGCATTGCTGAAGCACGTCGGCGCCGGCAGCGGCGACCTCGTGTTCTTCGGCGCGGGCGCCTGCAACAAGGTCTCAGACTTCATGGGCGCGGTGCGGCTGAAGGCCGGCAAGGACTTCGGCCTGGTGCAGGACGGCTGGAAGCCGCTGTGGGTCACCGACTTCCCGATGTTCGAGTGGGACGACGAGGAGCAGCGCTACGTCGCGCTGCATCACCCGTTCACCGCGCCGGCCGTCGACAGCATCGAGGACCTGCGCGCCAACGCGAAGACCGCGGTGAGCCGCGGCTACGACATGGTGCTCAACGGCAACGAGATCGGCGGCGGCTCGATCCGCATCCACAACTCGGCGATGCAGAGCGCGGTGTTCGAGCTGCTCGGCATCGGCGCCGAGGAGGCCGAGGGCAAGTTCGGCTTCCTGCTCGACGCGCTGAAGTACGGCGCGCCGCCGCACGGCGGCATCGCCTTCGGCATCGACCGCATCGCCGCGCTGATGGCGGGCACCGAGTCCATCCGCGACGTGATCGCGTTCCCGAAGACCACGACCGCGCAGTGCCTGATGACCGGCGCCCCGTCGCCGGTGCCGGACGCGCAGCTGGCCGAAGTGCACGTCGCGGTGCGCCCGCGCGCGCCGAAGGCCGGCTGAGCGATGGTCCCGTCGATCCGGCGGGCCACGGACGCGGATGCGGCCGCGCTCGCGCGGATCGGCGCGGAGACCTTCACGCTGACCTTCGGGCATCTGTACCGGCCGGAGGACCTGGCCGCGTTCCTCGCCGAGAGCCATTCCGCGGCGTCGTACGCGAAGCTGCTCGCGGACCCGCGCTACGGGCTGTGGCTGCTCGAGGGCGACGCGGAGAGCGAAGGCGCACGCGCGCTCGGCTTCGCCGTCGCCGGCCCCTGCGGCCTGCCGCATCCCGACGTGGCCGGCGCGGACGGCGAGCTGAAACGGCTCTACGTGCTGCCTGAAGTGCAGAACGGCGGCTGGGGCGGCCGTCTGTTCGACGCGGCGATCGACTGGCTGCAGCGCGAGGGCCCGCGCCGGATCTGGATCAGCGTCTGGTCGGAGAACTTCGGCGCGCAGCGCTTCTACGGGCGCCACGGCTTCGCCAAGGTCGCGGAGTACGAATTCCCGGTCGGCGAGCAGCGCGACATCGAATTCATGTACCGGCGCGACGCCGCCGCGGCGTCCGGGGCGGCGTGACCGCGGCGCAGGGCCGCCGCGTCGTCCTCCTGCACGGGCTGTGGATGCCGGGCGCCGCGATGCACTGGCTGTCGGTGCAGCTGCGCGCGCAGGGCTTCGAACCGCGCACCTTCAGCTACCACAGCGTGTCCGACGATCCGGACCTGGCGGCCGCGCGGCTGGGCGACCTGCTGCTCGCCGAGGGCGAAGCCGACATCGTCGCCCACAGCCTGGGTGGCCTGATCGCGCTGCAGGCGCTGCGCGACCGGCCGCGGCTGCCGGTCGCGCGCGTCGTGTGCCTGGGTTCGCCGCTCGCGGGCAGCGGCGCGGCCGCCGGCATGGCGCGCTGGGCGCCGGGCGGCGGCCTGCTCGGGCGCAGCGCCAAGCTGCTGCACGAGGGCGTCGGCCCATGGCGGGGCAGGGCCGAGGTCGGGTCGCTGGCGGGACGCGTCCCGCACGGCCTGGGCGCCCTGTTCGCGGGCTTCGCCGGCGAGAACGACGGCACGGTCGCCGTGGACGAGACCCGCATCGAAGGCCTGGCCGACCACGTCGTCGTGGACGCCAGCCACAGCGGCCTGCTGTTCTCCGCCGCGGCGGCCGGGCAGGCCGGCGCCTTCCTCCGCGACGGCAGGTTCGCCCGCCGCTAGTCGCGCCCCGGGCCGGCCGGAGAGGTAGAATCGCCGGCTTTCCACCGCCCCCAGGCACCGTTCCAATGGGTAGAGGCCCTTCCATCGAGGCGCGCAAGAACGCCGAGGACGCGCGTCGCGGCAAGATCTTCACCAAGATCATCCGCGAGATCTCCGTTGCCGCGAGGGCGGGCGGGGGCGATCCCGCCGGCAACCCGCGCCTGCGCAGCGCCGTCGACAAGGGCCTGGCGGCCAACATGTCGAAGGACGTGATCGAGCGCGCGATCAAGAAGGCGACCGGCGAACTCGAGGGCGTCGTGTACGAGGAGATCCGCTACGAGGGCTACGCCCCCGGCGGCGTCGCCGTGATCGTCGACTGCCTCACCGACAACAAGGTGCGGACGGTCGCCGACGTGCGCCATGCGTTCGGCAAGTTCGGCGGCAACCTCGGCACCGACGGCTCGGTCGCCTTCATGTTCCGCAAGCTCGGCGTGCTGAGCTACGCGGCCGGCGCCGACGAGGAGAAAACCACCGAGGCCGCGATCGAGGCCGGCGCCGACGACATCGTCGTGTACGACGACGGCGCGATCGACGTGCTCACCGCGGCGGACGCCTTCGCCGACGTCAAGGCCGCGATGGAGGCCGCCGGCCTGGCGCCGGCCATCGCCGAGGTGACCATGCGCGCGGACAACGACATCGCCGTCGAAGGCGAGACCGCGCAGCAGGTCGCGAAGCTGCTGCGCTGGCTGGAGGACATGGACGACGTGCAGTCGGTCCACTCCAATGCCGACCTGGGGGACGCCGCCTACGCCTGAGGGGCGTAGGCTGACGCCGTGACCAGGATCCTCGGCATCGACCCGGGCTCGCAGCGCACCGGCATCGGCGTCATCGACGTCGACGGGGCGGGGCGCTGCCGCTACGTGCACGCGCAGGCGCTGGTGCTGCTCGGCGCCGAGGACTTCCCGTCGCGGCTGGGCCTGCTGTGCGACGGCATCGACGCCCTGCTCGACGAATGGAAGCCGGACCAGGTCGCGATCGAAACCGTGTTCATGGACAAGTCCGCCACGTCGGCGCTGAAGCTCGGCCACGCGCGCGGCGCGGCCATCGCGACGGTCGTGCGCCGCAAGCTTCCGTTGAGCGAGTACGCGCCGCGGCTGGTGAAGCAGTCGCTGGTCGGGCGCGGCGTCGCCGACAAGGTCCAGGTGCAGCACATGGTGCGCCTGCTCCTCAACCTCGCCGCAGAGGCGAAGCTGCAGGCCGACGCCGCCGACGCGCTGGCGATCGCCCTGACCCACGCGCACATGAGCGCCACCGCCGGCCGCACCGGCATCGAAGTGGCCATGCTGCGGAGGCGCGGCGCGTGATCGGCCGGCTGAAGGGCGTCCTGGTGCACAAGCAGCCGCCGTGGCTGGTGGTCGACGTCAACGGCGTCGGCTACGAGCTCGAAGCGCCGATGAGCACCTTCTACGACCTGCCGGACATCGGCCGCGAGGTCGCGCTGTTCACGCACTACGCGCAGAAGGAGGACAGCGTGTCGCTGTACGGCTTCCTGCGCGAGGGCGAGCGCCGGCTGTTCCGCGACGTGCAGAAGGTCTCCGGCATCGGCGCGAAGATCGCGCTGGCGGTGCTGTCCGGGGTCAGCGTGGACGAGTTCGCGCGCCTGGTGCAGGCGTCGGACGTCACCGCGCTCACCCGCATCCCCGGCATCGGCAAGAAGACCGCCGAGCGCATGGTGGTCGAGCTGCGCGACCGCGCGGCGGACCTCGCGGGCATCGGCGCCACGCTGTCGGCCGGCGGCGCGCACGACCCGCAATCGGAGGCGACCATCGCCCTGCAGCAGCTCGGCTACAAGCCCGCCGAGGCCGCGCGCATGGCGCGCGACGCCACGGCGGCCGGCGACGATGCCGCCGCCATCATCCGCAAGGCCCTACAGTCCGCGCTGCGCTGACGCCGGCGCCCGACTCCCATGGCCAATCCGAATCCCTCCCGATCCCAGCCCGCGCACGCGGGCGCGCACGGCAAGCCCGCAGGGCTCGCCGGCCTGGTGGTCGGCGCGATCGGCGTCGTGTTCGGCGACATCGGCACCAGCCCGCTGTACACGCTGAAGGAAGCCTTCAGCCCGCACTACGGCCTGGTCGCCGACCACGGCACGGTGCTCGGCATCCTGTCGCTGGTGTTCTGGGCGCTGATGATCGTGGTCACGCTCAAGTACGTGACGATCATCCTGCGCGCCGACAACGACGGCGAGGGCGGCATCATGGCGCTGATGGCGCTGGCCCAGCGCACGCTGCCGAAGGATTCGCGCTCGGCCTACGCGATCGGCATCCTCGGCATCTTCGGCGCCTCGCTGTTCTTCGGCGACGGGGTGATCACGCCCGCGGTGTCGGTGCTCTCGGCGCTGGAGGGCCTGGAAGTGGCCGCGCCGGGGCTGGACGACTGGATCGTGCCGCTGACGGTGGTGATCCTGCTGTGCCTCTTCATGAGCCAGCGCTTCGGCACCGAGAAGGTCGGCAAGGTGTTCGGCCCGGTGACGATGCTGTGGTTCCTGTCGCTGGCCGTGCTCGGCGTCTACAACATCGGCCACAACCCCGAGGTGGTGCAGGCCCTGAACCCGTGGTGGGCGCTGCGCTTCTTCGCCACCCACCACTGGCACGGCATCTTCATCCTCGGCGCGGTCGTGCTCGCGATCACCGGCGGCGAGGCGCTCTACGCCGACATGGGCCATTTCGGCGCGCGGCCGATCCGCTACGCCTGGTACTTCTTCGTGCTGCCGGCGCTGATGCTCAACTACCTCGGGCAGGGCGCGCTGGTGCTCGCGCACGCCGAGTCGATCCGCAACCCGTTCTACATGGCCGTGCCGGAATGGGCGCGGTTCCCGATGATCGGCCTCGCCACCGCGGCGACGGTGATCGCCTCGCAGGCGGTCATCACCGGGGCCTACTCGGTGGCGCGCCAGGCGATGCAGCTCGGCTACATCCCGCGCATGGCGATCAAGCACACCTCGCGCGAGACCATCGGCCAGATCTACATCCCGTGGATCAACTGGCTGCTGATGGTGGCGGTGATCGCGCTGGTGCTCGCGTTCCGCAGCTCCGACGCGCTGACTTCCGCCTACGGCGTGTCGGTGTCGGCCACGATGTTCATCGACACCCTGCTGCTGGCGCTCGTCGCCCGCGCGCGCTGGCCGAAGGCGCGGCGCTGGGTGCTGCCGCTGTGCGTGGTGTTCGCGGTGATCGAGCTGGCGTTCCTGGTCGCGAACGGCGTCAAGTTCATGGACGGCGCTTGGGTGCCGGTCGCGTTCGGCATCAGCGCGTTCACCCTGCTGCGCACCTGGCGCCGCGGTCGCGAGCTGCTGTACCAGGAGATCCGCAAGGAAGGCATCCAGCTCGACACCTTCCTGCCTGGCCTGATGCTGGCGCCGCCTGTGCGGGTGCCCGGCACCGCGATCTTCCTGATCGCGCAGGAGGGCATGGTGCCGCAGGCGCTGCTGCACAACCTCAAGCACAACAAGGTGCTGCACGAGCGCAACGTGTTCCTGACGGTGGAGACGCTGAACATCCCCTACGCGCCCAAGGACAAGCGCCTGAAGATGGAGCCGATCGGCGACGACTTCTACCGCGTGCGCGTGCGCTTCGGCTTCATGGAAACGCCGGACGTGCCGCTGGCGCTGATGCGTTCCTGCGACAAGGGCGGCATCCATTTCGACCCGATGGACACGACGTATTTCGCCAGCCGCGAGACCGTGGTCGCGCGCAAGCGCGGCGGCATGCCGATCTGGCGCGACAAGCTGTTCGCGGTCATGCACCGCAACGCCGCGCCGGCCACCGGCTTCTTCCGCATCCCCGGCAACCGCCTGGTGGAGCTGGGCGCCCAGGTCGAGATTTGAATATAGTGTCCGGGCTTCCCGGGCTTCCTTCCCGGGGTCGAACCCGGCCATGATCCTCTGCGTTCCCAACGTCCTCGGCCCCCAGGAACTGGCGACCGTCCGCGCCGGGCTGCGCGACGCCGGCTTCGCCGACGGCGCGGAGACCGCGGGCTGGTCGGCGCGCGGCGTCAAGAAGAACCTGCAGCTCGCGCCCGGCGCGCCGGGCTACGAGGAACTGGCGAAGATCGTGTCGCTGGCGTTCATGCGCAACGCCACGCTGATGGGCGCGCTGTTCCCGGCGGCGACGACGCGGGTGCTGTTCAACCGCTACGGTCCCGGCATGGAATACGGCCCGCACGTCGACGCGCCGGTGATGGGCGCGCTGAACAACGCGGTCCGCACGGACGTCGCGATCACCATCTTCCTCAACGATCCCGCGAGCTACGAGGGCGGCGAGCTGGTCGCGCAGGTCGACGGCTACGACGGCGAGTTCAAGCTCGAGGCCGGCGCGGCGGTGGCCTATCCGGGCAACACGCTGCACCACGTCCGCGCCGTCGCCAGCGGCACGCGCGACGCGGCGATCCTCTGGGTGCAGAGCCAGGTGCGGGATCCGGCCCGGCGCGCGCTGCTGTGGGACCTGGAGAACGCCAAGCGCCAGGTCTTCGGCCGCGAGGGCAAGAGCCCCACCTTCGACGCGATCGACCGCTCGCTGGCCAACCTCGTGCGCATGTGGGCCGAAGTCTGATGGACGAGGAGCGCGTCATCGCCGCCGGCGCGAGCCGCGAGGACGAGGCCGTCGAGGCGTCGATCCGGCCGAAGCGCCTCGACGACTACCTAGGCCAGGCGCCGGTGCGCGAGCAGCTCGCCGTCTACATCGAGGCGGCGAAGCGGCGCGGCGAGGCGATGGACCACGTCCTGATCTTCGGCCCGCCCGGCCTCGGCAAGACCACGCTCAGCCACGTCATCGCCAACGAGCTCGGCGTCGGCCTGCGCGTCACGTCCGGCCCGGTGATCGAGAAGGCCGGCGACCTCGCCGCGCTGCTGACGAACCTGCAGCCGCACGACGTGCTGTTCATCGACGAGATCCACCGCCTCTCTCCCGTCGTGGAGGAGGTGCTGTATCCGGCGATGGAGGATTTCCAGATCGACATCATGATCGGCGAGGGCCCCGCGGCGCGCTCGATCAAGCTCGACCTGCCGCCCTTCACCCTGGTCGGCGCGACCACGCGCGCGGGCCTGCTCACCGCGCCGCTGCGCGACCGCTTCGGGATCGTGCAGCGGCTCGAGTTCTACTCGGCCGACGAGCTCGCGCGCATCGTCAAGCGCTCGGCCGGCATCCTCGGCATCGACTGCGCCGACGAGGGCGCCGCCGCGATCGCCCGCCGCTCGCGCGGCACGCCGCGCATCGCCAACCGGCTGCTGCGCCGCGTGCGGGACTACGCGCAGGTGCGCGCCGCGGGCCACATCGACGCGGCCGTCGCCGCGGCGGCGATGGAGATGCTCAAGGTCGACCCGGAGGGCTTCGACGAGCTCGACCGGCGCCTGCTGCGCACGATAGTGGAGGCCTTCGACGGCGGTCCGGTCGGCGTGGAATCGCTGTCGGCGGCGCTGAGCGAGGAGCGCGGCACGCTCGAGGACGTGGTCGAGCCGTACCTCATCCAGCAGGGCTACCTTGTGCGCACCGCGCGCGGCCGCATGGCCACGCCGAAGGCCTACCAGCACCTCGGGCTGCGCCCGCGCGGCCCGGTGGCGCCCCTGTTCGACGGCACGCGCGGCGGCGCGGCCGGCGACGCGCCTTAACGCATGTTCAGCCACCCGATACGCGTCTACTGGGAAGATACGGACGCCGGTGGCGTGGTCTACCACGCGCAGTACCTGGCGTTCCTGGAGCGCGCCCGCAGCGAGTGGATGCGCGCGCTGGGCGACGGCCAGGACGCGATGCGCCGCGAGCACGACCTGGTCTTCGTCGTGCGCGCGATGCAGGTGGACTTCCGCAGGCCGGCACGCCTGGACGACGTGCTGTCGGCCACGGTGGCGTTGCGCGAATGCCGCGGCGCCAGCCTGGTGATGGCGCAGGACATCCGCCGCGGCGACGAGCTGCTGCTGGAGGCCCGGGTGCGGATCGCCTCGCTGCACGCCGGCACGTTCAAGCCGCGGCCCATCCCGGAACCGCTGTACCGACGACTCAAGGCCCTGGAGGCAAGCGACTGATGCAGCAGCCCATCGAACCCGCCACCGCCGCCGCGCTCGACGCGGGCGCGCACAACGGCATCGACATGCTCGCCCTCGTGCTGCACGCGAGCCTCCCGGTGCAGCTGGTGATGCTGCTGCTGCTGTTCGGCTCGGTCGCCTCCTGGGTGATCATCTTCCGCAAGAAGCGCGTGCTCGACCGCGCCGAGCGCGAGGCCGACCGGTTCGAGGAGCGTTTCTGGTCGGGCGCGGAGCTCACCAAGCTGTACGCGGGCGCGACCGAGCGCAACCGCGACATCGGCGGGCTCGAGGCGATCTTCGAGGGCGGCTTCCGCGAGTTCGACCGCATCCGCCAGCGCCGCGGCGTCGACAGCCGCGTGCAGCTGGAAGGCGCGCAGCGGGCGATGCGCGCGTCCGCCTCGCGCGAGCTCGACGGGCTGGAGCGCAACCTCGAGTTCCTCGCCAACGTCGGCTCGATCAGCCCCTACGTCGGCCTGTTCGGCACGGTGTGGGGCATCATGGTCTCGTTCCAGGGCCTGGCGAACGTGCGCGAGGCGACCATCGCCACCGTCGCGCCCGGCATCTCCGAGGCGCTGATCGCGACCGCGATGGGCCTGTTCGCCGCGATTCCCGCGGTCTGGGCCTACAACCGCTTCGCCACGCGCGTGGAGCGCATGTCGGTGCGCTACGACACCTTCTCCGAGGAGTTCTCCTCGATCCTGCAGCGGCAGGCGCACGCGGACGAGGCCTGACATGGCCCTGACCGCAACCGGGCGGCGCATCCGCAAGCGCAAGCTCAAGGCCGACATCAACGTCGTGCCCTACATCGACGTGATGCTGGTGCTGCTGATCATCTTCATGGTCACCGCGCCGCTGCTGAACCTCGGCGTCGACGTGAAGCTGCCGCAGGTCGCCGCGGCCACGGTCGAGCAGCCGAAGCAGCAGGTGGTGGTGCAGGTCGGCGAGGACGGCGCGCTGTCGCTGATCCAGCGCGACGAAACCGGCGCGACCAGCAAGGTGTCGCTCGACGAGGAAGCGCTGATCGCGCGCGTCGGCGCGTTCCGCGCCAACAATCCCCAGCTCGTGGTGTTCGTCGCAGGCGACGGCGCGGTCCGCTACGACGCCGTGCTGCGCGTGCTGCAGCGGCTGCGCAGCGAAGCGAAGGTCGACAGGGCGACGCTGCTGACGCAGTCGCCGGAGACGCCGGCCAGGTGAGGGAAACCCGCGCCGATACCCGCGTTGCGGTGGTGGGCGCGCTGGCGCTGCACGCGCTGCTGTTCGCCCTGCTGTTCGTCGGCATGTGGTGGACGCGGACCGCTGCGCCGGTGTCCGCGGCCGGGCCGGAGATCGAGGCCGACCTGGTCGATCCGAACGCGCTCGCGGCGCCGCTGCGGCGCGCGCTGGACGCGCCCGCGCAGCGCGAACCCGAGCCGGCGCCGCCCGAGCCCGAACCGGAGCCGGCGACGCCGCCCCCGCCGCAGCCGCTGCCTGAGCCGCGCCCGGAGGATTCGCAGGTCGCGCCGCAACCGGAGGCCCAGCAGCCCGTTCCCGTGCCCGACACCCGCGAGCAGGAGCGGGTCGAGCGCGAGGCCGAGGCCGCGCGCCAAGCCGCGCGCGAGCAGGAGGAAAAGCGCCGCCAGGAGCAGATCGACCTGACCGAGCGCAAGCGCCAGGAAGAGGCGGAGAAGAAGCAGCGCCTCGCCGAGCAGGCGGCGGAGGCGAAGCAGCGGGAGATCGCCCGCAAGCTCGAGAAGATCCGCGCCGAGCGCGAGAAGGCCAAAAGGGCCGCCGACCTCGCCGAGCAGAAGCTCAGGCAGCTCGCCGACGCCAGGGCGAAGGCGGCCCAGCCCGCGGCCCCGACCGCCGCGCCGCCGCCGGGCAACAACGGCGCCGACAACGACCTCGCGGCCCGCTACGCCGCGGCGCTCACCGACGCGATCCTGCGCAACTGGACGCGCCCGGACTCGGTGCCCCTCGGCCAGGTCTGCGTCATCAACATCCGCCAGGTCCAGGGCGGCAGCGTGATCAGCGCCAGCGTCGACCCCAGCTGCCCGTACGACGACCTGGGCCGCCGCTCCATCGAGGCGGCCGTGCTCAAGGCCCAGCCGCTGCCCTACGCCGGCTTCGAAACGGTCTTCAACCGCAACCTGAAGCTCAGGTTCGTCGCCCAGGACCGCTGAACGGGCGCCGCCCGGGGGCACCGGCGCGCGCCGGAGTACGGCTCCATTCATCTTTGAGAGCGCGTTCACGGCCAAGCTGTTAAGGATGTTGTTCCCGCCCCGGAGAGCCCGTTCGACGATGGCACGATTGCTGCGCAGCCCCCTTCTGTCCTTCCTCGCGATCCTGTTGCTGCTGGCGCCGGCGCTGGGCCTGGCGCAGGAGAAGCCGCTGGAACTGGACATCGTCGGCGGCAGCGCCGCGGCGCTGCCGATCGCGGTGGTCCCGATGCCCTACCAGGGCAGCGCGACGGCCCCGGAGACCGACGTGGCGGGCATCATCCGCGCCGACCTGGACCGCTCGGGCCAGTTCCGCAGCCTGCCCGAGAGCCAGCTGGTGCAGCGGCCGACCACCGGCAGCGAGGTGGACTACCCCGCCTGGCGGCTGCTGAAGCAGGACTACCTGGTCGTCGGCCGCGTGCTCGACGCCGCCGACGGCGGCTACCGGGTGGAGTACGAACTGTTCGACGTCGCGAAGCAGGAGCGGCTGCTCGGCTTCGCGATGACCGCGCGCGCGAACGCGATGCGCGACGTCGCGCACCAGGTCGCCGACGCGATCTACGAGAAGATCCTCGGCGTGCGCGGCGCGTTCTGGACCCGCATCGCCTACGTCACCGCCACCGGCGTCGGCAGGAGCAGCCGCTACGCCCTGATGGTCGCCGACTCCGACGGGTGGAACCCGCAGACCGTGGTCCGTTCCGGCGAGCCGCTGCTGTCGCCGTCGTGGAGCCCGGACGGGCGCAAGCTCGCCTACGTCAGCTTCGAGCGCGGCAATTCCTCGATCTGGATCCAGGACATCGCGACCGGCGCGCGCGAGCTCGTCGCCAGCTTCCGCGGCATCAACGGCGCGCCCGAGTTCTCGCCCGACGGCCGCCGCCTCGCCCTGACCCTGTCGAAGTCCGGCAACCCCGAGATCTACGTGATGGACCTCGGCAGCAAGGCGCTGACCCAGGTCACCAACCAGTTCGGCATCGACACCTCGCCGACCTGGAGTCCCGACGGCGCGAGCCTCTACTTCACCTCGGATCGCGGCGGCAAGCCGCAGATCTACCAGGTCTCCGCCAGCGGCGGCGGCGCGACGCGGATCAGTTTCCAGGGCAGCTACAACGCCGATCCGTCGGTGTCCTGGGACGGGAAGAAGATCGCGACCACGCAGGGCAACGGCAACGTCTACCGCATCGCCATGCTCGACCGCAGCCTCGGCTCGCCGCGCTGGAGCATGCTCTCGCCCGGCTCGCTGGACGAGTCGCCGAGCTTCGCGCCGAACGCCGGCATGCTGCTGTACGCGGCGAAGGAAGGCGGGCGCGGGGTGCTGTACGCCGTCTCCGCGGACGCGCGCGTGCGCCAGCGCCTCGTGCTCGCCGACGGCGACGTGCGCGAGCCGGCGTGGGGGCCGTACCGCGCCAGGCGCTGACCAGACTCTGGCCGGCGGCAGCCCATCGCCGACGGCCGCAGGGGTAGTTCCATACATCCGCTCAACGACGAGGAAGAAGCGATGAACAACACCACCCGCATCATGCTCGCGGCGCTCATGTGCACCGCGGCCGTGGCCTGCTCCAAGAAGGTCAAGGAAGCGCCGCCGATGGAAACGCCGGTGACCACGCCGCCGGCCGCCACCGAGCCCGCGCCGTCCAACGGCATGTACACGCCGGCCGACCTGGACACCGACGCCTGCCTGCGCACGCGCGTCATCTACTTCGATTTCGACCAGGATGCGCTGCGTCCGGAGTTCCAGCAGGCGATGGCGTGCCACGCCAAGTACCTGCGCGATCGTCCGTCCTCGCGCATGACCCTGGAAGGCAACGCCGACGAGCGCGGCAGCCGCGAGTACAACATGGGCCTCGGCGAGCGCCGCGGCAACGCCGTGTCGTCCGCGCTGCAGGCCAACGGCGGCGGCGCCAGCCAGATCAACGTGGTCAGCTACGGCGAGGAGCGCCCGACCTGCACCGAGTCCAGCGAGGACTGCTGGGCGAAGAACCGCCGCGTCGAGATCGTGTACACCGAGAAGTAAGCGACGGTCGCGGCAATGCCGGGACGGGGCCATTGGGCGGCCCCGTTCCCGGGGGCTTAAGGCAGCGGCGATCCCGCTGCCTTATTCTTTTCCGGACTTCGTTCCCACCACATTCGATGGAGCGGCCATGAACATCCGCGTTCCCGCACTGGCGGTCTCCCTGGCCCTGCTGGCGTTCGCGCCCGTCGCCTCCGCGCAGCGCGCCAGCCTCGCCGAGCGCGTCGCCGCGCTCGAGCAGCGGGCGGCGACCGACCAGGGCAACGTCGACCTCCTCAACCAGGTCACCGCGCTGAAATCCGAGGTCCAGGCGCTGCGCGCGCAGATCGAGGAACTGCAGCACCAGCAGCAGCAGATGGAAGAGGCCGGCCGCAACCAGTACCTCGACCTGGACGGGCGCATCGACCGTCTCGAGGGCGGCACGGGCGTCGCGCCGCCGCCGGCGGGCGGGGCGGGCGCCGCGG
>JBQCJF010000111.1:0-14291 GCA_051953015.1 Luteimonas sp.
AGCCACAACGCGCTCGGCGCGGGGGGGGGGGGGCGGGGCCGGGGGCGGGGCCCGCGCGGGGGGCGGCGCGCGCCCCGGGGGCCGCACACCCCCGGGGCGGGGCGGCGCGGCCCCCCGGCGCGGCGCGGCGGGGCGCGCGCCGCGCCTGGGCCTGGTCCAGCGCGAGCTGCTGCTCGACACCATGGTCCAGAACACGCCGGTGGCGATGCTGCTCGTCGACCCGGCGCGGCGCGTCGTGCACGCCAACATCGCCGCGCGCAAGCTGATGGGCGACGGCCACAAGCTCGAGGGCCAGTCCTTCGACAGCCTGCTCGCCCGCAGCCACGAGTCGCTGCGCGAAGCCTTCGAGCGCGGCGGCGACGGCATGTTCAGCGTGGGCGAGGCCGACGAGGAGGAGGTCTACCACCTCGCGCGCCGGCATTTCCGCCTCAACGGCCGCCGCCACGAGCTGGTGCTGCTGCGCGCGCTGACCGCCGAGCTGCGCCGGCAGGAAGTGCAGACCTGGAAGAAGGTGATCCGGGTCATCAGCCACGAACTCAACAATTCGCTCGCGCCGATCGCCTCGCTCGCGCATTCCGGCGCCGAACTGCTGCGGCGCGGCCAGCACGAGCGCCTGCCGACCGCGCTGGCGACCATCGAGGAACGCGCGCGGCACCTGGAGGGCTTCATCCGCGATTACGCGCACTTCGCCAAGCTGCCGGCGCCGCGCACCGAGCCGGTGCCGTGGAAGCGCTTCATCGCCCAGCTGCAGAGCCAGGTGCCGTTCGTGGCCGAGGGCGGCGGCGACGAGCGCGTCGGCCGTTTCGACCAGGCGCAGGTGGAGCAGGCACTGCTGAACCTGCTGAAGAACGCGCACGAATCCGGCTCGCCGCCCGGGGAGGTCACGCTCGCCGGGCGCCGCAGGGGCAGCAGGTGGCGCCGCGCGGTGCTCGCCCGGGGCAGCGGCATGAACGACTCGGTGCTGGCCAACGCGCTGCTGCCGTTCTATTCGACCAAGCGCCATGGCACCGGGCTGGGGCTGGCGCTGGCGCGGGAGATCGCCGAAGCGCACGGCGGGCGGATCTCGCTGGTCAACCGCGACGGCGGAGGACTCTGCGTCACCCTGGTGCTGCCGGACTGAGGCCTCCCGCGCGCGAGCCGCGCGTGTCGATGCCCGCCGCCGCCTCCAGCGTCGCCAGCGCGCGCCGCTTGCGTTCCGGCGAGATCGCCGCGGTGCAGTCGCGCGGCACCCGGACGGCGTAGTCGCGCATGTTCGCGTCCATCGCCGTGGACAGGATGCAGGAATCGGTGGCCACGCCGGCGAGCACGAGGCCGTCCACGCGAAGCTCGTGCAGCAGCACCGGCAAGGGCGTGCACAGGAACGCGGAGTGCTTGGGTTTCAGCACGTAAAAGTGGCCCTCGCACGGGGCCAGCCTGTCGGCGACGTAGCTGGAATCGCCGCCCGCCTCGCGGCAGGCGGCCACGAGGTCGGCGAAGCCGCCCTGCCACTGCATCCAGTTGTCGTTGCAGTAGATCACCGGGTAGCCGGCGCGGTCGAAGCGCTCGCGCAGACGCATCAGCGCCGGCACGATGCGGCGCGTGGCCTTGCCCAGCGCATCGCCGCCGGGGAAGTCGAAGTGGTTCACCAGGTCGATCAGCAGCAGGGCGGGGCGGCGGATGTCGGATCGTGGCATGGCACTGTGGCTCGTGTCGGTGTCCCGCATGCCGGCGACGTCACGCCCGCCTGATGCCGCCGCGCGCACGATGCGTCGTCACCGGATCCCCCTCGCAGGAGCGTTGCGGTCGGCGCCGGGCGATCCCGTCGCGCCCGGGCCGCCGGCCGCCGCTCCTGCACCTTCGCCGCGACTACTGCAACACCTGCGAGGCGCCCGTCTGCGCCGCGGCCTCCCGGATCGCGGCCATCCCTTCGGCCGACTGCTTCCAGGCCTCGTACTGCTCGTCCATCGCGGCGCGTTCCTCGGCGCTGAACATCTCGCGCGCCATCTTGAACATGGTCTTCTCTTCTTCCTTGGCGTGGTGGTCGATGAACTCGCCGAACACCTTGGCGCGGCCGGCGAACTGCGGCGTGTCGTAATCGGCCTTGTGCACGTCCGGCATCACCGTCTTTTCGACGGCGCGATGCTCCTCGATCGCCTCGGCGTGGGTCTTCAGGCCGTCGCGCTCGGCGCGCTCGGCGAACGCCGGGTAGAACACCATCTCCTCCCACTTGGCGTGCGGCAGGAGGCCCTGGTCGATCTTCGCCAGGAGCTCGGCGCGCGTCTTCTCGGCGCGGTCGGTGGTGCCGTTCAGCTTTTCGAACAGGTCGCGCAGCTCGTCGTGCTCGGCCTTGAGGGTCTTCAGGATGTCGCGTGCCATGGAATCTGCTCCGGAAGTTGGTCCGGACACTGTCGGCGCGGGTTGATGCAGCCGTCGTGAAGCCGCGCGCCGCGTCGCCGTGCGCCGCCAATTCATCGGAATTTCGCGCGTGGTTCATCCGCGCTGCGCTATCGCTGCCGCATCCCAACCGTGCAGGACGAACGCCATGTCGAAACGCGAACTCATCGAACCGCATCCGGGCGACAAGCGCTACGTGCGCCGCGACGAGCAGGGCCAGTTCAGCGAAAGCGACGATGTCGGTCGCTCGCTGGCCGCCGATCGCCGCCAGCACGCGAAGACCGAATCGAAGCCCGGTCAGGGTGATCGCGGCGACCGCAAGGGCAAGTGAGGGCACTGCGGGCGGGGCGGATGCGCGCCCCGCCCGTAGGCGGCGTCAGCGCGGCGCGTAGCGCAGCGTGAGGCTCCATTCGCGTCCGGGCCGGTTGTAGAACGCCGCGGTTTCGTAGAAGCGGTCGAACGCGTTGCGCAACCCGGCCTGCAGCGTCCAGCCCGCAGACAGCGCGCGCTCGGCGCGCAGGTCGACCGTCGCGTAGCCGCCCATGCGGATTGCGTTCTGCACGTCGTCGTAGCGCGCGCCCTGCGCGATCACGGTCGCGCCCACGCGCCATGCGCCCAGGTTGCGGTCGGCATCCAAGCGCGCGTTGCGGCGCGAACGGCGCGGCAGCAACCGGTCGGAGGCCGTCGCGCTGTGGTTGCGCGGGTCCATGAACGTGGCCTGCGCGCTGAAGTCCCAGCCCGCCAGCGTGGCGCCCGCGCCCAACTCGGCCCCGCGGATGCGCGCGCTTTCGATGTTGTTGGCGATGAAGATCGTGGGGTCGTACACGATCAGGTCGTCCACCGTCGTCTGGTAGGCGTTGAGCTGCCAGTGCCAGCCGGCGAGCTTCTGCGCGACGCCGAGCTCGGCGCTGCGCGAGGTCTCCGGCTTCAGGTCCGGATTGCCGTAGAAGGGGAAGTACAGCTCGTTGAAGCTCGGCGCCTTGAACGCGCTGCCGTAGCTCGCGGTGAAGCGCAGGCCGTGCGCCGCGTCCATGCCCCAGGCGACGCTGCCGGTGTCGTGGCCGCCGAACTGGCTGTTGTCGTCGTGGCGCGCGGACAGCTGCAGGTCGTGGGCGCCGAACGCGCCCTGGTACTGGGCGAAGCCCGCGTGCTCGTTGCGATACGCGTCGAACGCGCTGAACCCGCCGATGACGCCGCCGGTGTCGCGCGCCCAGTCGGTCCCCACCGTCAGCAGCTGCCCCGCGGCGAGCGTGACGTCGGCCTGCAGGCCGGCGCTGTCGCGATGCGTGGCGAAGCGGTCGGTGGCGACGTCCCCCGTGAAATTGTCGGAACTGTCGGTGTTGCGGCCCGCGGTCAGCTGCACGGCGACGCGCTTGCCGGCGTAGCGCACGCGGCCGCCGACCACCTGCTGGATCGTGTCGGAGTTGTCGGGCAGGCCCCAGGCCGGATCGCCGTCGTATTCGTTGTGGGCGTCGGCGCGCATCGCGTGCACGTCCGCCTTCCAGGCCTCGTTGAAGTCGAGCCCGCCGCGCAGCGACACGGCGTTGTTGCGATAACCGTCGCGGTCCGGGTCCGGATCGTCCATGCCGCAGCCGGCGAACAGCGGCGTCGCGGCGCCGCGACAGGCGTTGATGCCGTCGTCGGACTGGTGGGTGGCGTCGACGCCGAACCAGCCGCGCATGCCGTTCGCGAGCGTGCGGCCCGCGTCGAGCCCCGCCCCGGCCTCGCGCAGCCCGTGGCTGCCCGCGCCGGCGTACGCGCGCACGTGCGTGCCGTCGCGCCCGCCGCGGGTGAACACCTGGATGACGCCGCCGATCGCCTCGCTGCCGTACAGGCTCGAGCGCGGGCCGCGCACGATCTCGACGCGTTCGATCAGCTCCAGCGGCAGGTCCTGCAGCGCGGTCAGGCCGGAGGTCGCCGAACCCACGCGCACGCCGTCGATCAGGAACAGCGTGTGATCCGATTCGGTGCCGCGCAGGAACAGCGTCGACACCTTGCCGCGGCCGCCCTGGTTGGCGAGGTCGACGCCGGCGCGGCCGCGCAGCAGTTCCTGCAGCGAATGCGCCTGGCTGCGCTCGATCTGCGCGCGGTCGATGACTTCCACCGCGGCCAGCGACTGGTCGGCGGTGACGGCGGTGCGCGTGCCGGTGACGACGACGTCGCCGAGATCGGTGGCATCGGCGGCGTTTTGCCGCGCGGATTGCGCGCCGGCGTGGAACGGCAGCGCCAGCAGCAACGCGAGCGGCAGCAGGGCGGGTTTCGTGGCGTTGCGGTGTTTCGTTTGCATCATGATGGTCTCCAGCGCGCACACCCGCGCGCGCAGAACAGGGCGGGAAGCCGCGGCTGGAGGACGAAGCGGGAGCGAGGGCCGGAAGACCGAGGCGCGTGGAGCGGGCGCGAACGACGAAACCGGCATCGCCGCCGCAGCGCCCACCGCGCCGCAACCAGTCTGCTCCGGGGCCGGTCTCCGGACTCGCGAGGGAGAGGATCGCGTCCTCCCGGGCGTGGCGCCTTCCCGTGCCTGGGCACAGTGGCGGATGCCGCGCCTTGCCTCGCTTACCGTTGCGGGGGCAGTGCCGGGATGGACGCACCGTGCTCGGATGCGACGCCACCGGCTTCCCGTTTCAACCCGTGGGGCAGGACGCCCGCCGGGTCACCTCGAAGCGGAGCGGATTGTAGCGCAGGCGACGCGCCGCAACCGATTACGCATCCGGACCATGCCTTCTGGCGTTTGACGCTGGATTCCGGCGCCTGTAGGTTGCGCGGCGTCCGGTCACGGGGATGGCCGCCGGCGCGCGGATCGCGCCGCATGCTTCGAATCCAAGGGGAGAACACGGAATGGCACACCTGGTCGACATTTTCCTGCAGCCCGGCAAGGTCTTCGAGGACCTGCGCGAGCGCCCGGCGTTCGCGCTGCCGCTGACCCTGCTGCTCGTGCTTTCGGCGGCGCTGCCGCTCTGGTACTTCATGACCGTGGATTCGGCCTGGTACGTGCAGCACATGATGCTCGCCTCCGGTCGCGAGGTCAGCGCCGCGGACATGCAGAAGATGCAGGCGATGATGCCCGGCGCGCAGCGGATGGCCTGGATCGGCGCCGCGTCCGCGGTGGTCGTCGGCCTCGTCGTGACCTGCCTCTACGCGCTGTATTTCATGCTCGCGGGCAAGGTGACCGGCGGCGCGATGTCGTTCAAGCGCGGCATGAGCCTGGTCTCCTGGTCCAACATGCCCGCGCTCCTCGGCCTGGTCGTCGCCCTGGTCGGCGTGGCGACCATGGAGCCGCGCACGGCACTCGAATCGCTGATGCTCACCAACGTGGACCCGCTGCTGGTGCAGCTGCCGCCGGAGAGCCCCTGGCTCGCCCTGGCGCGCGGCTTCAGCCTGCTCAATCTCTGGACCTGGTTCCTGCTGGCGCTGGGCTGGCGCACCTTCAACCGCGGCGCCGGCTGGCTGCAGGCGGTGATCGTGGCGGTGCTCCCGGGCCTGGTCATCTACGGCGGCATGGCCGCGTTCGCGCTGGCGAAGTGATGAAATTCGAACGGAAATGGCTGGCCGCGGGGCTGGTGGTGGCGGTCGTCGCGGTGCCGCTGCTGGTCCGCGCCTGCAAGGGCGATTCGGCGAAGCAGCTCGACCTGGTCAAGGTGCAGGAGCGCGCGATCCATCCGACGATCCTCGCGCCCGGCATCCTCGCGTATCGGAACGAGGTGAACCTCACCTCCGAGCTCACCGGCCGCGTCGCCACCATTTCGATCAAGGAAGGCGACTCGGTCGAGAAGGGCGAGCTGCTGCTGACGCTCGATCCGGAGATCTATCGCAACGCGGTCGACCGCGCCGAGGCCGGCGTGCGCCAGGGCCGGATCACCATCGACCAGCAGCGGGCTGCGCTGGCGCTGCGCCAGAAGCAGTTCGACCGCGCCCGCGCGCTCGTCGCCGAGAACCTGATCGACCGCGGCAGCTTCGACCAGTCGCAGAACGACCTGAAGGTGGCGTCGCTCGCCCTGGCCACCAGCCAGGAAGACTACAGCCGCGCGCAATCCGCGCTGCAGGACGCGCGCGAGCAGCTGGCCAAGACCGACATCCGTTCGCCGATCAGCGGCCGCATCGTGTCGCTGCCGATCAAGGTGGGCGAGACCGCGGTGCCGTCGACCTCGTCGTTCGTGGGCGCGCAGCTGGCGACTATCGCCGACACCTCGCGCATCCAGGCCGAGCTCAAGGTGGACGAAGCCGACATCGCGCGCGTCGCCGTCGGCGAGTCCGCCGACGTCTACGCCGCCGCGTTCCCCGACACCGCGCTGAAGGGCACGGTGGAGCAGATCGCGCTCGCCCCGACGGTCGAGGGCCAGGCGCGCGCCTACAAGGTGACCGTCGCGCTGACCGTGCCCGCCAAGCTGGACCTGCGCTCGGGCATGAGCGTCCGCGCCGAGATCGTGCTGGGCAAGGGCGGCAAGGAGCCGGCCGTGCCGGTCGAGGCGATCGTGGCCGACGCCGGCCCCGCCGACAAGGCGGGCGACGAAGCGAAGCAGCCGGCGCAGTACGTCTGGAAGATCGAGGACGGCGTCGCGCACAAGGTGAAGGTCGAGACCGGGCTGTCCGACGACGCGTGGCAGGCCGTCGGCAAGCCGCTGAAGATCGGCGACACGGTCGCGCGCGGCCCGTCGCGGCAGCTGCGGCAACTGCAGGAAGGCGACCGCGTCGAGCAGCGCAAGGACGGCGGCGGCGACGGCGAAGACGACGACAACGACAAGTCCGCGAAGGACGGCGACCAGGACGGCGGCCCCGTCGAATGATCGCGCTGCGCAACATCGCCAGGCGCTACCGCATGGGCGATGAGGAGGTGATGGCGCTCGCGGGCGTCGACCTCGACATCGCCCGCAACGAGTACGTCGCGCTGGTCGGGCCCTCGGGCTCCGGCAAGTCGACGCTGATGAACATCATCGGCTGCCTCGACACGCCGAGCACCGGAAGCTACCTGCTCAACGGCCGCGATACCGCGCAGCTGGGCGAGGTCGAGCTGGCCGGCGTGCGCAACCGCGAGATCGGCTTCGTGTTCCAGAGCTTCCACCTGCTGCCGCGCATGACCGTGCTGCAGAACGTGATGCAGCCGCTGGTCTACCGCGGCATCCCGGCGGCCGAACGCAGGCGCCGCGCGATCGCGTCGCTGGAGAAGGTGGGCCTGGGGAACCGCCAGGGCCATCGCCCGAACGAGCTGTCCGGCGGCCAGCGCCAGCGCGTCGCGGTGGCGCGCGCGCTCGTCGGCGAACCGTCGCTGCTGCTCGCGGACGAGCCCACCGGCAACCTCGATTCGCGCACCTCGCACGAGATCATGGCGCTGTTCGACGAGCTGCACGACCAGGGCCAGACCGTGATGGTGGTGACGCACGAACCCGACATCGCCGCGCACTGCCGGCGCACCGTGCGCATCGGCGACGGGCTCGTGGTGTCGGATACGCGGAACGTCGCCGTGGAGGGCGCGGCATGAGGGGGGTCTTCAGCGAAGCCGCCAAGGCCGCGTTCGCGAGCCTGATGGCGCACCGCATGCGCAGCTTCCTCACCACGCTGGGCATCCTGATCGGCACCGCCTCGGTGATCGCGGTGGTGTCGCTGGTGCAGGGCCTGTCGGCGTCGATCACCGACCAGTTCTCGGACATGGGCGGCAACACCATGACCCTGCAGGCGGTGAACGACAACGAGAACTTCCGCACCGGCAGCATGAACTACATCACGTTCGACGACATCGACGTGCTGCGCTACAAGGTGCCCGGCGTGGAGACGGTCGCGCCGATGATGTTCGTGCAGGCCGCGGGCGCCAGCTACAGGGGCCGCTCGACCAGCCCGCAGGTGCAGGCCGTCACCGCCGACTACCAGATCGTGCGCGCCGCCGACACGCAGTACGGCCGCTTCCTCGTGGACTCGGACGACAAGACCCACGCGCGCGTCGCGGTGATCGGCGAGCAGCTGCGCGACGACCTGAAGATGCCGGAGAACCCGGTCGGCCAGTTCTTCCAGCTCGGCGGCGACTGGTTCAAGGTCGTCGGCCTGATGGAGAAGCAGGGCGAGATCTTCGGCCAGAGCCAGGACAACTACGCGATGATCCCGTTCGCGGTCGGGCGCGCGATGATGGGCCAGGCCAACAAGCCGATGATCATCGCCAGCTTCACCGTCGCCGGCCTCGACCAGGCCGAAACGGTGAAGGAGCGGGTGAAGCGCGCGATCCGCGCCTCGCGCAAGCTCGGGCCGGAACAGGACGACGACTTCAAGGTCGAAGCCTCGGATTCGTTCCTGAAGCAGTTCAAGCAGATCACGTCGATGATCACTGCGGTGCTCGGCGGCATCGTCGGCATCTCGCTGCTGGTCGGCGGCATCGGGATCATGAACATCATGCTGGTGTCGGTCACCGAGCGCACCCGCGAGATCGGCATCGTCAAGGCGCTGGGCGCGACCCGCCGCGACATCCTCACCCAGTTCCTGCTCGAGGCGGCGCTGCTGGCGCTGCTGGGCGGCATCATCGGCATCGCGCTCGGCTACGCGATCGGCGCGGGCGTGGCGATGCTGATCCCGGGCTTCCCGCCGGCGAAGGTGCCGGTGCTGGCGATGTTCGGCGCCGCGGGCTTCTCGGCGCTGATCGGCATCGTGTTCGGGATCATGCCGGCCTCGAAGGCCGCGGCGCTGGATCCGATCGAGGCGCTGCGCTACGAGTGACGCGCCCGGCGCGTGCGACTCGCGCGGGCCGCGGCGCGGCCCACGCGCTCAGTGCGCGTCGTCGCCTTCGCCCTCGGGGTGCGCGTCGTCGCCGAAGGACGGCGACTCGTCGGCCGCCTCTTCCATATGCGTCGTCGTCACCGGCGCGGCCGCGGGCCGCCCCCGCGGCGGCGGCAGCTGCGCGATCGCGGCCTCGGCGGCGGCGACGAGCTCCGTGCGGCGCGCGTCCGGCACTTCCTGCCAGTGGGTGTCGTTGAGCGCGCCCTCGATCGCGTACAGCAGGTTGAGCCCGGGCCGGAACCCGGCGCGGCGCACCCGCATGTAGGCTTCGACTGGGCCGACCGCCGCCAGGTCCTCGAGCGTGCGCAGGCCGACCTGGCGCAGCCACGCCGCCGACTTCGGCCCGATGTTGCGCAGGCGCGGCGCGGCCGGCGGGCTCACGCGACCGCTTCCATCGACACGGATTCCACGAAGGCCGCGGCGATCGCTTCCAGCCCGGCCGCGTCTTCCGCATCGAAGCGCGCGGGCTCGGGGCTGTCGAGGTCGAGCACGCCGATCAGCGCGCCGTCGTCTGCGAACAGCGGCACCACGCATTCCGAGCGCGAGGCCGAGTCGCAGGCGATGTGGCCGGGGAAGGCGTCCACGTCTTCCACGACCTGGGTCGCGCGCGTGCTCGCCGCCGTGCCGCAGACGCCCTTGCCGAGCGGAATGCGCACGCAGGCCGGCAGGCCCTGGAACGGGCCGACCACCAGCTCGGTGCCGTCGTAGAGATAGAACCCGCACCAGTTCAGCCGCGGCAGCGCGTGCCACAGCAGCGCGCTGAGGTTGGCCGCGTTGGCGACCAGGTTGCGCTCGCCGTGCACCAGCGCGCGCGCCTGCGCCAGCAGCTGGGCGTACTGCTCCGGCTTGGTGCCTTCGAGGGCGGTGGCGTGGAAGCTCATTCCGCCAGTCTAGCAGCGGGTGCGGCCCCCCGCCCGCCGCGCTAGAGTGCCGCCATGCAAAGACTGTTCGGCATCGCCGGCCACCCGGCCGAGGGCAGCGGGCTGCGCGAGCGCGGCCAGGACGTGACGCGCCTGGAGGCCTTCGTCGACGCGGCGTTCGCCTTCGCGCTCACGATGCTGGTGATCTCGCTCGACGCGATCCCCGCCGACATCGCCGAGCTCGTCGCGGCGTTGAAGGGCGTGCCGGCGTTCGCGGCGAGCTTCTACCTGATCGCGCTGTTCTGGAACGCGCACGCGCGCTGGAGCCGGCGCTACGGCCTCGACGACCCGGCGACCACGCGTTTGAGCCTGTTGCTGGTGTTCCTGGTCATGGTCTACGTGTATCCGCTGCGGGTGCTGTTCGGCAGCCTGTTCGGGTGGATCACGCACCAGTGGCTGCCTTCCGGCTTCGTGCTGCGCGACTGGCACGACGTGCAGGTGATGTTCTCGGTGTACGCGGTCGCGTTCGGCACGCTCGGCCTGGTGATCGTGGCGCTGTACCAGCACGCGTGGCGCCTGCGCGAGGCGCTGGCGCTGAGCCCGGAGGAACGCGTCGAACTGCTGGTCGCGCGCAACTGCTGGCTGGTGGCGCCGGGCACTTCGCTGCTTTCGCTGGTGCTGGCTTGGGGCGTGACGCCCACCGCGGGATGGATGGCGGGCCTGCCCGGCATGGCCTACGCGCTGATGTGGTGCCGGCAGCCGGTGGCGCGCGCCACCAGGCGCCGCGCCATGGCCGGGATCGCGGCCGCGGCATGACCTCCGGATTCTTCGTCACCGGCACCGACACCGGCATCGGCAAGACCCTGTCGAGCTGCACGCTGCTGCATGCGCTGCGCGAGCGCGGCCTGCGAGCGGTCGGCATGAAGCCGCTCGCCAGCGGCTGCGAGGCCACGCCGGACGGCCTGCGCAACGAGGATGCGCTCGCGCTGCAGGCGGCCAGCGATCCGCGTCCGGCCTACGACGACGTCAATCCGTATGCGTTGCCCGCGCCGCTCGCGCCGGAGATCGCCGCGCGCGAGGCCGGCATCGCGGTCGAGCTCGCGCCGATGCTGGCGGCGCACGCGCGCCTTGCGGCACAGGCCGACGCCGTGGTGGTCGAGGGCGTCGGCGGCTGGGCCGCGCCGATGGCGCCGGCGCTGATGCAGGCCGACCTGGTGCGCGCGCTGGACCTGCCGGTGGTGCTGGTGGTGGGCCTGCGCCTGGGCTGCCTCAACCACGCGATCCTGAGCGCGCGCGCGATCGCCGCCGACGGCTGCCGCCTCGCGGGCTGGATCGGCAGCGGCGTGGATCCGGCGATGCTGCGGATCGACGAGAACCGCGCGTTGCTGGCTGCCCGCCTGCCGGCGCCCTGCCTCGGCTGGCTCCCCTGGCAGGCAGGGCCGGATCCGGCCGCACTGGCCGGGCGGTTGCGTCTCGCCTCCTGAGCGCGCCGGCGGCAACCATCGCCCCCTCCGGCGTCTCCCGGTCCTGGCCGACCGGCGCCCCCCACTTCCGGCACGGCTTCGCCCGGCAGGGTCAATGCTAGACTCCCGGGTACAGGAATCAGGGCCGTTCCGGCCGCGCAGTTCCCGTTATTCAAAGAACACGCCTCCCCATCCTCTCCCCCGAGGTTTGTCCATGCACCGTTCTCTCGTAGTGCTCGCCTTGTCGACCGCGTTCCTCGCCGCCGGCGCCTGTTCGAAGCAGGAAGGGGGCGCCGCGGGCGGCCCGGGCGGCGGCATGCCGCCGCCGGAAGTCGGGGTGGTCGTGATGCAGCAGGGCGACGTGCCGATCGCCAAGGAAGCGGTCGGCCGCCTGTCCGCCTACCGGAGCGCCGACGTCCGCGCCCGCGTCCCGGGCGTGCTGCAGCGGCGCCTGTACGAGGAAGGCAGCGACGTGCGCAAGGGCCAGGCGCTGTTCCAGATCGACCCCGCGCAGCTGTCCGCTTCGCTGGCCCAGGCGCAGGGCGCGCTGGCCCAGGCGCAGGCCAACGCCGCCAATTCGCACGCCGCCGCCGAGCGCGCGCGCGGGCTCATCAGCGCGAAGTTCATCTCCCAGGCCGACTTCGACAACGCCGTCGCCGCCGAGCGCACCAGCGCCGCCGCGGTCACGGCCGCGCGCGCGTCGGTGCAGGCGGCGCAGATCAACCTCGGCTACGCGACCGTGCGTTCGCCGATCAGCGGGCGCGCCGGCAAGCAGCAGGTCACCGAAGGCGCGCTGGTCGGGCAGGGCGACGCCACGCTGCTGACCACCGTCGACCAGCTCGATCCGATGTACATCGACTTCTCGGTCGGCGTGTCGGAGCTCGCGCAGATCCGCGCCGCCGGCACGGGCGGCGATTCGCGCATCCAGGTGCTGCTGCCCGACGGCACCCCCTACGACCGCGCCGGCACGCTCGACTTCTCCGGCGACACCGTCGATCCGGCGACCGGCGCCGTGCAGCTGCGCGCGCGCATCGCCAATCCGGACGGTCGGCTGCTGCCGGGCACCTTCGTCACCCTGAAGGCGACCCTCGGCGAGGAGCGCAACGCGTTCCTGGTGCCGCAGGTCGCGGTCCAGCGCGACGACAAGGGCGCCTACGTCATGGTCGTCGGCAAGGACGGCAAGGTCGCGCGCAAGGACATCGCGACCGAGCGTCAGCAGGGCAGCGACTGGGTCGTGCGCCAGGGCCTCGTCGAGGGCGACCAAGTGATCGTCTCCGGCCTGCAGCGCGTGCAGCCGGGCGCGCCGGCGAAAGCCGTGCCCGCGCAGCCGCAAGCCGCGGCGGCACCGCAGCAGGCAGCGCCCGCCGCGAAGACCGGAGGCTGATCCATGTCGCGCTATTTCATCGAACACCCGGTCTTCGCCTGGGTGATCGCGATCCTGATCGTGATCGCCGGCGGGCTGTCGATCCGCAGCCTGGGCGTCGAGTCGTACCCGAACATCGCGCCGACCCAGGTCACCGTCGGCGCCGGCTATCCCGGCGCCAGCGCCGAGACCACGGAACGCGCGGTCACGCAGGTGATCGAGCAGCAGCTCACCGGCATCGACAACCTCGACTATTTCAGCTCCTCGTCGAGCTCGAGCGGCGGTTCGTCGATCAACCTGACGTTCAAGCCCGGCACCGATCCGGACACCGCGCAGATGCAGGTGCAGAACAAGGTGGCGCAGGCCACCCCGCGCCTGCCCACCGAGGTCGTGCAGCAGGGCGTCACCGTGCAGAAGGCCAACTCCGGCTTCTTGATGGTGGTGGCGCTTAAGTCGAGCAACCCGGCGATCGGCAAGGACCAGCTCGCCGACCTGATCGCCTCGCGCGTGCTCGACCAGGTCGCGCGCGTGCCCGGCGTCGGCAGCGCGCAGCTGTTCGGCGGCGAGTACGCGATGCACATCTGGCTCAACCCGGACAAGCTGCGCGCCTACGGCCTGTCGGCCAGCCAGGTGCTCGCCGCGGTGCGCGGCCAGAACGTGCAGTTCTCCGCCGGCTCGATCGGCGGCGAGCCCTCGCCCGAGACGCAGATGATCACGGCGTCGGTGACGGCCGAAGGCCGCTTCTCCACGCCGGAGCAGTTCGAGCAGATCCTGCTGCGCACCGATCCGTCGGGCGCGGCCGTGCGGCTGCAGGACGTGGCGCGCGTCGAGCTGTCCGGCTCGGCCAAGGGCTTCGACCTGAAGTGGAACGGGCAGCCGGCGTCCGGCTTCGCCGTGCAGCTCGCCCCCGGCGCCAACGCGCTGGCGGTGGCCGCGGCGGTCAAGGACCGCATGGAGCAGCTGCAGCCGAGCTTCCCGCAGGGCGTGCAGTGGTTCTCGCCGTACGACAGCTCCGACTTCGTGCGGATCTCGGTCGAGGAAGTCGTCAAGACCCTCGGCGAGGCGATGGTGCTGGTGTTCCTGGTGATCCTGCTGTTCCTGCAGAACATCCGCGCCACGCTGATCCCGACCCTGGTGATCCCGGTCGCGCTGCTCGGCACGTTCCTGGGCATGTACATCATCGGCTTCACCATCAACCAGCTGAGCCTGTTCGGCATGGTGCTGGCGATCGGCATCGTGGTCGACGACGCGATCGTGGTGATCGAGAACGTCGAGCGCATCATGACCGAGGAGGGCCTGTCGCCCTACGAGGCCACGATCAAGGCGATGCACCAGATCAGCGGCGCGGGGGGGGGGGGGACCGGGGGGGGGGGGGCGGTGTTGGTGGGGCGCGCGCGGCTGGCCCGCAGCGCCGGCGCGGGGTTGAAGCAGTTCGCGCTGACGTTCGCGATGGCGATGGTGTTGTGGGGGTTCCTC
>JBQCJF010000112.1:0-30376 GCA_051953015.1 Luteimonas sp.
CCCTTGCCGCCCGGTCCGCTGGCGTATTCGCCGGCCAGCGTCGCCCCCGGCGCGGGCAGCGATTCGCAGCGCCAGACGTGGTCGACGTTGAACGAGCCGACCACGACGACGTCGACGCCGTCAGTTCCGTCCGCGCGCGCCAATCAGGGATTGTCCACGTCGATCGCGCCGTGCGCGGGGACGGGCGCGTTGCGGTCGTGCCGGTGCTTGAACAGGGGCACGAACAGCACCGCCATCGCGAGCGAGTAGAACGCGAAGGTCATCCAGATGCCGTGCCAGTCCTTCAGGCCCGCGGCGTCGGTGAACCAGCGGTCGATCATCCAGCCGCTGATCGCGCTGCCGAGCACCGCGCCGACGCCGTTGGTCATCAGCATGAACAGCCCCTGCGCGGAGGCGCGGATGCGCGGATCGCTCTGCTGCTCCACGAACAGCGATCCGGAGATGTTGAAGAAGTCGAAGGCCATGCCGTAGACGATGCAGGACAGCACGATCATCCACAGGCCCGCGCCCGGATCGCCGTACGCGAACAGGCCGAAGCGCAGGAACCAGGCCAGCATGCTGATCGTCATCACCGTCTTGATCCCGAAGCGCTTCAGGAAGAACGGGATGGTCAGGATGAACAGCGTTTCGCTCACCTGCGAGATCGACATGATGATCGCCGGATACTTCACCGCGATCGCGTCCGCGAACTCGGGGCGGGTGCCGAATTCGCCGAGGAAGGTGCCGCCGTAGGCGTTGGTCAGCTGCAGCGCCGCGCCGAGCAGCATCGCGAACACGAAGAACACCGCCATGTTGCGGTCGCGGAACAGGCGGAACGAGGTCAGCCCGAGCGCATCGAGCAGCGAGCCGCCGGCCGAACGCGCCATCCGCGGCGGGCACTTCGGCAGCGTGAACGCGTAAAGCCCCAGCAGCAGCGAGGCGGCGGCGGCGACGTAGAACTGCCCCGGCGAGGTCTCCAGCCCCAGCAGGCTGGTCGTCCACAGCGCGGCGATGAAGCCGATCGTGCCCCACACCCGGATCGGCGGATAGTCGCGCACCACGTCGAGGCCGCGCTCCTTGAGCGCGTTGTAGGCCACCGTGATCGCGAGGGCGATGGTCGGCATGTAGAACACCATGTTGACCAGCATCACCCAGAACATCGCCTGCGGATCGCGCACCGCCGGCACCATCGCCAGCATCACCGCGCCGCCGACGTGCAGCCCGCCGTACAGCTTCTCCGCGTTGATCCACTTGTCGGCGACCACGCCCATGAGCGCCGGCATGAACAGCGCCGAGATGCCCATCGTCGAGAAGATCGCGCCGAAGCTGGTGCCCGACCAGTGCATGTTCTCGAACCAGTAGCGGCCGATCGTGATCAGCCACGCTCCCCAGACGAAGAACTGGAGGAAGTTCATCAGCACCAGGCGCAGCTTCAGGTTCATGCGTTCGTCTCGGGATGGGGCGGCTCTACCGCCGGAGTGTAGCGGGGCGTCACGGGTCGCGCGCCATGACGCGGTTGCCGCCGAGGCGCTTGCAGGCCTGCTGGCGGCGGTCGGCCGCGGCCAGCAGCGCGGACAGGTCGTGGCCGTCCTGCGGCCAGCCCGCGATGCCCGCGCTGAATGCGATGCGCTGCTGCTCGGCGCCGTGGCCGGGATGGAACGGCTGGTCCCACAGCGTGCGGCGCAGCTGTTCCATGCGCTCCCACGCCGTGCCCACCGGGCAATACAGCAGCGCCGCGAATTCCTCGCCGCCGAGCCGGACCAAGCGCTCGCGATCGTGCAGGCCCGCGGAGAGCACCGAGACCGCGTGGCGCATCGCGCGGTCGCCGCCCGGACGGCCCAGCTCGTCGTTGATGCGGCGGAACCGGTCGAGGTCGAGCAGCGCCAGGCTGAGCGAACCGCCGTGGCGCAGGTCCTCGAGCATGTGCGGCAGCTGCTGGTGCAGCCACATCCGGTTCGGCAGCCCGGTGAGGCCGTCGCGTCCGGACATCTCGACCAACCGCTGCATGCGATAGACGATGCACAGCGAGAGCAGCGTCATGATCGCCAGCAGCAGGAAGCGCTCCGCCTGGTTGGCGGCGGTGGCCATGCCGTAGTCCGGCGAGAGCAGCTGCTCGGGCGCGGTCGCGCTGGCGAACACCGCGGCGGCGAGCACGCCGTACTCCAGCATCGCGAGCACGCCGGCGTACAGGGTCAGGCGGCCGTCGTTGCGCAGCGAGGTCATCGCGATCGCGATGAGGTAGAACGCCCAGACCACCATGCTGTTGACCGCGGCGACGCGGTCGCCCATCGCGAGCAGCGCGAGCACGCCGGTGGTGGTGGTGACGTCGTAGCTGCACGTCGCGTAGGGCAGCCAGGCATGGCGCCGCGTGCGCGCCAGCGCCAGCCAGAGCTGGGCCATGACGTTGACGAACACGGCGGCGCCGAGGCCGATCACGGTTTCGCCGACTTCCGCGCCGCTCGCGGCGCCGAGCAGCGGCATCGCGAGCACCAGCACCGAGAGCGCCGCGCGCAGCCGCGCGACCAGCAGCTCGCCGCCGGCGCCGAGTTCCAGCATCACCTCGTCCGGTCGTTCGAGCAGGGTCGCGCGCAGCGCGCCCAGCCGGCTCCAGTCGTTCACGCGCGTCCCTCCCCGCGCGCAGCATAGCCGCTGCGCTGCCGCGGGTCAGGCGGCGTCGTTCAGCAAGGCGAGGAGCGCATCGCCGTAACGGTCGAGCTTGGCGGTGCCCACGCCCGGGAGCATGGCGAGCGCGCCCGCGTTCCGGGGCGCTTCGGCGGCGATCGCGCGCAGCGTGCGGTCGTGGAAGATGACGTAGGCGGGCACGTTCTGCGCGCGCGCCTCGGTCGCGCGCCATTCGCGCAGCGCCGCGAAGCGCGCGGCGGCCTCCGGGCCGAGCTCCCCGACCACGGCCTCGACCCGTTGCCCCGCATCGTCCCTGCCGCCGCGACGGCGGCGGGGCGCCGGCGCCGGTTCGGCGCGCAGCGACAGGCTGCGTCCGCCCTTCAGCACCGCGGCGCTCGCGGCGGTGAGCCGCAATGCGCCGTGGCCTTCGACGTCGGCTTCCAGCAGTCCCAGCGACACCAGCTGCCGGAACACGCTGCGCCATTGCCGGGCCTCGAGTTCGGCGCCGATGCCGTAGGTGCTCAGCCGCTCGTGCCCGAACTGCCGGACCTTGGCGGTGTGCGCGCCGCGCAGCACGTCCACCAGGTGCGCCGCGCCGAACCGCTGCCCGGTGCGGAAGACGCAGGACAGCGCCTTCTGCGCGGCGACGGTTCCGTCCCACGACTGCGGCGGCGACAGGCAGTTGTCGCAGTTGCCGCAGCGGTAGTCGTCCGGACGCTCCTCGCCGAACCAGCCGAGCAGGATCCTGCGCCGGCAGCCGGTGGACTCGCAGTAGCCGACCAGCGCGTCGAGCTTGCGCCGCTCCAGGCGCTTGCGCTCCTCGCCGGCTTCGGACGCCTCGATCATCCGGCCGAGCAGCACGGCGTCGCCGAGGCCGTACGCGAGCCAGGCTTCGGCCGGCTCGCCGTCGCGGCCGGCGCGGCCCGTCTCCTGGTAGTAGCCCTCCGGCGACTTCGGCAGGTCGAGGTGGGCGACGAAGCGCACGTCCGGCTTGTCGATGCCCATGCCGAAGGCGATGGTCGCCACCATCACCAGCCCGTCCTCGCGCAGGAAGCGCCGCTGGTTGTCCGCGCGCACCGTCGCGTCGAGGCCGGCGTGATAGGGCAGGGCCGGGATGCCGTTCGCCGCCAGGTACTCCGCGGTGGCCTCCACCTTGCGGCGCGACAGGCAGTAGACGATGCCCGCTTCGCCGCGATGCCCGTCGAGGAAGGCGAGCAGCTGGCGCCGCGGATCGTCCTTGGCTTCCACCCGGTAGCGGATGTTGGGCCGGTCGAAGGAGCCGACGAACTGGCGGGCCGCCTCGAGCCCGAGCCGCTCGACGATCTCCCGCCGGGTCGGCGGGTCGGCGGTGGCGGTCAGCGCGATCCGCGGCACGCCCGGCCAGCGTTCGCGCAGGATCGACAGTTCGCGGTACTCGGGCCGGAAGTCGTGCCCCCACTGCGACACGCAGTGCGCCTCGTCGATGGCGAACAGGGCCAGCGGCGCCCTCGCCAGCAGGTCCAGGCACCGCGGGGTGAGAAGGCGCTCGGGGGCGACATAGAGCAGGTCCAGGTCCCCGGCCGCGAGGGCGCGCTCGACGGCCGCCGCCTCTCCGGGCGGTAGGCTGGAGTTCAGGCAGGCGGCGCGGACCCCGAGCTGGCGCAGGCCCTCCACCTGGTCCTGCATGAGGGCGATCAGCGGAGAGATCACGATCCCGGTTCCCGGCCGCAGGAGGGCCGGCAACTGGTAGCAGAGCGACTTGCCCGCGCCCGTCGGCATCAGGACGAGGGCGTCCCCGCCCTCGGCAAGGTGTGAGACGATGTCTTCCTGATCCCCGCGGAACGACGCATATCCAAACACGTTCCGCAAGGTGTCTCGGGCTGGGACGGGGCTGGCGGAGGACAACGGCGGACTCGAATGGGGGAGAGTGGCGCTCCGGGGCCTGAAGGATGCCATGGCTGGACCCGGCCACCGTGGGACACCCGTCGGTCCGAAAGTGGGACCTGGGGCACGGTTTTTTCGTCACGCCGGATTCACACTGTTCAGCAAGTAGCTCTTGTCCTTCACATTTTGAGCGTGATACGGTTCCGTTTAACGATTCCGTCACGCCGCGCTCACAACGCCTTTCCAGCCGTCCCAAGCGTTCTGGAACCGGTTGCGCAGATGTGGCGGACAACGCACCACAGGGGATTCCCGTGAGCAAGAACAACAAGGTCAAGGGTTTCGGCTGGACGCTTGGCGTCCTCGTCGGCGCATGCCTCGCGGGCCACGCGTTCGCCCAGGCCGCGAGCCCCGTGCATCTCACCAACGCGGTCTACCAGGAAATCGACGTCAAGGCGAAGGACGGCAAGGTCACCAGGAAGCTCGTGCCCGCGGCGAGGGTGGTCCCGGGGTCCGAAGTGGTCTACGAGATCGCGTATTCGAACGACGGCACGCAGAACGCCACGGGCGTGACGATCAACAACCCCGTTCCGAAGGGCCTCGAGCTCGTTGGCGAAGGGGTCACCCCGGCGACTTCGGTCTCCGTGGACGGTGGCGTGACGTACGGCAAGCTCGCGGATCTCTTCGTGCTCGACGCGAAGGGCGAACCGCGCCCGGCCCGCACGGCCGACGTGACCAACCTGCGCTGGGATCTCGCCCAGCTCGCCCCCGGCGCCAAGGGCAAGGTCACGTTCCGCGCCAGGGTCAAGTAAGCAGCACCTGCAGTCCCGTTTCCCGCTCCCATCCACGTCAACGTTCAAGCATAGCTGTACCAACAGGGGACCCAAGTCATGAAGCTCCATACCAGATTGCTTGCCGCGGCGCTGCTGCTCGGCAGCGCGCATGCGGCCTTCGCGCAGGCCGGTGCCGACCTCGGCACCGACGCCAGCACGCCCATCAACAACAGCGCCAGCGTCAGCTTCTCCGTGGGCGGCGTGCCGCAGACGGCGCCTGCCGACGGCACCGCCAACTTCGTGGTCGACCGCAAGATCGACGTCATCGTCGACAACCAGTCCGGCGACAGCGGCGCGCCCCTGGCGACCAACAAGTCGCTGGAGTTCGACGTCACCAACAAGACCAACGGCACGATGGACTTCCTCCTGTCGCTGGAGCAGGTGGCGTCGCCGACCGACGAGTTCGACGCCGACAACACGGCGATCTGGGTCGACACCAACGGCAACGGCACCCTCGAGCTGACCGATCCGGACGCGGGCGGCCCGCTGACCGCCGACACCCAGCAGGCGTACATCGACGACCTGGCCGAGGACATCTCCATCAAGGTCTGGATCGTGGGCGACATCCCGGATGCGGGCACCGATCCGAACGAAGTGGCCGACGGCGACACCAGCGTGATCTCGCTCATCGCGCAGGCCGCCGACCCGGCCGGTAATGCCGGTGCCCCGGGCAGCGCGCTGGCGGAAACCGCCGGTGCCGACCAGCCCACCGTGGTCGACAACGTCTTCGCCGACGGCTCGGGCACGGCCACGGCCGGTCCGGATGCCGACGGCGACGATGCCGAGGACGGCTTCCACAGCGATTCGGGCACGTTCACCGTGGGCGCCGCCTCGGTGGCGGTCTCCAAGACCATGACCGTCATCTGCGAGAACTCGGCCGCGGGCGTCTGCGACGGCACGACGCCGAACTACAGCGACGCCGGCGAGCTCAAGCCGATCCCGGGCGCGCTGATCCAGTACTGCATCCTGGTCAGCAACACCGGCGGCCAGGCCGCGACCGACGTGGCGATCTCCGACCCGGTCGACACGACCAACCTGACCTGGGTCACCGACAGCATCAAGACGAGCACTTCGGCCACCTGCGACTCCGCGGATGCCGCCGCCGACTACGCCGCCGCGAGCGCCGAAGACGATGACGACACGGCCGACGATCCGGACGCTGGCGGCCCGCTCACCACGGACGAAGGCGGCCCCGCGCCGACCGGCGACCTCGTGGGTGCGGACTTCGGCCAGACCGCGGCGAACACGGTGACTGCGTCGGCGGAAAGCGTCGCCGCGAGCACCGGCAAGTTCGCGGTGATCTTCCGGATGTCCGTGAAGTAAATCCTCGCACCCCTGGCCGGCGTTCGCCGGCCCGGGGTCGTCTGCCACGTTCCTTTGGCCTGTCGGAGCCCCGCGCTCCCGCGGGCGGGGCAGCCGCGTACTCGTGGATACCATCCTTTCCAGCCTGAAAGCGCGCAAGCGCGCCGGCGCAAGCCGTGCGGCGAGGATGCTCTGCGCTCTCATCCTGGTCGTGCCGGGGCTCGCATGGGCGACCCGGGTGGACAACACGGCCCATGTGACCTACCGCACCCTCGACGGGCTGCCGCCGGTCACCCAGAACACCAATACCGTCAGCTTCGAGATCATCCCGTCGCCCGTTCCGGCGACGCTGGTCTTCCTCCGCTACGACCCCGATTCCTCCAACGGCTCGACGATCGCCGTCGACGGCGGCCAGTGCCGCGTGGACGACGGCAGCTTCGCCCCGCTGCCGGACGTGACCGCCAGCGACGGCACGCCGCTCGACCAGGAGCAGGCGCAGACCAGCTCGGCGCCCGGCTACTACACCGGCGATCCCATCGTGGTCGCGGTCACCGATTCGAACCGCAATGCCGATCCCGCCGTCCGCGAATACGTGGACGTCGACGTCACCACGAGCACCGGCGACGCGGAAACGCTGCGCCTGCAGGAAACCGGCCCGGACACCGGCGTGTTCGCCGGCGCCATCCAGAGCGTGGGCATGCCGCCGTCGGCGACCCCGTACGACTGCGTGCTGTCGCTGGCGGCCGAGGCGCAGATCACCGCCCGCTACACCGACACCGACTTCCCGCTCGACGCGGTCGCCGTCGCCGCGACCGGCTACGCACCGCTGCCACAGGGTCGTACGGTGATCCGCCTCGAGCAGACGGTCTCGAAGGACATCGTCTCGATCGGCGATTTCCTCCAGTACACCCTGGTGGTGAGCAACATCCACGACGCGCCGGCGATGCATGTCCGCGTCCGCGACCTGCTGCCGCCCGGCCTCCGCTTCCGCCCGGGTTCGCTGCGCGTGGGCAGCCCCATCGCGGGGGGCGGCGCCGCGCCGACGGGGCAGCCGCTGCCGCAGGGCGCCACGCCGGCGGGGCCCGGGGTCGCCTCCCAGGCGGTCGCGGGCTTGGCCGTCGCCGGAGATCCACAGGTCTCGGCGGATGGGCGCACCCTGCGTTTTCCGGTCGGCGACCTCGCCGCGGGCGCATCGGCCACCGCGACCTTCGTCGCGGAGGTCGGCGCGGGCGCCGCGGGCGAGTACCTCCTGAACTACGCGATCGCCGCGGCGGACGGCTCGCTCTCGTCGAACGAGACCGACACCGTCGTCCGGATGCAGGATGCGCTCGCGACCGGCCGCTTCACCGTCATCGGGCGCGTGCTGGCGGCCGACGGCTGCAACGTCCCGCTTGCGGCGCGCAAGGGCGTGCCGAACGTGCGCCTGCTCCTCGAGGACGGCACCTACGCGGCGACCGACCGCGATGGCGCCTACCACATCGAGGGCGTCCGACCGGGCACGCACGTGCTGCAGATGGATCCGGCGAGCATTCCGGCCGACCTCGAAGCCGTGTCCTGCATCCGCAACACCCGCTTCGCCGGCCGTGCCGACTCGCAGTTCGTCGAAGCGCAGGGCGGCACGCTCTGGCGCGGCGACTTCTTCCTTCGCAAGCGTCCGCCCACCACCGGCGCGATCGGCGTGCGACTGCAGCTCTCGCCGGTGGCGGACGGGATGCGGCATACCGTCGACATGGACGGGGGTGGCGTCATGGTCGCCGGCCTGCGCATCCTCGCGATCCTCCCGCCCGGTGCGAGCGTCGTCGCCGGTTCGGCGAAGGCGGACGGCGCGCCGATCGCGGACCCCGAGGTCAAGGGCAACTTCGCCATCTTCCGCCTGGGGGACCCGGGCGCGAACTGGCGCCGCCAGGTCGTCTTCGACACCAGGCCCGGCCCCTGCGGACCGGAAGGCTATGCCGGCAAGGTATCGGCCCTGTTCGACGCCGGTGGCGAGAATCGACGTACGCCAGCCGCCGAGGCGACGGCCCGATGTACCGGCAGCGGCCCGGGCGACGCGGTCGCCGGACAACGCGTGGAAACCATCCTCACGGCCGCCGCCGATGCGCAGGCGGCCTCCGCGCGTCCGGGCGACGCGAACGAGGAAGCCATCCTCGACGACGCGACCGCCGCCGGCGGCGGCGTCGACTGGCTGCACGGGCAGGCGCCCGGGCACGACTGGCTGTTCCCGACCGAAGGCTACAACCCGCGCGCCGCGGCCACCCGCGTCGTCGTCAAGCACGCCGCGGGCGAGAAGGTCGCGCTGCGCGTCAACGGCGAGGCGGTGGAACCGATCCGCTTCGACGGCCAGAGCCAGGGCGCCAACGGCGTCACGATCTCGACCTGGCGCAGCATCCACCTTGTCGACGGCGACAATCTCCTGGAAGCCACGATCACCGACGCCGCCGGCAACGCCGTGGCGCAGCTGTCGCGCACGGTGCACCTCTCCGGAAGCGCCGCGCGCGCGGTGTTCGTGCCGGAACAGTCCTCGCTCGCCGCGGACGGCATTCACCGGCCGGTGATCGCGGTGCGCATGCTCGACGGCAGCGGCAAGCCGCTGCGCAACGGATCGACCGGCGAATTCACGGTCGCGCCGCCGTACACGGCGGCCTTGGCATTGCAGGACGCGCAGGCCCGGTCGACGCTCGGCATGGACGCGCGCCCGCAGCAGTGGCACGTGCGCGGCGACGACGGCGTCGCCCGCATCGAACTCGAGCCGACCGGTTCGGCCGGCACCGCCAAGCTGGGTTTCGACTTCAAGATGGAAGGGCAGAAGGCCAGCGTCCACGAGGACGTCACCGCGTGGCTGAAGGCCGCCCCGCGCGACTGGGTAGTGGTCGGTTTCGCGAAGGGCGCCATCGGCTACGACACGCTCGAGCACAACATGGAAGCCTTGCCGCCGGGCGAAGAGGGCGGCGGCGTGCGCGCGGACGGACGCGCGGCGCTGTACGCGAAGGGACGCGTGCTCGGCAGCTGGCTGCTGACCATGGCCTACGACAGCGGCAAGGACACCTCGCAGCTGCGCGGCCGCAGCGTGCTGTCCACGATCGATCCGGGCCAGTACTACACCCTCTACGGCGACGGCATGGACCAGCGTTACGACGCCGCCAGTGCGCGCAAGCTCTACCTGAAGCTCGAGCGCGACCAGTTCTACGCCCTGTTCGGCGACTTCGAGAGCGGCCTCGACCGCACCCAGCTGTCGCGCTACCAGCGCACGCTGACCGGCCTGAAGGTCGAGTACCACGGTCCGCTCGTGGAGTTCAACGGCTTCGCCGCCGAAACGGGGCAGAATTACGCGCGCGACGAATTGCAGGGCGACGGCACTTCCGGCCTTTACCGCCTGCGCCGGAGCGGCATCGTCATCAACAGCGAGCGCATCCGCATCGAGACCCGCGACCGCTACCACAGCGAGCAGGTCCTCGAGACGCGCGAGCTCGCCCGCCACATCGATTACGACATCGACTACGACAACGGCACGCTGTTCTTCCGCGAGCCGGTGGCGAGCCGCGACTACGATTTCAACCCGAACTGGATCGTCGCCGAGTACGAGACGACCGGCGACGGCGAGCAGTCGCTCAACGGCGGCGGCCGCGTCGCCGTGCATGCGATGGACGGGCGGCTCGAGGCTGGCGCCACCTACGTGCGCGACGACAACGGCGAATCGCGCACCGACCTCGCCGGCCTCGACGCCAGGTTCAAGCTGACGCCGAAGGACGAACTGCGCGCGGAAGCCGCGGCGACCCGCGGCGATGGCGCGGGCGAGGGCGATGAACGCACGGGCAGTGCCTGGCTGCTCGAGTGGCAGCATCGCAGCGAGCGCTCGAACCTGCTGGCGTACGCGCGGCGCACGGCGCCCGGGTTCGGCCTGGGCCAGCAGAACCGGTTCGAGGACGCGATGTTCAAGGCTGGCGTGCAGGGCCAGTACCAGCTGGACCGCAGGTTCTCCCTGCAGGGCGAGGCGTATCGCCAGGAGAACCTCGAGAGCGGCGCCGTGCGTGACGTGGCGCACGCGGAAGCGGTCTATCGCGGCGAAGGCGACTTGACCGCCAAGGCCGGCCTGCAGTGGGCGCGCGACACCGCGATCGACGGCGCCGTTGCGGAGTCGCAGCAGGCGACGGCCGGCGTGACCAAGGGCTTCTTCGACGGCAAGCTCGAGCTCGGCGTCCAGGCCGAGGTCGGAATGGACGGCAAGAACGACAGCGTCGACTTCCCGAGCCGCCTGCAGCTGAGCGCGGCGTACAGGGTGACCGACGCCTTCCGCGTGCTCGCCGCGCAGGAGTTCACCGACGGCCAGGACCGCGACACCTCGACCACGCGCTTCGGCTTCGAGGCCACGCCGTGGAAGGATGCGAAGCTGACCAGCACCCTCAACCAGTCGCAGGTCGGCGAATACGGCCCGCGGACCTTCGCGCAGTTCGGGCTGGACCAGAAGGTCCGGGTCAACGATCGCTGGACCATCGATGCCTCGGTCGACTCGAGCCAGGCGTTCCACCAGGGGGGCGATACGCCGCTCGTCGTCGACCCCTCGCAGCCGGTCCAGGCGGGGGGCATCCGCGACGGTGGCGCCTTGACCGAGAACTTCGTGGCGGTGTCCGGCGGCTTCAACTACCGCGGACCGCTGTGGCTCTGGAACGCCCGCGCCGAGGCCCGCCATGGCGACACCACCGAGCGCTACGGTTTCACCACCGGTTTCCTTCGCCAGATCAGCAACGGCGTGGCGTTCTCGGCCAGCGCCCAGGCGTTCTCCCAGAGCACTGCCGGCGGCGGCACCGGCATCCTTGCGAACGCGCAAGCGTCCTTCGCGTACCGGCCGGCCGGCAGCGAGTGGTCCATGCTGGACAAGTTCGAGATCCGCCTCGACGAGGTCCGCTCCGGCGCCGGAGCCGGCATCCTCGGCCAGAACACGCTCGCCGTCGAAGGCGACGCGCGATCCGCCCGGATCATCAACAACTTCGTCGCGAACTACGCGTCCGATGCGTGGCGCGCGGCCGACGGCGGCGAAGGGGAGGGCAGCGTCCTCGACCTCTACCAGCGCAGCCAGCTGTCGGTCTACTACGGTTCCAAGTACGTCCTGGACACCTACGACGGCACCGACTACGCCGGTTACACCGACATCCTCGGCGCCGAGTTCCGCTTCGACGTCAGCTCCCGCATCGACGTGGGCCTGCGCGCCAGCGTGCTGCATTCCTGGCGCCAGAAAACCTACGCCTGGGCGTTCGGCCCGAGCATCGGCTTCACGCCCTTCACCAACGCGTGGGTCAGCGTCGGCTACAACATCCGCGGCTTCAACGACCGCGACTTCGAGTCCTCGCACTACACCGCCGAAGGCGCGTACCTCGTCTTCCGCATGAAGTTCGACCAGCACTCGCTCGGCCTGGACCGCGTCGCCGCGGCCACGGCGAACTGACGACGGCAATTCCCCGGTGTCCCGTCGCGAAGACAGCCTGGCGCGATGCCCCATCGGGCGCGGGACGCTTCGGCGGCGCCGGCCCGCAGCGCGATGGTTCGCGTCGGTGGCGTTCCTGGTCCTCGCCTGGCTGGCCCCGGGATTCGAGCGGACCGCATCCGCGCAGACGGTCACCACCTGCGCCCCGGCCGCGACAAAGGGCGCGGACGGCCCGGTCGATTTCGGCGCCTATTGCTGGATCGATTTCAGCGGCCTCAACCTGACCTCCGCCAAGTCCGGGTCGGGGCAGCCCTTCCAGGTCAACCTGCGCGGCGGCGCCTATCTCACCTTCAACCTCAAGATCACCCCGGGCAACACGGCCGGCAACAACATGTACGCGGTCCCCGTTCCGTCGTGGAGCGGCGCGGCATTCGGAAACAGTGCGTTCAACAGCATTCCCGGCAATCCGATCCTGTACCAGGACAGCGCGAACCAGAACGCCCCGCAGGACACGCTCGCGCTGTCGAACCTGATCCTGCACGCCAACGGCTCGACGGAACTCCCGTTCGTGTTCGTGGCCGCCGACGGCGAATCCAGCAACTCCGGGGAAACCCTCTCGTTCGCCACGACGGGCGCCGCCTGGAGCCTGGTCAGCGCGCCCGGCGAGTCCAACCCTGCGCGCAACATGCCGACGCTCAGCCCGCCCACGCTGGTGGGCAACAGCACGGGCGCGCAGACCGTCAACATCTCGGGCACCGACGGGGGAACGGAAGGCGAGGGCAGCTATGTGTTCACGACCGACAACAGCCCCGGCACCGTGACGGCGACGCTGCAGGGCAACGGCTTGCAGGGCGTGCTCTTCGGCGTGAAGTACCACACCATCGGCCTGTCCCTGACCAAGAGCCACGTGGGCCAGTTCCTTGCAGGAGGCACCGGCACCTACACCATCAACATCGCGAACACGGTCACCTACCCGGAGATCAATCCGCCGACCGAACTCCAGCCCGTCCGCGTCGTCGACACCCTGCCGACCGGCCTGACCTACGCCTGGGCGAGCGGCACGGGGTGGTCGTGCTCTGCCGTCGGCCAGGTGGTGACCTGCGATGCGACCAGCCCGCAGGACCTGACGACATCGAAGACCTTCCCGCCGATCACGATCAACGTCAACGTCGCCGGCAACGCGCCGGCGAGCCTCACCAACAACGCCGAGGTCAGCGACCCCACCACCTCGACCCTTGTGTTCAACGTGTGCGAAGTCGCCGCCAACGGGGTCTGCCCGAACAGCGCGACCAGCACCACCGGCGACCCGACGGTCGTCGTGCATTCGAACCTGTCCACCTCGACCAAGACCGTGGTGGACCTCAACGGCGGCGACGCGCAGCCCGGCGACGTGCTCGAGTACACCATCACCCTGGCCGAAAGCGCGGGCGTCGCGGCGAGCGGCGCGTCGGTGGCCGACGACATGCCGGCCAACGTCGGCAGCCTGACGGTGGTCAGCAAGCCGGCCGGCAGCAGCGATACCTCGACCACCGGCGGCGGCGCCAACGGCACCGGCAAGCTCACCATCGGCAGCATCGCGGTCCCGGCCAACGGCAGCGCGACGATCGCGTACCGGGTGACCATCGCCGGCGGGACCGCGGCGGGAACGACCATCGACAACACCGCCAGCATCGCCAATTCCGACCCAAGCGGCACCGGCGGCACCGCGGTGGCGCCCACGATCACGGTGCTGCAGTCGCAGGGCGCCGCCGCCGGCAAGGTGCTGTACGCCTACAACGACAACGACACCGCGGGCGGCCAGGAATCGCTCAACCGCACCCCGCAGACGTCGGCGAGCGCGCTCACCATCGGCCGCAACGCCAGCAACGACTGGATCCTGAGCCTGACCCGCCCGACCACGAACAACGCACTGTCGAAGGACCTCGTTCTGGCGGGGGGGTCCACCATCAGCGTCAGCATGCTGGTGCGCTGCAACGGCGGCGGGACCTGCAACAACGGCACCTTCACCGCGGCCATCTACGACACCACCGCAGACGCGGCCACGCCCGTGGGCACGCAGCTCACGGCCGCGGCCGGCAGCCTCAGCTTCAACTACGTCAACTACACCCTGGTGACCCTCAACCTCACCGTGAACGCGGGTGGCGCGACCGTGGTCGCCGGCCACCGCCTGCGCCTGCGGATCAGCAACAACAGCTCGCAGAACCGCACCATGCAGGTGGAGCAGTACAGCGGCGGGAACCGCAGCACGGTAACGCTGGCCAATTCCACCGTCATCAACGTGGACAGCGTCCAGCCGTACGCGACCGCCTCCTGCACCGGGACCCCGCCCGCGACGTACCACGCAGGCGACACCGTGAACCTGTGCGCGGTGGTGAGCGACCCCTTCGGCAGCGAAGACATCAACACGACCTCGGGCGGGACCGTCCCGTCGTACGTCGTGCTCAACGCCGCCGGATCGGCCCTGGCCTCCGGCAACATGACCGAGGTCTCCAGCGCCACCGGCAGCAAGACGTTCTGGTACGCCTACACCATCCCGGCGACGACGTCCTACGGCGCATGGTCGGCCAGCGTCACCGCCTGGGAAGGCACCGAGCACACCGTGTTCGATTCGGGCAGCGGCAGCTTCACCGTCGCCGCGCCGCCGCCGAACCTGTCGACGTCGACCAAGACCGTGACCGACGCCAACGGCGGCGACGCCGCGCCCGGCGACGTCCTGCAGTACACGATCACCCTGAAGGAGACCGCCGGTACCGCAGCCACGGGCGTTTCCGTCGCCGACGACATGGCAGCGAGCCTGGGCAACCTCACGGTGATCAGCAAGCCCGCCGGCAGCACCGACACGTCCACGACCACCGGGGGCGCCAACGGGACCGGCAAGCTCAACATCGGCGCGATCACCGTGCCGGCCAACGGCAGTGTCACCATCGTCTACGAGGTGACGATCGCGGGCGGCGCGGCCAACGGCACAACGATCGCCAATACCGCGAACATCACCAACCCCGGCGGCAGCAACGCCACCGCGGTCGCGCCGGTGGTCACGGTGGTGACGGCGCCCCCGGTGCAGAGCGGGAGCAAGTACCTTTACCTGCGGAACGACGGCGCCATCACCAGCCAGCTGCGGCGGTCCCGGCCGACCAACGACGGCTCCGCCGTCCAGATCAACGGCGGCACCAATCCGAACTATCCCTACGACGAGTGGGAGATGTTCCCGATGGTCCCGAACGGCGAAACGCTGGCCCTGCCGGCGACGATCAACGGCAGCGTCGTGCTGGCCACCGCGAACCAGAACCTGACCACGTCGAGGACGGTCCGCGCCTCGCTCTGGACCAGCACCGGCGTCCAGCTGGGCGGCAACGTCGACCTCACGGTCAACAGCGCCACGCCCGCGGCCAAGACCTTCAGCTTCACCATCACCCCGACCACGCTCAATCCGGGCCAGTACGTCGTCCTGCGGCTGCAGAACCGCGGCGCGTCCGGCAACTACGTCGCGGTCTCCCAGCGGATCGGGACGACCAGCTACAGCAACATCAACTTCACGACGTCGACCGTCATCGCGATCGACGCGGGCGCGATCTACTCGCAGCCAGCGTCGGCGGGAAACGGCACCGCGGCGGCCTACGCGGAAAACGACAACGTCTACGTGCGGGCGACGGTGAGCGACCCGTTCGGCACGGGCGACATCGGCAGCGTGTCCGTGTCGATCAAGGATCCCGGGGGGAGCGTGGTGGCGGTGGGCAACATGACCGCGCTGACGGACGCGGACACCACCGACGGCAGCCTTTCGTACGAGTTCATCTTCACCGTCCCCAGCGGCGCCACGCGCGGCGGCTGGACCGCCGCGATCACCGCGAACGAGGGCGTGGAAGGCTTGGTGCAGGACACCCGGAACGTCGGCTTCGTCGTCCAGGGGCTGGTGACGCTCGGCAAGTCCTGGGGACCCGGGGCCACCGCCGGGGATGCGGTCGCGCTGACCGTCGCCGGCGCGCTCGCGACCACCGCCGGCACGTCGACCAGCGGCGGGACCACGACGTCCGCGCGGGCCGTCGCCGCCGGCGCGGCCACGCTCACGCTCGCGGAATCCTTCACCAGCGGCGCCGCCGGCAACTACACCGTGACCTTCGCCTGTACCCGGACCAAGGACGGGCTGCCGCTGTCCGCCAGCGGGACCGGCCTGTCGCGCACCATCACCATGCCCTCGGACAGCGCGGTCGCGTGCGCCTGGACCAACGCGAAGACCGTGCCGCTGACGGTGGTGAAGCTTGCGACGACCTATTCCGACCCCGTCAACGGCACGACCCTGCCCAAGGCGATTCCCGGCGCGATCGTGGAATACCGGATCATCGTGACCAACCCGGCGGCGACCGCGGCCGACACCAACACGGTGGTCGTCACCGACCCGGTACCGGCGCACATGGACCTGCAGGTGGCCGACATCGGCAGCCCCGGCTCGGGGCCGGTGCTCTTCACCGACGGTTCGCCGCCCAGCGGGCTGGCCTACGTCTTCACGTCGCTATCCAGCACGAGCGACGACGTTTCCTACTCCAGCGACAACGGTGCGACCTGGACCTATGTGCCCGTGCCCGGCCCGGACGGCATCGACCCGGCCGTGACCAACGTCCGGATCAACCCCAAGGGTGCCTTCAACCCCAACAACGCGCAGTTCACAGTGAAGCTGAGGATGCGGATCGAATAGCGCCGGGCGCGGCGCGAAGAATTCTGGAGTGATCGGATCGTGGGGAGTAGGTTTGTCGAGGGGGTCGTTGGGCGCTTGCGCGACGCGTTGCGCGGCGGGGCGGCCGCGGTGCTGGTTGCGGTGCTTTGCGTCGCGGCGCCGCCCGCGCAGGCGGCGTTCAACAACGGCACGCCCCGAGGGACCTTCGCCGGCACCCACAACTACGTAGCCACCGGCGGCACCCTGCGCGCGGCCAGCAACAACGCCAACGCCTGCTCGCTCAACACGACGAGCACGGGCACGCTGTCGGGCATTCCCTCCGGATCCACGATCCTGGCGGCCTACCTGTACTGGGGCGGGTCGGGCACCAACAACGATTTCACGGTCGGCTTCAACGCGGGCGGCACCTTGACGTCGACCACCAACATCGCGGCCACCGGCGGCAACCAGTTCACCGAGCTGTTCAACGAGGACGGCTTCAACTTCAGCTTCTTCGGCGGCTTCTACGACGTCACCTCGATCGTGGCGGGCAAGGCCGGCGGGCCGAACGGCACCTATTCGTTCGGCGGCCTGTCGGTCACCAACTCCGGCAACTACTGCACCAACCAGACCACGCTGGCGGCGTGGGCGCTGGTGGTCGTGTACGGCAATCCGAGCGAGCGCTACCGCTACACCCGCGTCTACGACGGCCTGCAGTACTTCCGCGGCAGCTCGGTGACCACGACCCAGTCGGGCTTCCGCGTGCCCGACCTGGTGGACGGCAAGGTCACCACGATCACCTGGGAGGGCGACCCGGACGCGGCCACGTCGACCGCACTGTCGGGCTTCAACGAAGCGCTCGCCTTCGAGGGCCACACGCTGCTGAACTCGGGTTGCGACGCGACCAACAACCTCTACAACTCGACCATCGGCACCTCCGCGTCGTGCAGCACGACGGCCTACGGCGAGGACATCGACACCTACGACGTCACCCCCTACCTGTACGAGGGCCAGACCGGCGCGACCCTCGACTACAGCTCGGGCAACGACCTGGTGCTGCTGACCGCGCAGGTCATCAGCACCACCAACACGCCGGTCGCCGACCTGGCCATCGTCAAGACCCACAACGGCAGCTACTTCACGGCCGGCCAGAACGGCAGCTACAACATCGACGTGCAGAACCTCGGCCCGGAGATCGCGGTCGGCACCGCGACCGTGTCCGACACGCTGCCGACCGGCCTGACCTTCGTCTCCGGCACCGGCACCGGCTGGACCTGCAGCGCGGTCGGGCAGGTGGTCACCTGCAACAACAGCGCGCCGAGCATCGCCCTCAACGCGCACCTGCCCGCGCTGACCCTGACCGTCGCGGTCGACGGCACCGCCGCGACGTCGACCCAGAACACCGCGACCGTCACCCATCCGATGTTCGACGGCACCGGCGGCAACTCCACCTCGACCGACACCGTCACCGTCCGCCACTCGGATCTTTCGACGTCCACCAAGACAGTGGTCGACCTCAACGGCGGCGAAGTTCGCCCGGGCGACGTGCTGGAGTTCACGGTCACCCTGTCGGAGACCGGTGGCTCGGGAGTGGATGCGGCCGGCGTGTCGGTGTACGACGACCTGGATGCGAACCTCGAGAACCTCGTGGTGGTGAGTTTTCCGGCGGGGGCCAGCAACAACTCCTTGGGCTCGGGCGGATCGGACGACACCGGTATCCTGGATGTCTCCGGCATCACCGTGCCCGCAGGGCAGACCCGGAGCATCGTCTTCCGGGCCACGGTCGTTGGCGACCCGGGGGACACGGTGGACAACGTTGCGACCGTCACCAGCGCGACGGGCCCTGGTGCGACTCCGGCCTCCGGCTCGCTGACGATCGCGCCATCCGAGGCGCCGGCCGCCGGCCAGAAGATCCTGTACGTGTACGACAACCAGAGCGCGCCGAACCAGAGCCTGTCCCGGGTGCCCCAGCCCGCCAGCACGGCAGGCTCCAACTACGTCACCGTCAACTCCGGAGCGTCCAAGGACTGGCCGCTCTCCCCGGTGCTGACGAAGGATCTGGTCATCCCGGCGCAGACCATCAACGTGGTCTTGCGGACACGCAGTTCCACGAACACCGCGAACGTCACCGTCACCCTGCTCAACGGTTCGACGCCGATCGGCTCGGCGGGACCGCAAGGCGTCAGCACCACCACGTCGGACCGCACGTGGAGCATCTCCGTGCCGGACACCACGATCACGGCGGGTTCGACCTTCGCCCTGCGCGTGGCCAGTGCCAACCGCGCGCTCCGCGTCTACGCGAGGAACAACACCAACCGGAGCTACTTCCGCTTCAGTACCGGCACCGTCATCAGCGTGGACAGCGTCAAGTTCTATTCGGCCGCATACTCCGGCGGGACGGAGACCAGCGATTTCGAGCCGGGTAGTACGGTGTACCTGCGCGCCGTCGTGAGCGACCCGTTCGGCGAGGCCGACATCAGCAGCGCGACGCTGCAGCTTACGAATGCGCTCGGCGCGACGGTCGCGACGTCGGGGTGGGCGCAGAAGACGGAGTCTCCGAATGCTCCGGAGCTGAAGGTGTTCGAGGCCTCCTACGTGGTGCCCGCGAATCCCAGCTACGGTACCTACACGGCGTCCGTGACGGCCAACGAGGGCACGGAAGGCGAGATAACGCACACGCGCAGCGGCACTTTCAACGTCGTCCCGAAGGCGCTGACGGTGGCCAAGTCGCACTCGGGCGACTTCACCGCCGGGGTCAACAACAGCTACACCCTGACCGTGAGCAACACCGGCGCCTCGACCGTCACCGGCACGACGACGGTCAAGGACACCCTGGCGGCGGGACTGACCTTCGTGTCCGGTACCGGTTCCGGCTGGTCCTGCAGCGCCGCGGTCCAGGTCGTGACCTGCACCAGTTCGACGAGCATCGCCGCCAGCAGCAGCATGGCCCCGATCACGCTCACCGTCCTGGTGTCTGGCGCGCTCGGCAGCTCGGTCGACAACCAGGCCTCGGTCGGCAATTCCACCATCGCCTCCGGGTTCCAGAAGCCGGGCAACACCGACACCGCGATCATCCGCCACCCGGACGTGTCGACCTCGACCAAGTCGGTGAGCGACCTCAACGGCGGAGACGCCAACCCCGGCGACACGCTGCGCTACACGATCACGGTCAAGGAGTCCGCCGGCTACGCGGCAAGCGGGGTGACGGTGACCGACACCCTGCCGACCGGGCTCACCGGCCTGACCGGCCTCAACACCGGGCTGAGCACCTGCAGCGGCAGCGCCTCGGTCTCCGGCAGCACCTTGACGGTCTCCAACGTCGCCGTCTCCGGCGGCGGCACCTGCCTGCTGGTGTTCGACGTGCAGGTTTCCGCCTCGGCGGGCACGGGCCTGCTGATCGACAACTACGCGACCGTGGCCAATCCCGGCGGCAACGGCGCCACGCCGCACGCGACGATCACGGTGTCGCAGTCCCAGGTCGCGGCCTCCGGCAACAAGATCCTGTACGTCTACGCCAACGACACGATGACCCGCGTCGCCCAGTCGACGACGGGAAGCAATACCACCGCTTCCGGCGTCTCGGTGTACCACGACTTCGAGTTGTCCGGGGTCGCGGCCAACCTCAACATCACCGCGGGCAGCACCATCACCATGGGCCTCTGGCTCGCCCGCGCCGGCAGCACCACCACGACCACGCGCAACGTCTACATCAAGCTGTTCAAGCGCGTCGGCGCCACCGACACCCAGATCGGCGGCCAGAGCAACACGGTCACGTTCTCCTCGACCACGCTGGCCAAGCAGACGTTCACCATCACCGCGCCGTCGTTCGGCACCGCCGGCAACCTGGCCGCGGGCGACAAGCTTGTGATGCGCATCTACAACGACTCCGACACCGGCGGCAACGACCGCTCGGTGCTGTTCCAGCAGTACAACGCCGGCAGCGGCAGCACGCTCACCATCAGCACGCCAACCGTCGTCCACGTCGACAGCGTGACGATCTACTCGGCCGCCTATCCGGCGACCACCCAGGCGGCGTCCTACGGCATCGGCGAGACGCTCTACGTGCGCGCCTCGGTCAGCGACCCGTTCGGCTCCGCGGACATCAGCGGCGGCAGCATCTCGATCAAGAACCCGGGCGGATCGACGGTTGCGACGGCGAGCCTCGTCAACGGCACCCATACCAAGTCGACGTCGGGGGCGATCCGCGTCTACGAGTACGCGTACACCGTGCCGTCGGGCGCGGCCGTCGGCAGCTGGACGGCGAGCGTGACCGCCAACGAGGGTTCCGAAGGCACGATCACCCACACCGGCAACGGCACCTTCCCGGTCGGCGGCAAGGTCACGCTGCGCAAGACCTGGGGCGCCGGCGCCACCGCGGGCAACGCAGTGACCCTCACCATCACCGGCGGCACCAGCGCCGTCGGGGGCAGCTCGACCGCGCCCTCGACGTTGACGCCGGCTACCGCGAATGCGGCCACGGGCGCCACCATCACCCTGGCCGAGGCCTACACCAGCGGCACGGCGGGCAGCTACACGGTGACCCTGTCGTGCACGAAGGACAGCGACGGGACCACGGTGACGCCCACCGGCACCGGCCTGAGCCGGACCATCGTGATGCCGGCCGCCTCGGTGACCTGCATCTACAACAACAGCGTCACCGTGCCGCTGACCGTGGTCAAGCTGGGGACCACCTTTTCCGACCCGATCAACGGGACCACGTTCCCGAAGGCCATCCCGGGCGCGATCGTGGAGTACCAGATCATCCTCACGAACCCGGCGGCGACGGCGGCCGACACGAACACCGTCGTCGTCACCGACCAAGTGCCGGCGCACATGGATCTGCGCGCGGCGGACATCGGCGGCGCCGGGTCGGGGCCGGTGCTGTTCACCAACGGTTCGCCGTCGAGCGGCCTGACCTATACGTTCACCTCGCTCTCCAGCACGAGCGACGACATCTCGTTCTCCAACAACGGCGGCGCCACGTGGACCTATGTGCCGGTGCCGGACGCCGACGGCATCGACCCGGCGGTCACCCACGTCCGCATCAACCCCAAGGGCGCGTTCAGCGGCAACAACGCGCAGTTCACGCTGAAACTGAGGATGCGCATCGAATAGGACGCATGGAGGGGTTGCGCCGCAGGCCGCGGCGCGGCATTTTGCTGAACGGACGGGCGGCAGGCACGAATGGCCGTCCGCAGGGAACGGGGGGATCGTCGTGCGCAGGGGGCAGGGCAGCATGGAGCAGGGGGCGCGCCGGTGGGCGGCGCGCGGGCTCGCGTGCCTGCTCGCCCTCCTGGCCGCGACGGCGCCCGCCGCCGCCACCCCCGCCATCTCCAACACCAAGAGCTTCGCCGGCAACATCAACTACGTCGTCACCGGCGGCAGCCTGCGGACCCAGCCCAACGGCATCGACCCCTGCGCGGTGCAGGCGAGCAGTTCCGCTTCCATCGCCGGGGTCCCCGCCGGCGCCACGATCCGGGCGGCCTACCTGTACTTCGTCGGCGACGGCGACACGCCCGACTACGACATCACTTTCAACGGCTACCCGCTGTCGGCCGACACCCAATACAACGACACCCTCAACTTCCTGGGCGAGGACTACCAGTACTTCGGCGGCGTGGTCGACGTCACCGCCTACGTCGGCGGCAACGGGTCCTACACGTTCGGAGGGCTGAGCCCGCAGGTGACCGACACCCCGGGCGGGGCGCTGTACTGCACCTACCAGGGCGTCATCGCCGGCTGGGGCCTGGTGGTCGTGTACGAGAAGGCGAGCGAGCCGCTGAGGGTCATCAACATCTTCGACGGGCTCGAACACTTCTACGGGACCAGCATCGTCCTCAACCCGGGCAACTTCAAGATTCCCGCGTCCGGCATCGACGGCAAGATGACGGTGATCTCCTGGGGCGGCGACGACGACATCAACACCACCCAGAACGGGCTGAGCGAGGACCTGGAGTTCAACGGCAACTCGCTCACCGACGCCTACAGCCCGGCCAGCAACCAGTACAACTCGACGATCAATTCGCTGGGCTCGTCGACCGACTGGGGCGTCGACATCGACACCTACGACGTCAGCACCTACCTCTCGGCCGGGCAGACCTCGGCGAGCACGCTCTACAGCACCGGCGCGGACGACGTCTACCTGACCGCGCAGGTGATCAGCGTGACCAACGAGCCGGTCGCGGACCTGGCCATCGACAGCGCCCACGGCGGCACCTGGGAACCGGGGGGGGCCGGCACGTACACGCTGACCGTCACCAACAACGGTCCGCAACCCGCGACCGGGACCACCACCGTGACCGACACGCTGCCGGCCGGGCTGACCTACGCTTCGGCCTCGGGCACCGGCTGGACCTGCGGCTACAGCGCCCCCACCGTCACCTGCACCGCCACCGGCAGCGTGGCTAGCGGCGCGAGCCTGCCGGCGATCAGCGTGGGGGTCACGATCGACGCCGGGGCCGCGGCCTCGGTGGACAACACGGCGACGGTCGCCAATGCCGTCTTCGACAACATCTCGGCGAACAACACCGACACCGACACCACCGCGATCGTCCACCCGGACCTGTCCGCGAGTTCGACCAAGACGGTGGTCGACCTCAACGGCGGCGATGCCGATCCGGGCGACACGCTGCGCTACACCATCACCCTGGCCGAAACCGCCGGCGCGCAGGCCACCGGCGTCTCGGTCACCGACGACGTGCCGGCGAACGTCAACGGATTCACCGTGGTCAGCACGCCCGCCGGCAGCACCGACGGTTCCTCCCCCGGTGGCGGCGCGAACGGCACCGGCTACCTGGACATCAGCGGCATCGACGTGCCGGCCAGCGGCTCGGTCACGATCGTCTACGACGTCGACGTCGCCGGCGCCGCCACCCCCGGGACCGCGATCGACAACACCGCCACCATCACCGTCCCGGGCGGCGGGGGCGGCGACGTCTCGGCGCCGACGGTCGTCGTCTCCGAGTCGCAGATCGCGGCCTCCGGCAACAAGGTGCTGTACGCCTACGACGACAACACCCTCACCCGTACCCCGCAGGACGCCGACACCACCACCCCGATCACCGTCAACGGCGGCGCCACCACCACCTGGACCCTGACCCCGGCGGTGGCGACCGGCAAGTCCCTGCAGCTGCCCGCGCAGACGGTGACCGTCGAACTGGTCGCGGCCCCGACCGGCACCGGCACCAACGGCACCAACGGCAACCGGCGCCCGACCACGGTGAGCCTGCTCAATGGCGCCAGCGTGATCGCCACCTCGCCGAACGTGTACATCGTCGGCAACAGCGGCACCCAGCTCCGGACCTATTCCATCACCATCCCGTCGACGACCGTGGCCGCCGGCAACGGGCTCAACCTGCGATTCGAGAACAACCACGGCACCGCGAACCGCCGGGTGCAGGTATCGCAGCGGGTCTCGGGCACGGGCGCGAGCACCGCGACGTTCTCCACCACCACGGTCGTCAACGTCGACAGCGTCGCCACGTACTCGGCGGCGTACCCGGCGGCGTCCACGCTCTCGTCCTACACCCTGGGCAGCACGGTCTACGTGCGCGCGGTCGTGAGCGACCCGTTCGGCAGCGCTGACGTGGCCGGGGCGACGCTGAAGATGACCGACCCCAACGGCGTGGTCCAGGCCAGCAACCTGGTCATGACCCAGGTCGACGATTCGGGGGTCGCCACCCGCACGTTCGAGTACGCCTACGCGATCCCCGGGGGCGGCGCGGTCGGCAACTGGACCGCGACGGTCACCGGCGCCGAAGGCACCGAGGGCACGGTGACGCACTCGGCCAACGCGGCGCTGCTCGTCGGCTTGCCGGTGCTGTCCGTCGCGAAGTCGCACGCAGGCGACTTCACGGCGGGCGCGAACGCGAGCTATTCGCTCGTCGTCACCAACAACAGCGTCTCCGCGGTGTCCGGCACAACCACCGTCACCGACACCCTGCCGGCCGGGCTGGCGTACGTGTCGGCGACCGGATCGGGCTGGACCTGCGGCGCGGTCGGCCAGCTCGTCACCTGCACCAATGGCAGCGGCGTGTCCGGTGGCGCCAGCCTGCCGGCGATCACCCTGACCGTGGCCGTCTCCGGGTCCGCCGGCGCCAGCATCGACAACCAGGCCCAGGTCGCCAATCCGAACGTCAATGCCGGCGCGGCGCAGGCCGGCAACACCGACACCGCGACCATCCTTCATCCCGATCTGTCGGGCGCGGGCACGACGAAGGAGGTCGTGGACCTCAACGGCGGCGACGCGGCGCCCGGCGACACGCTGCGCTACACGATCACGATCGCCGAGAGCGCGGGCGTCGCCGCGACGGGCGTGTCGGTCACCGACGACATCCCGGCCAACGTCACCGGATTCAGCGTGGTCAGCACGCCGGCCGGCAGCGTCGACGCCTCCACCGGCGGCGGCGCCAACGGCACCGGCTACCTGGACATCACCGGCATCACGGTCCCGGCCAGCGGCACCGCGACCATCGTCTTCGACGTGACCGTGGCGGGCGGCGCGACCGCCGGCACCACGATCAACAATGCGGCCACGGTCTCGAACCCGAACGGCCCCGGCGCCGCGCCGATCGCCCCGCTCGTCACCGTGCTGCAGTCGCAGGTGGCCGCGTCCGGCGACAAGATCCTCTACGTCTACGGCGACAACACCATGAGCCGCACCCGCCAGCCCGGCAATGCGACCGCCGCGGTGGGCGAGGCCTCGAGCGCCGACTTCACCCTCGCGGCGGTGAAGAAGGCGCTGGTGCTGACCCCGGGCTCGACGGTGACGGTGTCGCTGATCACCTACGCGACCGGCTCGATCGGCAACGCGCGCACCGTCTCGGTGCAGCTGTACAAGAACGGCTCGACCCAGGTCGGCACGGCGGCGGGGACGACGCCCAACTTCACCTCGGCGACGCCGACGCTGCGCACCTTCACCTTCACCGTCGCTGGCGGCGCCGCGGGGTCGCTGGCGCCCGGCGACACCCTCGTCCTGCGCGTTACCAACAGCTCCAGCGGCAGCGGCACGCGCAGCATCGGCATCGACCAGTTCGACGGCAGCGACCGGAGCACGGTGAGCTTCGCGACCACCACCGTGATCAACGTCGACAGCGCCGCGGCCTACAGCGGCGCCTACCCGTCGGTCGCCACGTCCGCGCGCTACCTCCCCGGCGGCACGGTCTACGTCCGCGCCGTGGTCAGCGACCCGTTCGGCAGCTACGACGTCAACCACGCGACCGTCACCATCACCGACCCGACCGCGACCGTGCAGCTGGCGGCAGGCGCGATGAACCAGGTCGACGAGGACACCGCCGCGGCCACGCGCACCTACGAATACACCTATTCGCTGCCAGCGAACGCGCGCCTGGGATCGTGGACGGCGAGCGTCAAGGGCTACGAGGGCGTCGAGAACACGATCACCCACACCGGCAACACCAGCTTCACGGTCGAAGGCACGGTCACCCTCGGCAAGACCTGGGGCGGTTCGGCCACGGCGGGCGACACGGTCGACCTGACGATCTCGGGCGGGACCACCGCCACGGCGGGGACCTCGACCGCGCCCTCGACGACGACGCCGGCCAGCGCCACCAGCGGCGCGGGCGCCACCATCACCCTGGGCGAGGCGTACACGGTCGGCGATGCCGGCACCTACACGCCGTCGCTGGCCTGCACCAAGACCACCGATGCGAGCGTCGTGGCGGTCTCGGGCACCGGCTTGAGCCGGTCCATCACCATGCCCGACGACAGCTCGGTGACCTGCGCCTGGAGCAATACGAAGACGACGCCCCTGAGCGTGGTCAAGCTGAGCCTGGTGCGATCGGATCCCATCAACGGAACGACCAACCCCAAGGCGATCCCCGGCGCCGTGGTCCGTTACCAGATCATCGTCACCAACCCGGGCACGACGCCGATGGACGCCGACACCATCGTGCTCACCGACGCGCTCGCGCCGCAGCTCGAGATGCGGGTGGCCGACATCGGAAGCGCCGGGTCGGGGCCGGTCGGGTTCAACGACGGCACGCCGTCCAGCGGCCTCACCTACACCTTCACGTCGCTGTCCAGCACGACCGACGACGTCGACTTCTCGGACGACGGCGGCGCAACGTGGATCTACGCGCCCGCCGCGGATGCGGATGGCTTCGACGCCGCGGTCAACGCGATCCGGGTCCGTCCGGAAGGCGCGTTCGCGGCGAACAGCGCGCAGTTCACGCTGAAATTCCGCGTCCGCATCAAGTAGCCGCGGGATCGCTCCGCGTGCAGCGCGCAGGCGCCGGCGAGGAAATGCGACAGGCCTTCGGCGATCTTCGCGCGCCGGGCACCGGTCGGGCCGATGTCGATCGCGGGGCGGCGGGGGACATGCCTTCTGCCTGGCCCTCGTTCTGACTTCCGTGGGGGCGAGGCTTCACAATAGTCCGGTCCCGTGCGGCCTGGAAATACGGATTTGCGAAGGCGACCATCGACGCGGCCCATGGCCGACCCGGCCGCGCGCGCGGAGCGCGAGGCGCGGGTGGCGGCGCTCGCCCGCCATCCGGTGGACGCGGGCTTGCCGATCGCCGCCGAAGCCGGGCGCATCGTCGAGCTGATCCGCAGGCACCAGGTCGTGGTAATCGCGGGCGAGACCGGCTCGGGCAAGACCACCCAGTTGCCGAAGCTGTGCCTGGCCGCCGGCCGCGGCGTCGACGGCCTGGTCGGCTGCACCCAGCCGCGCCGCCTGGCCGCGCGCGCGGTCGCGCGACGGGTCGCGGAGGAACTGCAGTCGCCGCTCGGCGACGCAGTGGGTTTCCAGGTCCGCTTCAGCGAGCAGGTCGGCGAATCGACGGTCGTGAAGTTCATGACCGATGGCATCCTGCTGGCGGAAATCCAGTCCGACCGGATGCTGTCGCGCTACGACACGATCATCGTCGACGAGGCGCACGAGCGCAGCCTCAACATCGACTTCCTGCTCGGCTACCTGAAGCGGCTGCTGCCGCGCCGGCCGGACCTGAAGGTGATCGTGACCTCGGCGACCATCGACACCGCGCGCTTCTCCGCGCACTTCGGCGATGCGCCGGTGGTCTCGGTCGAAGGCCGCGGCTTCCCGGTCGAGGTCCGCTACCGGCCGCTGGAAGGCGAGGGCGAGGAGCAAGGGCAGCGCAGCGTGCTCGACGGCATCGTCGCCGCCTGCGACGAGATTGCACGTGAGCGCAGCGGCGGCGACACGCTCGTGTTCCTGCCCGGCGAGCGCGAGATCCGCGATGCGCACCAGGCGCTGGAGAAGCGCGGCTACCGCCACACCGAGGTCCTGCCGTTGTACGCGCGGCTGTCGGCGCGCGACCAGGACCGCGTGTTCCATCCGGGCCCGCAACGCCGGATCGTCCTCGCCACCAACGTCGCCGAGACTTCGCTGACGGTGCCGCGCATCCACTACGTCGTGGATCCCGGCGTCGCCCGCGTGAAGCGCTACAGCCCGCGGCAGAAGCTCGACCGGCTGCACATCGAGGCGATCAGCCAGGCCAGCGCCGACCAGCGCAAGGGCCGCTGCGGCCGCGTCGCCGCCGGCACCTGCATCCGCCTGTATTCCGAAGCCGATTTCGAATCGCGGTCGCCGTACACCGACCCGGAGATCCGCCGCGCCGCGCTTGCGGGCGTGATCCTGCGCATGCTCTCGCTCGGGCTGGGCGCGATCGAGGATTTCCCGTTCCTGGAGCCGCCGGAGCCGCGCGCGATCGCGGACGGCTGGCAGACGCTGCTCGAGCTCGGCGCGATCGACGAGCGCCGGCGCATGACCGCGACCGGGCGGCTGATGGCGCGCATGCCGGTCGACGTGAAGCTGTCGCGCATGCTGGTCGCGGCGCACGCGCACGGCTGCCTCGGCGACGTGCTGGCGATCGCGAGCTTCCTCGGCGTGCAGGACCCGCGCGAGCGCCCCGCCGACCAGCGCGCCGCCGCCGACGCCGCGCACGCGCAGTTCGCGGACCCGCGCTCGGAATTCATCGGCATCGTCAAGCTGTGGCGCGCCTACGCGTCGGCGCACGACGACTCGACCCAGTCGCAGCTGCGGCGCTGGGCGGAACGGCATTTCCTCGGCTTCCTGCGCCTGCGCGAATGGCGCGAGCTGCACCGGCAGCTGAAGCTGGTGTGCGCGGAGCTGGGCTGGGACGCCGAGGCCCGCGGGCGTGGAACGGGATCTGCGGAAGGGGACGCGGCGGCGATCGACGAGGCCGCGGCGCGCCGCCGGTACGTCGCGCTGCACCGCGCGCTGCTCGCGGGGCTGCCGACCCAGGTGGGCAACCGGCTGCAGGACGGCCGCGATCGCGACCGCAAGGCGCCGGCGCAGTACCAGGGGCCGCGCGGGCGGCGCTTCCAGCTGTTTCCCGTCTCGGTGCTGGCGAAGAAGCCCCCGCCGTGGGTGCTCTCGGCCACCCTGCTCGACACGGAAAAGGTCTGGGCGCTGACGAACGCCGCCATCGAGCCCGACTGGGTCATCGCCGAGCTGCCGCACCTGCTCGCGCGGCGCCGCTTCGATCCGCACTGGTCGCGGAAGCAGGGCAGGGTGGTCGGCAGCGAGCAGGTGAGCCTGTTCGGGCTGGTGCTCGCGCCGTCGCGCCCGATCCACTACGGCGCGCTGTTTCCCGAGGAATCGCGCGCGATCTTCGTGCGCGACGCGCTGCTCACCGGCGAGATCGACACGCGCAGCCCGTTCCTCAAGCGCAACCTCGCGGCGCTCGCGAAGGCGCGCGAGGAGGAGGCCAAGCAGCGCCGCGCCGGCCTGGTGGTCGACGAGGACTGGCAGGCGCGCTGGTACCTCGACCGCCTGCCGCCCGACGTGCACAACGTGCAGGCGCTCGACGCCTGGTATCGCACGCTGCCGCCGGAGAAGAAGCGCGGGCTGGAGTGGTCGCGCGACGACCTGCTGGCGGGCGACGAGGGCGACGTGGCGCTGTTCCCGCCCTACCTCGCGCTCGGCGACGCGCGCCTCGCGGTGCGCTACCGCTTCGAGCCGGGCGCGGTGGACGACGGCATGACCGTGGTCGTGCCGCTGCACCTGCTGAACGCGCTCGACGCCGCGCGCCTGTCGTGGCTCGCGCCAGGCTTCGTCGCCGACAAGGCCGCGGCGCTGATCCGCTCGCTGCCGAAGGCGCAGCGCCGCAATTTCGTGCCGGCGCCGGACTTCGCGCGCGCCTTCGCCGAAGCCTGGCCGCAGCCGTCCGCCGACAGCATCGAGGGCGAGCTCGCGCGCTTCCTGCACAAGGCGACCGGCGCCGCGGTCGCGGCACCGGACTTCGACCCGGCCTCGATCGAGCCGCACCTGCACGCCAACCTGCGCCTGCTCGACGCCGACGGCCGCAGCGTGCTCGCCGAATCGCGCGACCTCGCCGGCCTGCGCAAGCGCTTCGGCGAGCGCGCGGCCGCCGCGTTCGCGCGCCACGCGGCGCAGGGCATGGCGCAGCGCGGGCTCACCGCGTTCCCCGACGCGCCGATCCCGGAACAGGTCCCCGGCGCCGGCGGCGTGCCCGCCTGGCCCGCGCTGCAGGACGACGGCGACGACGCGTCGCTCGCCGTGCATGCCGACCGCGCCGTTGCGGCGCGCCTGCATCCCGGCGGCGTGCGCCGCCTGCTCGCGATCGCGCTCGCCGACCGCATGAAGCAGGCGCGCAAGCAGCTGCCCGCGCAGCCGAAGACCGCGCTCCTCTACGCGGCGATCGAATCCGCGGCGCCGCGCGGCGTCGCCGCCGACAGCCTGCGCGC
>JBQCJF010000113.1:0-12451 GCA_051953015.1 Luteimonas sp.
GGCGGGCGTTCACCAGACCGCGAAATCGGCGCGGCAACCGTCCTTGACCCAGATGCCGCCGGCGTCCCAGCGCCAGTTGCGGCCCTGCACGCAAGGCGCGCGCGACACCTGCTTCTGCAGCGCCGCGCCGCGCAGGTTCGCCGCGCAATGGCGTTCGCGCCCGTCCTCGCTCTCGCAGCGGATCACGCGCGAGCCCGTGCCGTACGCACCGTTGCCGTAGGCGCCGGAGCTTCCGGTCGCGAACTCGGCGCGGCAACCGTCGTCCACCCAGATTCCGCTCGCGTCGTAGCCCCAGTTGCGGCCCTGCACGCAGTCGGTGCGCGAGAGCTGGCTGGTCATCCGCACGCCGCCGCGCGTGTCCGCGGCGCATCTTTGCAGCCTTCCGTCCTGCGATTCGCAGCGCACGAGGCCCTGCTGCGCGGACGGGTAGCCTTGCGGATAGCCGTAGTTCGGATCGCCGTAGCCGCCGGGATAGCTGCTGGCGGGATAGGCGCTGCCGGGATACCCGGCCGCGGGGTAGTAACCGGCGCATCCGCCGAGCGCGGCGAGCACCGTCATCGCCGCGAAGCCCGCGAGCCGGCGCATGGCGCTCACTTCGCCTCGGGCAGCGGCGCGCCGCCCGGACCGACCAGCGACCAGTGGCCCCACTTGTCGCTCACGCCCTGACCGGCCGTGCCCGCGCCGGCGTCGCCGCCATAGCGGTACAGCGGGTGGCCGTTGTAGGCGACCTGCGTGCTGCCGTCCGCGCGCTGCACGACGCCGACCATGCCCGCCTGCAGCCCGGGCGTTTCGCTCGGCATCGCGCCTTCGACGAGGACCGGCGGCCAGGTCCGCGTGCATTCGCCATCGCAGCCGCTGCCGTCGGTATCGCCTTCGAGCGCATACAGCGCCGCGCCGGAGCGGTCCGCGACGTAGGGCGACGCGGCGCCCGCGGTCGCGACGACCAGCGGGTTCGAACCGGCCGCGCCGTCCGCCGGCGCCTGCGCTGCGGCAGGCGCGCTGCTGTCGGGCACGTTGGATGCCCCCGCGCTGGCGCTGTCGTTGCCGGGCGCGGCCTGCTGCCGCGTGCATGCCGCGCCGAGCGCGACGGCGAGCGCCGCCGCTGCGATCGGCAATGCGATGGAGGATGGTGGCGTGTGCCGGCGCATGGCGTTCTCCCTGCCTCGATGCACCGGTTATAGGAGCGCGCGCGTGAATGCGCGGTCAGGGCTCAGCGCAGCTGGCTGTCCTTGCTGCCGCGGCGGTTGTAGCCCGAATGCGCGCCTTCCTCGTGGTCCTCGGCCTCCTGGCAGGGGACGCACAGGCGTACGCCCGGGATGGCCTTGCGGCGCGCCTCGGGAATGGTTGCATCGCATTCCTCGCAGCGCGCGCGCCCCGGCCCCGTAGGCAGCTTGCTGCGCGCACGGCGGATCGCATCCTCGACGGTCGCGTCGATCTGCTCCTGTACCGCGCCGTCGCCTGCCCAACCCGTCGCCATGGGCGAAGGATAACGCGGTCCGCCTGAACCGTCCGCATGAACGCGCGCAGCGCGCGTTCAAGCCCCTGAACGCCGTTATCGCCTTGCTCACGCCGCCGCACCGGCCGGCTAACGCGGCATCCGCGAGGATGGTTGCGGGCCACATCAGGCCCCCCCAATCCAACAGGAGCCAACGACGATGCCGACCAACCGCAACCAGAACGACAACAAGAACAGCGGCAAGTCCTCGATGCAGGACAGTGGCCGCCAAGGCAGCAACGACATGGGCAGCAACCGTTCGAGCCAGCAGGCGTCGAGCCGCAGCGGCCAGCAGGACGTCACCAGCCAGTCGAGCAGCGGGCGCAGCAACGCCGGCAATTCCGGCAGCAACTCCGCCAGCAACTCGGGCAACAGCCGCAGCGACGGCAGCAACCAGGGGCGCGGCAACCACTGACTCCTCGCAAGCAGCCACAAGGGCCTGTGCCGGCGGTTGTCGCCGGCACAGGCCCTTTTTCGTGTGGATGAAGACAACGCGAACGGCTCGAGCGCGGCGGCGTCGCATACTCGGACACCCGCGCCGAGGAGACCGTCATGCCGCGCGCATTGCATGGACGCACCACCGCCGTCGTCACGGCGCTGCTGCTCGTCGCGATCGGACTCGCGGTCGCGGCCGGCGGCATTCAGCTGCTGCGCCTGCACGGATCGGCGTACTACCTCGCCTGCGGACTCGCCGTCTGCGCCAGCGGCCTGCTGCTGCCGTGGCGGCCGCGCGCCGCGCTGTGGCTGTACGGCGCGTTCCTTGGCGCGACGCTCGCATGGGCCGTGCACGAAGCGCGCTGGGACTGGTGGCAGCTGCTGCCGCGCGTCGACCTGTGGGTCCTGATCGGCGCATGGTTGCTGCTGCCGTGGACGAACCGCCGACTGCTGCCGGAAGGCTGGGCCGGCGGCGGCCTGCGTTCCGGCAACATCGCGCTCGCGCTGGCGCTGGCGTGCAGCCTCGTCGTCGCCGGCGTCGCGCTCGCGCACGACGAACACGGGCTCGTGGTCGATGCGACGGCTGCGGCCGAGATCGCGGCGCGGCCGGCGCAGCCCGCGGCGCCGGGCTCCTTCCCCACCGACTGGCGCGCGTATGGCGGATCGGCCGCGGGCAACCGCTATGCCCCGGCGACGCAGATCACGCCCGCGAACGCCGGCCGCCTCGAACTTGCCTGGACCTACCACACGCGCGATTTCCGGCGCCCGCTCGATCCGGGCGAATTCGCCAACGAAGCCACGCCGCTGAAGGCCAATGGGCGCTTGTACCTGTGCACCGCGCACAACATCGTCATCGCCCTGGATCCCGACACGGGCCGGGAGCAATGGCGCTACGACCCGGGCGTCGACACGCTCGACGCGCGCGACTACCAGCACATGATCTGCCGCGGCGTCGCCTACTACGACGCGAACGCGTGGCCGCGCCCCGCGCCCGCGACCGGCGCATGCACGCGTCGCATCTACGCGCCGACGGCGAAGGCGACGATCGTCGCCCTCGACGCCGACACCGGCAAACCGTGCGACGGCTTCGGCGAGCACGGCGTCGTCGACCTCAAGCGCGGCCACGGCATGGTCGTGCCCGGCTACCTCAATCCCACGTCGCCGCCGCTGGTGACGCGGCACGTCCTGGTCGCCGGCGCCAGCGTCACCGACAACGGCTCGACCGACGAGCCGTCGGGCGTGATCATGGGCTTCGACATCGACACCGGCGCGCTGCGCTGGAACTTCGATTCCGGCAACCCCGCGCACACCGCGCCGCTGGCGCCCGGCGAGCACTACGTGCGCAACTCGCCGAACATGTGGAGCGTGGCCAGCGCGGACGAGTCGCTCGGCCTGGCCTACTTCCCGATGGGCAACCAGACGCCGGACATCTGGGGCGGCAACCGCATCCCCGCCGGCGAGCGCTTCAACAGCGCGATCGTCGCGCTCGAAATCGCCAGCGGGCGGTTGCGCTGGGTATACCAGACCGTGCACCACGACCTGTGGGACATGGACATCGGCGGCCAGCCGACGCTGGTCGACCTCGACACGCCCGGCGGGCGGGTGCCTGCGCTGGTCGCATCGACGAAGCGCGGCGACGTCTACGTGCTCGACCGCCGCGACGGCCGCCTGCTGGTCCCGGCGCCGGAGCGCGCGGTGCCGCAGGGCGCCGCGAAAGGCGATCGCACTTCGCCGACGCAGCCGTTCTCGCAGCTCTCGTTCAAGCCGCGGCCGCTGCGCGAAGCCGACATGTGGGGCACGACGCCGCTCGACCAGCTCGTGTGCCGGATCCTGTTCAAGGGCCTGCGCTACGACGGCATCTTCACTCCGCCGTCGGAACAGGGCTCGCTGGTCTATCCCGGCAACTACGGCGTGTTCGACTGGGGCGGCATCGCGGTCGACCCGCTCCGGCAGGTGCTGGTCGCCAATCCGAACTACGTCGCGTTCGTGTCGAAGCTGTATCCGCGCGCAAAGGCGGAAGCCGCGTCGGCGGGCGGCAGCGAAATCGGCCTGCAGCCGATGACGGGCACGCCGTTTGCGGTCGACCTGCATCCGCTGCTGTCGCCGCTCGGCATCCCCTGCCAGGCGCCCCCGTGGGGCTACATGGCCGCGGTCGACCTGCGCACGATGAAGCGGCTGTGGATCCGCAAGAACGGCACCGTGCGCGACAGCGCGCCGCTGCCGATCCCGCTGCCGCTGGGCGTGCCCAGCCTCGGCGGACCGCTCGTGACCGCGGGCGGCGTCTCGTTCCTGAGCAGCACGCTGGACTACTACCTGCGCGCCTACGACACGCGCACCGGCGAGAAGCTCTGGCAGGCGCGGCTGCCGGCCGGCGGCCAGGCGACGCCGATGAGCTACGTGTCGGACCGCACCGGGCGGCAGTACGTGGTGGTGTTCGCCGGCGGGCACGGTTCGCTCGGCACGAAGCTCGGCGACTCGGTGGTCGCCTACGCGCTGCCGCGCTGATCGTGCCGCGCACGGCGCACAGGCGTATAAGGAGGCTCCCTTTCCCCGGAGCCGCGCCATGGCCAACTTCCCCAGGCTCGCCGTCCTCGCCGCCCCCGCCCTGCTGGTCGCGGGACTCGCCGTCACCGGCACCGCGTCCGCCGCGTTGAAGCCGGGCGACGCCGCGCCCGATTTCCGCGCACCGGCCTACCTCGCCGGCAAGCCCTTCACCTTCGACCTCGCCGAAGCGCGCAAGCAGGGGCCGGTCGTCGTGTACTTCTTCCCGGCGGCGCACACTTCCGGCTGCAACCTCGAGGCGCACCTGTTCTCCGAGGCCACCGACAAGTTCAAGGCCGAAGGCGTGACCGTCGTCGGCGTGACCGCGGGCAACGTGGACCAGCTCGCCGACTTCTCGAAGGAAACCGAGCATTGCGGCGGCAAGTTCCCGGTCGCGGCGGATCCCGGCGCGAAGATCGCCGCGGAGTACGACGCGGTCCTCGAGAAGAAGCCGGAGTGGTCCGACCGCACGTCGTACCTCATCGCGACGGACGGGACGATCGCGGCGGTGCATTCGGATCCGAATCCGAACCTGCACGTGAAGTCGATGCTCGACGCCGCCGCCGCGCTGCCGCACTGAGTCCCGGGGCGGCTTCGCCCCGCCCTCCGTCGCGGGGGTGCCATCGGTCATCCGCCGTCGCGCCGCCGGCGTGGGGCATACTGGCGGCACAGGGGGAGCGATACCGCATGCATGCGATCCGGGCGATCCGCCCGCTATTGCTGTGCGCGGCCTTTCTGGCCGCGGCGCCCCTCGCCGCCCGCGGCGAGGTCGCGCCCGCTCGCCCGCGCGACGCCCCGGCCGCGCGTGCTTCCGCCACGCGCGCGCTCGACCTGGCCGACCTCGGCGCACCGGCCTTCACCAACTTCTCCGCGCGCGACGGCCTGCCCTACGCCGTGTCGATCGCGGTCGCGACCGATCGCGAGGGCTTCGTGTGGGCGGCGACGCCGGCGGGCGTGTACCGATACGACGGGCGGCGCTGGGCGGCTTCCGACGATCCCGCGATGGCGCACTCGGCCGACACGCTCCACGTCGACGCCGGCGGCACGCTGTGGGCGGGCTTCCGCAGCGGCGGCCTCGCCCGCTACGACGGCACGCGCTGGCACGTCGAGAACCTCGCGACGGGGCTGCCCTCGCAGCAGATCCGGCGCTTCGTCGAGACGACCGGCAAGGATGGCAGCCACACGCTCTACGCGCTGACCTGGGATCGCGGCCTGCTGGTGCGCCGCGACGGACGCTGGCAGGCCGATCCGGGCAACGCGAGCCTGCCGCGCGGCCCGATCCTGTCGATGGCGCAGACGTTGCGCCTCGGCGGCCGGTCGCGCCAATGGGCGGGGACCGGCACGTCCGGCCTGTGGTACCGCGACGAAGGCGCGCGCAACTGGCATCGCTGGCACCTCGACGGCATCGACAGCGCGCAGGTCGAATTCCTGCTCGCGACGCCGCGCGCCGGCCGCGAGGAACTCTGGCTATCGGTGTTCGGCCTCGGCCTCGTGCGGCTGTCCGCGCAGGGCGAACGGCGCTGGACGCGCGTCGGTGGCGAGCTCCCGACCGCCGAGCTGTACGACATCGCCGCGACGCCGCTGCCCCGTGGCGACCGCGCGCTCTGGATCGCGTCGCGCTCGGGGCTGCTGCGCCTGCACGCGGGCCGCGTGCAGGTGTTCGACCGTCGCCACGGCCTCGGCTCCGACGTCGTCCGCGGCATCGGCGCCTGGCGCGCGCCCGGCGGACACAGCGTGCTGTGGCTGGCGACGGAGTCCGGCGTGTCGCGCACCCTTCCGGGCGCGAGCGCGTGGACCACGGCTTCGCTGATGGGCGCGCATTCCATCGGCGTGTTCGGCGTGCTCGTCGAACCCGACGGCCGCGGCGGCGAGCGCCTGTGGGTCGGTGCCAGCGACGACGGCCTCGCGGTGTACGAGGACGGCGCCTGGCATCACTACACCGCCGACACGGGGCCGCCGGAAGCGCGCCTCTCCGGTCCCAGCGTCGAGATGCTGGTCGCCACGACGGCGTCCGACGGCAACCGCAGCCTCTGGATCGGCTCCGGCAACGGCGAGCTGGCGCGCGTGCGCAGGGCGGCCCAGGGCGGCTACGCGTTCGAGCGCGTGCCCACGCCCTGGCCCAAGACCACCGGCGAAGGCCTGCGCGACACGCTCGTGCGCACTTTCGAAGGCCGCGAGGAACAGTGGGTCGCGACGCGCCAGGCCGGCGTCTGGCGCTGGCGCGACGGCCGCTGGACCGCATTCCGCCCGGCGAAGGCGGTCGGCCAGTGGGGCGCCGGCCGCCTCGTCGAGCAGGTCGACGGGCACGGCCGCTCGTGGCTGTGGGCGAACACGAACCAGGGCCTGGCCCGCTTCGACGGCAAGCGCTGGGCGCTGTTCGGCCGCGGCGCCGGCCTGCCCGACGACCTGCTGATCGGCCTGCGCCTGCTGCCGGACGCGCGCGGCCGTCCCGTGCTGTGGATGGGCAGCAGCAGCGCCGGCGTCGTCCGCGTCGACGTTTCCGATCCGGCGCATCCGCGGGCGCTGCGCGGCGGCCTGCCGCCGGCGCCGGATCCGACCACCTACGGCGCGCTGCGCGATTCGCGTGGCCGCGTGTACGTCTGCACCAACAGCGGCGTGCAGCAGCTCACGCCGCGCGCGGGCGGCGGCTGGACGTCGCGCGTGTTCACCCGTGCCGACGGCATGGTCCACGACGAATGCAACACCAATGCGCAGTTCCTCGACGCGCACGACCGCTTCTGGACCGGCACGCTCGGCGGCCTCGCCGTCTACGATCCCAACCAGCGCACGGACGACGCGCAGCCCAAGCCGTTGCGGGTCACGTCCCTGCGGGTGGACGGCCGCGCGCAGCCCGGCACCGCCCTGCGCGTGCCCGCGGGGGCGAAGTCCGCGGAGATCGGCTTCGCGCTGCTGTCGTGGACGCACGAATCGGATTCGCGCTTCCGCACGACGCTGCTCGGGCTGGAGGAAACGCCCGGCGAATGGACCACGCAGGATTCGCGCAGCCTGGGCGCGCTGCCGCCGGGCGACTACGCGCTGCGGATCGAGGCGACCGATTACGCGGGCAACCGCAGCGTGCCGATCGACGTGCCGATCACCGTCGAGGCGCACTGGTGGCAGCAGCCCCTGGCCACGCTCGCCGCGGTGCTGGCGCTGGTGCTGCTCGGCTACGGCGCCGCGTACGCGCGCACCCGCATGCTGCGCGCGCAGCGGCGCGTGCTCGAGCGCCACGTCGCGATGCGCACGGCGGAGCTGGACGCCGCCAACGCGCGCCTCACCGAACTCTCCTACCGCGACGCGCTCACCGGCCTGGGCAACCGGCGCCGGCTGCTGGAAGGCCTGGAGACGCTCGCCGCCGATTGCGCGAGGGGTCCGGCCGGGCCGGCCTCGCTGGTGTTCCTCGACGTCGACCACTTCAAGGACTTCAACGACCGCCATGGCCACCTCGCCGGCGACGCGGCGCTGCGCAGCGTCGCCGACACGCTGCTGCGCTGCGCCCCCGAAGGCGCGCTCGTCGCGCGCCATGGCGGCGAGGAATTCGCCTGTTTGCTGCCGTACACCGACGCCGCGACCGCGGCCGAGGTCGCCGAGCGCATGCGTGCCGGCGTCGAAGCGCAGTCCGTGACGCTGCCCGGCGGCAAGCGCACGGCGAGCGTCACCATCAGCGCGGGCGTGGCCAGCGCCAACCTCGCCCGCGCCGACACCGACGGCCTGCTGCAGGACGCGGACGCCGCCCTCTATCGCGCCAAGCGCGACGGGCGCAACCGGGTCCGGATCGCCGGTCGCCGCTGAATGCGCGGCGCCGCGCGTCCCGTTTAAACCCTCGCGGCGACCCGCGCATCGGTTCCCTCGACTCCCGGGGAAAACGACGATGCCGAACACAGGTTCCATGCGCCGGCTGGCGCTCACGCTGGCGCTGCTCTCCGCGCCCCCGTTCGCGCTGGCGCAGGAAGCCGCGCCCGCCCCGGCCGAGCCCGCGTCCGCCCCCGCCGCCGCGCGGACCTACACACCGGCGGATTTCGCGCGCTATGCGCCGCGCACCGCGCTCGACATGCTGCAGCAGGTGCCCGGTTTCGCGATCCGCGAGGCGGTCGTCGAGCGCGGCCTGGGCCAGGCCACCGGCAACGTCCTCGTCAACGGGCAGCGCCTGTCGGCCAAGTCCAACGACGTGATCACCCAGCTCTCGCAGGTGCCGGCCGGCAACGTCGTCCGCATCGAGATCGTCGACGGCGCCACGCTCGACATCCCCGGCCTGTCGGGCCAGGTGGCCAACGTCGTCACCCGCGCCGAAGGCCTGAGCGGCCAGTGGGAATGGAGTCCGGATTTCCGCCGCTACTACACCCATCCGCAGCTCACCCGCGGCAGCGTGTCGGTGAGCGGCTCGCGCGGGCGCATGGACTACACGCTCGGCGTCGACAACAGCGCCAACCACAGCGGCGCCGGCGGCCCGACCACGATCTACAACGCCGACGGCAGCGTGCGCGAGCTGCGCGACGACGCCTGGACCGGCGAGTCCGACCGTCCGCGCGTGAGCGCGAAGCTCGCGTGGAAGGGCGAATCGGGCGCGGTCGGCAACCTCAACGCGTCGTGGCAGAAGCTGCTGTTCGACTACGTCGAGGACGACCACCGCAGCGGCCCGGGCCTGCCCGACCGCCTGCGCACCGTGCGCAGCGACGAGGGTGGCCACAACTACGAACTCGGTGGCGACTACGAGTTCGGCCTCGGCGCCGGCCGGCTCAAGCTGATCGGGCTCGACCGCTTCGTGCGCGACCCGTCGCAGGACACGGTGGAAACGCACTACGAGGACGGCACGCCGACCGAGGGCGAGCGCTTCGCCCGCACCGGCGAGGAGACCGAGCGCATCGCCCGCGCCGAGTACCGCTGGAAGCTCGGCGGCGACTGGCAGGTGTCGGCGGAATACGCGTTCAACAAGCTCGACAGCGTGTCCTCGCTGTACGAGCTCGACGCCGGCAGCGGCGCGTACGAGGAAGTCCCCCTGCCCGGCGGCACCGCCACCGTGCAGGAAGACCGCTACGAGCTGATGGGCAGCTACGGCCGCGACCTGCTGCCGAACCTGGCGCTGCAGGTGGCCGCGGGCGGCGAGTTCTCGCGCCTGCAGCAGGCCGGCGGCGGCGGGCTCAGCCGTTCGTTCCGCCGCCCGAAGGGACAGGTGTCGCTGGCGTGGAAGCCGAAGCCCGGCCTCGACGTCAACGTGAAGCTGCAGCGCCGGGTCGGCCAGCTCGACTTCTACGACTTCCTCGCGTCGGTGAACCTCGCCGACGGCCAGGCCAACGCCGGCAACCCCGACCTCGTGCCGCCGCAGACCTGGGAACTCGAAACCGAAGTGGTGAAGAACCTCGGCGCATGGGGCACCACGAGCCTGCGCGCGTACGCGCAGCGCATCGACGACATCGTCGACACCATCCCGATCGGCCCCGACGGCGAGAGCCCCGGCAACATCGACCGCGCCACCCTGCAGGGCATCGAGTGGAAGAGCACGCTGCGGCTGGATCCGCTGGGCTGGGCCGGCGCCAAGCTCGACCTGACCTGGCAGCACGAGCGCAGCAAGGTCGCCGATCCGCTCACCGGCATCGACCGCCCGATCAGCAACAACCTGAAGGACGTCGCCGAGATCTCGCTGCGCGACGACATCCCCGGCACCTCGTGGGCCTGGGGCTCCGATTTCAGCTACCAGTTCAACGCGCGCGACTACCGCCTCACCGAGGTCGGCCGGCTGTGGGAAGGCCCGGTGTGGGATTCGTGGTTCATCGAGAACAAGGACGTGCACGGCCTCACCATGCGCGCCGGAGTGACCAACCTGATCGGCGCGCGCAGCATGTGGCAGCGCACGGTCTACGTCGATCGCCGCACCGGCCCGGTCGACTTCCACGAGGACCGCGACCGCCGCATCGGGCCGATCTTCCAGTTCACCGTGTCGGGCAAGTTCTGAGGGCGCATGGCGGCGGCTGCGGCCGCCGTCATGAGCCGGCGATCGCCTCGACCTGGATGCGCAGCGCGGTGTCCATCGAGAAGCCCCAGTCGCTGCCGGCCGAGATCCCGAACGCGCTGCGGTCGAAGTGGCCGTAGGCGTCGGCGCCGCACCAGTCGCGCTTCAGCACCGGGTGCGGCTGGCACTTGAACGCGCGGATCTCCAGCGGCACCGGGCGGCTGACGCCGCGCAGCGTCAGGGTGCCGTCGACGCGGGTGGGCCTGCCGTCGACGAAGCCTGCAAGGCGGCCTTCGTAATGCGCGACCGGATGCTGCGCGACGTCGAAGTAGTCCGGCCCCGCCATGAGCTTGTCGAGCTCGGGGTTGCCGAAGTGGATGCTGGACAGGTCGATGTCGACCGACACCGTGCCCGCGCCGGCGGCCTTGTCGAGCACGATCGTGCCGCTGCTGCGGTCGAACTTGCCGCGGAACAGCGACATGCCCATGTGGTCGGCCTCGAAGCCCGGGAAGGTATGGCCCGGGTCGATGGCGTACGTCGCCTGCTGCGCCGCGGCGGGCGCGGCGAACGCCGCGGCGAGGGCGAACGCCAGGATCGGCAGGGGGTGCGTGGTCATGGGATGCGCTCCGTGCGGCCCGGAACGCCCGGGCCTTCACTGTCGCGACGAACCGGCAGGCGCCGGATCGACATGCCGCCGCGACGGGCGCGAGCGTGCCCGCGCGTGGTGGGGCGCCGGTCAGGGGCGGCGCCAGCCCTTCGCGGCCATGCACGCCTCGAAGGCTTCCGTCCGCGCCGCGCCCTCGGGCCGCGTCGCGGCTTCGGCGTCGCACGCCGCCTTCGCGCTGTCGAACGGTTCGGCGCCCTCGCCCGTCCAGCCGGCGTCGTGGAGGCTCGCGCAACCCGCCGCGGCCAGCGCGGCGAGCATGAGGATCAGGACCGGAACGCGCATCTCACATCGCTCCGTGCTTGCGGAACACGTTCCAGGCGAACAGCAGCATGGCCAGGAACACCGTGACCGCGCCGATGCCGACCACCGGGCCGTACCAGGGCGCGTGCGTGACCGCGCCGAAGATGCCGGCGACGAGCAGGATCGCGCCCGCCAGGTGCAGCCAGTAGTGCGTCGTCACCGCCCAGCGCGGGACCTCCGGCCGCTGCGCGTAGAACAGGCCGGCGACGAACATCAGCACGCCGCCCGCCAGGTTGAGGTGCGTGTGCACCGGCGTCAGCGAGAAGTCCTGGCTCATGCCCATGCGCATGCCCAGGCACAGCCCCACGAGCAGGAACACCACGCCCGTGCGTTGGAAAGCGGTCGCGCCCATCGTCGTCTCCCCTTGTTCGCCTCCCCGGCGGCTCCGGCGGATCATCGCCGCCTGCCGGGCCGGCGCCAAGGTGCGCCGCAGCAGCGCCAGGGCATGACTTCCTTCATAGACAAAATAGTCTAGACAAGACAGTCTAGGAGGCGTAGCGTGGCCGGCGTCGAACTTCCGTGGATCCCGCGCATGGCCAGGCCCCGCCTCCCGAAACCGACCCCCGCCGAACTCGGGCTGCTGCGCACGCTCTGGCAGCTCGGGCCCGCGTCGGTGCGCCAGGTCCACGAAGCGCAGCGCCGCGAGCGCCCCGACCTCGCCTACGCGACGGTGCTGCGGCTGATGCAGGTGATGCACGGCAAGGGCCTGCTCAAGCGCGACGAAAGCCAGCGCTCGCACGTCTACGCCGCCGCGCAGCCGCAGGGCTCGCTGCAGACGCGGCTGCTCGACGACCTGATCCACAAGGCCTTCTCGGGTTCCGGCAAGGACCTGGTGCTCGCCGCGCTGCGCGGCGGCCGGGTCAGCGACGCCGAACGCGAGGAGATCCAGCGCTTCCTCGAGGAGACGCGCGATGAATGACGGCACGATGGTGACGATGCTGGCGCCGGCGCTGGCCGACGCGCTGGTGCGGTTCGTGTGGCAGGGCGCGGGGATCGGCGTGCTCGCGTGGAGCGCGCTCGCGCTGCTGCGCGACGCGCGGCCGCAGGCGCGCTACGCCGTCGCCTG
>JBQCJF010000114.1:0-42459 GCA_051953015.1 Luteimonas sp.
CGGCAGGTCGACGACGCCCTGCGCGCGGCCGCCGCCACCCTGGCCGGAGGGTCGCCGCTGCAGGCGGACTCGCTCCGGCCCGCCGAACGGCAGGTCGCGCAGGCGCTGGCCGGCGCGCTGGCCGCGCACGACCCGGTGGCGCTGGCGACCGCCGACGCCTGCGACCGCATCGCCGACAGCGTCGACACCCTCGCCCACCTGCTGCGGCCGGCGCCGCCCGCGTCGGCTGGGTAAACTGGCGCGATGCTGAAGATCGACGTCCACGCCCACCACCTCCCGCGCGACTGGCCCGACCTGGCCGCCCGCTACGGCGACAACCGCTTCCCGGTGATCCACCACGGCGACGACGGCCGCCACCGGATCTACAAGGACGGCAAGTTCTTCCGCGAGATCTGGCCCAAGACCTGGGATCCCGAGGAACGCATCGAGGACTACGCGCGCTTCGGGGTGCAGGTGCAGGTGATCAGCACCGTGCCGGTGATGTTCAGCTACTGGGCCAAGCCCGACCAGGCGCTCGCGCTGCACCAGTCGCTCAACGACCACATGGCGGAGACCTGCCGCGCCCATCCGCGCCACTACGCCGGCATCGGCACGGTGCCGATGCAGTCGCCGCGGCTCGCGATCCAGGAGCTCGAGCGCTGCGTCGACCAGCTCGGCCTGCAGGGCGTGCAGATCGGCTCGCACGTCGAGACGCCCAACGGCGGCAACTGGAACCTCGACGCGCCGGAGCTGTTCGACTTCTTCCAGGCCGCCAGCGAGCTCGGCGCGGCGATCCTCGTGCACCCCTGGGACATGATGGGCACCGACACGATGCCCAAGTACTGGCTGCCGTGGCTCGTCGGCATGCCGGCCGAGCAGTCGCGCGGGGCCTGCTGCCTGGTGTTCGGCGGCGTGCTCGAGCGCCTGCCGAAGCTGCGCATCTGCATGGCCCACGGCGGCGGCAGCTTCCCGTACACGATCGGCCGCATCGAGCACGGCTTCAACATGCGCCCGGACCTGGTCGCGACCGACAATCCGCGCAACCCGCGCGAATACCTGCAGCGCCTGTACTTCGATTCCTGGGTCGCCGACGAGCGCGCGCTGCGCTACCTGCTCGACGTCTGCGGCGTCGACCGGGTGATGCTCGGCACCGATTATCCGTTCCCGCTCGGCGAGCAGGTGCCGGGCGCCGGCATCGACGCGCTCGGCCTCGACACGCCCGGCCGCGAGCGCCTTTACCACGGCACGGCGCTGGAATGGCTGGGCCTGCCCGAATCAAGGTTCGCATGACGACCCCCGCCACCTACGAACACGCCCGCGCGCTCGACGCCGCCGATCCGCTGTCGGCGTTGCGCTTTGAATTCCACCTGCCGCGCCACGACGGCGCCGAGCAGGCCTATTTCTGCGGCAACTCGCTCGGCCTGCAGCCGAAGGGCGCGCGCGCCGTCGTCGACGAGGTGATGCGGAAGTGGGCGGACGAGGCGGTGGAAGGCCACTTCCTCGAGCCCGCGCCATGGATGCCGTACCACGCGCTCGTGCGCGACGGCCTCGCGCAGGTCGTCGGCGCGCAGCCTGCCGAAGTGGTGGCGATGAACTCGCTCACCGCCAACCTGCACTTCATGCTCGCGAGCTTCTACCGGCCGACGCGCGAGCGGCCGGCGATCCTCATGGAAGCCGGCGCCTTCCCGTCCGACCGCTACGCGCTGGAGTCGCAGGTCCGCTTCCACGGCTTCGATCCGGCGACGGACCTGATCGAGGTGCAGCCCGATTCGGCCGACGGCACGTTCTCGATGGCGGCGATCGCGGCGGCGATCGAACGCCACGGCCCGCGCATCGCCACGATCGTCTGGCCGGGCGTGCAGTACCGCACCGGGCAGGCCTTCGACCTCGCGGAGATCGCGCGGCTGGGCCATGCGGCCGGCGCGATCGTCGGCTTCGACCTCGCCCACGGCGTCGGCAACCTGCCGCTGCGCCTGCACGACGACGGCGCCGACTTCGCGGTGTGGTGCCACTACAAGTACATGAACTCCGGTCCCGGCGCGGTCGCCGGCTGCTTCGTGCACGAACGCCATGCGCGCACCGGACGGCCGCGGCTCGCGGGCTGGTGGGGCCACGATCAGTCGTCGCGCTTCCGCATGGGCCCGGAGTTCGTGCCGACGCCGGGCGCGGACGGCTGGCAGCTCAGCAATCCGCCGATCCTCGGCCTGGCCCCGCTGCGCGCCTCGCTCGACCTGTTCGCGCGCGCCGGCGGCATGGACGCGCTGCGCGAGCGCTCGCTGCGGCTCACCGGCTATCTCGAAGCGCTGATCCGCGAGCGCCTTGCCGAGACGCTCCAGGTGGTGACGCCCGCCGATCCGGCGCAGCGCGGCGCCCAGCTGTCGCTGCGCGTCGCCGGCGGGCGCGACCGTGGCCGCGCGCTCTTCGAACACCTCGAAGCGCGCGGCATCGTCGGCGACTGGCGCGAGCCGGACGTGATCCGGATTTCCCCCGCGCCGCTCTACAACAGCCACGCCGACATCCTGCGCTTCGTGCGCGGCGTCGAGGGCTGGCGCGGCGGCGGCGCATGAAGCCCGAAGCTTCGCTGACGATCGTCGGCGCGGGCCTGGCCGGCGCCCTGCTCGCCACGCTGCTCGCGCAGCGCGGCTGGCGCGTGGAGGTGTTCGAGCGTCGCGGCGATCCCCGCGTCCACGGCTACGCCGGCGGGCGCTCGATCAACCTCGCCCTGGCCGAGCGCGGCCTGCACGCGCTGCGCCAGGCCGGCGCGGACGGCTCCGTGCTGGAACGCGCGGTGATGATGCGCGGGCGCATGGTCCATCCGCTGCACGGCGAGGTCCGCCTGCAGCGCTACGGGCGCGACGACAGCGAGGTCATCTGGTCGGTCAGCCGCGGCGAGCTCAACATCGCGCTGCTCGACGCGGCCGAGGCCGCGGGCGCGACACTGCACTTCGACCGCGGGCTGGCCGAGGTGGACTTCGAGCGCAACATCGCCACCTTCCGCGGCGACGGCGGCGACCACGCGCACGCGTTCACGGCCCTGTTCGGCTGCGACGGCGCGGGCTCCACGCTGCGCGCGCGGATGGGCGCCCGCGCCGGGCTCGGCGAACGCACCGAATGGCTCGAGCACGGCTACAAGGAGCTCGAGATCCCGCCGGCGCCCGATGGCGGCTTCCGGATCGAGCCCAACGCGCTGCACATCTGGCCGCGCGGACGCTACATGTGCATCGCGCTCCCGAACGACGAGCGCACGTTCACCGTGACCCTGTTCATGGCGCTGCACGCCGACGGCAGCGGCGACCCGGACTTCGACGCGGTCGCCGACGCGGCGTCGGCCCGCGCGCTGTTCGAGCGCGACTTCGCCGACGCGCTGCCGCTGATCCCCGCGCTCGAGCGCGACTTCGAGGCGAACCCGACCGGCACGCTCGCCACGCTGTACCTCGACCGCTGGCACCTCGGCGGCCAGGCCGTGCTGCTCGGCGACGCCGCGCACGCGATGGTTCCCTTCCACGGCCAGGGCATGAACTGCGCGTTCGAGGACTGCGTGGCGCTGGCCGACCACATCGCCGCCGCGCCGGCGCTGGAAGCCGCGTTCGCCGCGTTCGAGGCCCAGCGCCTGCCGGACGCGCGCGCGATCCAGGCGATGGCGCTCGAGAACTACATCGAGATGCGCGACCTGGTCGACGACCCGGAGTTCCTGCTCCAGCGCGAACTCGAGCAGGCGCTGCACGCGCGCCACCCGGCCCGTTTCGTGCCGCACTACGCGATGGTGACGTTCATGCGCATCCCGTACTCGGTCGCGCATGCGCGCAGCGAGGTCCAGCGCGGGATCCTGGCCGAGGCGACGCGCGGCCTGCGCTCGCTGGAGGGCGTCGACTGGGCCGCGGCGGACGCCGCGGTCGAGCGCCTGCTGCCGCCGCTGGCCGATGCGCCGGCCTGAGTCGCAGCCGGTGAGCCGGGCGCCTGCGAGGATGGCGGTCGCATGAGCGGCAGCTTCCTGTTCTACGACCTGGAAACCTTCGACGCGGACCCGCAGCGCTCGCGGATCGCGCAGTTCGCGGCCGTCCGTACCAACGAGGCGCTCGAGGAGATCGAGGCGCCGATCGACTTCCTGGTCCGGCCGGCGGACGACCTGCTGCCCTCGCCGGTCGCCACGCTGATCACCGGCATCGAGCCGCAGCGCGCGCTGCGCGACGGGGTCAACGAGGCCGAGGCCTTCGCCCGCATCGCCGACGCGATGTCGCGGCCCGGCACCTGCACGCTCGGCTACAACTCGCTGCGCTTCGACGACGAGTTCGTGCGCAACGGCTTCTTCCGCAACTTCCACGACCCGTACGAGCGCGAGTGGCGCAACGGCAACTGCCGCTGGGACCTGCTCGACGTGATGCGGCTGGCGCACGCGCTGCGTCCCGAAGGCCTGCAGTGGCCCGTGCGCGAGGACGGCTTCGCGTCGTTCAGGCTGGAGCACCTGGCCCTGGCCAACGGCGTGCGCGAGGGCGAGGCGCACGAAGCGCTGTCGGACGTGCGCGCGCTGATCGGGCTCGCGCGCCTGCTGCGCGCCGCCCAGCCGAAGTTCTGGGACTACGCGCTGCGCCTGCGCGACAAGCGCTACGCCGGCAGCCTGCTCGATCCGGTCGCGATGGCGCCGGTGCTGCACGTCTCGCAACGGTATCCCGCCGCCCGCCTCTGCGCGGCCGCGGTGGTGCCGCTCACGCGGCATCCGCGCTACGACGGCCGGGTGATCGTGTTCGACCTCGATGCCGACCCGGCGCAGATGCTCGACCTCGACGCCGAGGCCATCGCCGCGCGGCTGTTCGCGCGCCGCGAGGAGCTTCCCGAAGGCGTCGAGCGCATCGCGCTGAAGGAAGTCCACCTCAACCGCAGCCCGGCGCTCGTCGCCTGGAACCACCTGCGCGAGGCCGACTTCGCGCGGCTGGCGATCGACCGCGGCGCCGCCGAGGCGCGCGCGGAGCGCCTGCGCGCGGTCGGGCCGTCGCTCGCCGAGAAGATCCGGCAGGTGCACGCCGTGGAGCGCGAGCGTGCTCGTCCCGATGCCGACGCCTCGCTGTACGACGGCTTCCTCTCCGATCCCGACCGGCGCCGCTGCGCGCAGGTGCGCGCGACGCCGCCGCAGCTGCTCGCCGGCCACGATTTCGGTTTCGCCGAACCGCGGCTGGACGAGCTGCTGTTCCGCTATCGCGCGCGCAACTGGCCGGAGCTGCTGGCACCGGCCGAGCGCGAGCGCTGGGACGCCTTCCGCCGCGCGCGGCTCGCGCCCGGTTCCGGGCTGGCCTCGCCCGACCTCGGGCGGTTCGAGGCCGACCTCGCGGCGCTGCGCGCGCAGCATGCCGGCGACGCCGCGAAGCTCGCGCTGCTCGAGCGGCTGGACGCGTGGCGGACGCGGATCGGGATGCCGGGCGCCGCGCCTACAATGGCGGGATGAGCGCCTACTTCAGCCCGAAATCCTTCACGTTCCTGCGCGGCATCGCCCGCCACAACGAGCGGGCCTGGTTCCAGGCGCACAAGGCCGACTACGAGGCGCACGTGCGCGCGCCGTTCCAGCGCCTGCTCGGCGACCTGCAGCCGGCGCTCGCGGCGATCAGCGCGCACTACCGCTCCGATCCGCGCGCGGTCGGGGGCTCGATGTTCCGGATCCAGCGCGACACGCGCTTCTCCGGCGACAAGACGCCGTACAAGGGCTGGCAGGGCGCGCGGCTCTTCCACGAGCGCCGGCGGGAGGTCGCCGCGCCCTCCTTCTACGTGCACCTCGAGCCGGGCGGCTGCTTCGTCGGCGCCGGCCTGTGGCATCCGGAAACGCACACCCAGCGCCGCGTGCGCCAGTTCATCTTCGAGAATCCGGCCGGCTGGGAACGCGCCGCGCACGCGCCGGCCTTCCGCAGGCGCTACGACCTCGGCGCCGACGACATGCTGGTGCGCAACCCGCACGGCTTCCCGGCGGACTTCGCATTCATCGAGGACCTGAGGCGGCGCAACTTCACCGCATGGCGCGGCATCGACGACGCGACCATGGCGGGACCGCGGTTGCGGCAGGCGATCGAACGCGACCTGGCGGCGCTGGCGCCCTTCGTCGACTACCTCTGCGCGGCGCTCGAGCTCGAGTTCTGAATCGCGGGTCCTGAACGTTTCCCGCCGCGCGGGCGCGGCTTGCACGTGGTTTGCACGGCGCCGTCGCTAGCGTGCGCGGATGCCCCGCCTGCAAGTTCCCCGATGAAGATCGCCCAGATCGCCCCCTTGTGCGAAGCCGTTCCGCCGCCGCTCTACGGCGGCACCGAGCGCATCGTCGCCTGGCTGACCGACGCGCTGGTCGAGCTCGGCCACGACGTCACGCTGTTCGCGTCCGCGGACTCGCACACGCTCGCGCGGCTCGTGCCCTGCCGCGACCAGGCGATCCGGATGGATCCGGCGCCGCTGAAGTCCGACCTCGCCGCGCACCTGTCGATGCTGCACGAGGTCCGCGCGCGGGCGCACGAATTCGACGTGCTGCACTTCCACGTCGACCTGCTGCATTTCCCGATGTTCGAGGACTGCGCCGAGCGCACGATCACCACGCTGCACGGCCGGCTCGATCTCAAGGATCTCGCCGACGCGTACCGCCGCTGGCCGCGCTATCCGCTGGCCTCGATCTCCGACCACCAGCGCAGGCCGCTGCGCTTCGCCAACTGGCGCGGCACGGTGCACCACGGCCTGCCGGAACACCTCTTTCCCTTCAGCGCGGCGCCGGCTTCGACCGCGGCCGGCACGGGCGGCGGCTACCTCGCGTTCCTCGGCCGCATCTCGCCGGAGAAGCGCCCGGACCGCGCCATCGCCATCGCCCGCGCGACCGGCATGCCGCTGCGCATCGCCGCCAAGGTGGACGACGCGGACCGGCGCTATTTCCACGAGCGCATCGAGCCGCTGCTCGACGATCCGCTGGTCGAGTACGTCGGCGGTATCGGCGACGGCGACAAGGCCCGCTTCCTCGGCGACGCGGCCGCGCTGCTGTTCCCGATCGACTGGCCGGAGCCCTTCGGCCTGGTGATGATCGAGGCCATGGCCTGCGGCACGCCGGTCGTCGCGTGGAACTGCGGTTCCGTGCCGGAAGTGATCGACGACGGCGTCACCGGCCGCATCGTCGACGACCTGGAAGCCGCCGCGGCGGCGGTGCGCGAGGTCGTCGGCTACGACCGCCGGCGGATCCGCGCCACCTTCGAACGCCGCTTCTCGGCGACCGCGATGGCGCAGCGCTACGAGGACCTCTATGGGCAGCATCTCCCCATCGAAGGCGGCTGCGCCCGGCGCCTCGCCTGAGCCGGCGCCCGGCGCGCCGCAGCCGCTGCCCGGCGGGACGGCGTCGGCGCCCCACCCCGCCGACGTGCAGCCGGCGGCGACCGCGGCGTCGTTCACCACCCACGTCCTGAAGGACGGCGACAGCTTCCTGGTCGCGAATGCCTACGGCGACATCGAGGGCGACAGCGACGGCCTCTTCCACGACGACACGCGGCTGCTGTCGCTCGCGCGGCTGCGCATCGCCGGCGCGCGGCCGGAGATGCTGAGCGCGGCGGTGACCCGCGACAACGTGTTCTTCGTCGCCCACCTCACCAACCACCCCCTGCCGCCGCTCGGCGTCGCCCCGACGTTGCCGTCCGGCCTGCTGCACCTCGTGCGCACGCGATTCCTCAGCGGCAACCGGCTTTACGAGCGCCTGCGCTTCCACAACTACGGCCTGCGCCCGGTGCGCGCGCCGCTGCGCTTCGACTATGCGGCGGACTTCCGCGACATGTTCGAGGTGCGCGGCTGCGTGCGCGCGCGCCGCGGCGATCTGCTGCCGGCGCAGGCGACGCGCGACGGGCTGGCGTTCGCCTACCGCGGCCTCGACGGGCGCGTGCGCAACTGGGTCGTGTCCTTCTCGCGGCCGCCGGCCCCCCTCGACGCCGAAGGCGCGAGCTTCGAGCTGCTGCTGGAGGCTGGCGCCGCGGACGACCTGTTCATCGAGGTCGGGCTCGCGCAGCAGGCGCCGCCCTCGCTGGCGCGCTACCGCAACGCCGCGGCGCATGCGCGGCGGCGGATGCGGGCGCGCGCCGGCCGCGGCGCGCGCGTGCGCAGCGCCGGGCCGCTGTTAGGCGACTGGATTGAACGCTCGCGCGCCGACCTCGCCCTGCTCACCAGCGACCTGGCGACCGGTCCCTATCCCTACGCGGGCATCCCCTGGTTCTCCACGCCGTTCGGACGCGACGCGGTGATCACCTCGCTGCAGACGCTGTGGCTGAACCCCGGGCTGGCGCGCGGCGTGCTCGCGTTCCTCGCCGAGCACCAGGCGCACGAAGCGTCGGCGTTCATGGATTCGGCGCCCGGCAAGATCATGCACGAGACGCGCAAGGGCGAAATGGCCGCGCTGCGCGAGCTTCCCTTCGGCCTGTACTACGGCGGCGTGGACACGACGCCGCTGTTCGTGATGCTCGCCGGCGCCTATGCCCGCCGCACCGGCGACATGGCCTTCGTCGACCGGTTGTGGCCCTCGCTGCTCGCCGCAACGGCGTGGATCGAGCGCACCTGCGACGCGAACCCGGACGGCTTCCTGGATTACGCGCGCGGGGCGGAGAGCGGCCTCGCCAACCAGGGCTGGAAGGACAGCAGCGATTCCGTGTTTCATGCCGACGGGCGCATCCCCGACGGCCCGGTCGCGCTGGTCGAGGTGCAGGGCTACGTGTTCGCCGCGCTGCAGGCGATGGCCGGGCTGGCGCGGTTGCGCGGCGATGCGGAGCCCGCCGCGCGCTGGCGGCAGCGCGCGCGCCGGCTGCAGGCCGCCGTGGAAGACCGCTTCTGGATGCCGGAGGCCGGCTACTACGGCACCGCCATCTGCGGCGACGGCGAACTGTGCCGCGTGCGCGCGAGCAACCCAGGCCACCTGCTCTACGCCGGACTGCCGGCCCCGGACCGCGCCGCGCGGGTCGCCGCCACCCTGCTCTCGCCGCGGTTCGCCACTGGCTGGGGCATCCGCACGCTCGCCGAGGGCGAGGCGCGCTACAACCCGATGTCGTACCACAACGGCTCGGTCTGGCCGCACGACACGGCGCTGTGCGCCGCCGGCATCGCCCGGGGCGGCGACCGCGACGGCGCGCTGCGGCTGTTCCGCGCGATGTTCCAGACCGCCACCCACTTCGACATGCGCCTGCCGGAGCTGTTCTGCGGCTTCGCCCGCAAGCACGGGAGCACGCCGGTGTCCTACCCGGTCGCGTGCCTGCCGCAGGCCTGGGCCGCGGGCTCGGCGTTCATGCTCCTGCAGGCCTGCCTCGGCGTGGACGTGGACGGCCGCGCCGGCGAGATCCGGGTGCACCGGCCGCGGCTTCCGCTGGGGGTCGATCGCGTGTCGGTGCGCGGCCTGGCGATCGGCGAGCGCTGCGTGGACCTGGTGTTCGAGCGCAGCGGCGCGCACGTCGTGGCCTACACCGAAGGCGACGATGCGGAAGCGGTGCCGATCCGCAGCACCTAGCCCTGCGGGTTCGCGACGCCGTGCGGGACGTGTCCGGCCGCGACGTGGTCGCGTGCCGAAGCGATGTTGTGCTCCGAATCGTCGAAGAAGATGTCGGCGCCGAAGGCCTCCAGGAACGGCCCCTTGTCGCGCCCGCCGAGGAACAGCGCCTCGTCCAGGCGCACGCCCCACTCGCGCAGCGTGCGGATCACGCGCTCGTGCGCCGGCGCCGACCGCGCGGTGACCAGCGCGGTGCGGATCGGCGCCGCGTCGCCGGCGGGGAACGCGGCCTGCAGCCGGTGCAGCGCGTCGAGGAAGTTGCGGAACGGCCCGCCGGACAGCGGCTCGCGCGCGCGCTCGCGCTCGTGGCGGCCAAAGGCCTCGACGCCCTGCTCGCGCGACACGCGCTCGCTCTCGTCCCCGAAGATCACCGCGTCGCCGTCGAAGGCGATGCGCAGCTGTTCCTGCCGGTGCGCGGGCGCCGGCGACGGCAGGATCGTCGCTGCCGCGACCCCGGCTTCCAGCGCGCGACGCACGGAGTCGGGATTCGCCGACAGGAACAGGTCCGCGCCGAAGGAGGTGGCGTAGGGCCAGGTCGGCGCGCCCGACGTGAAGGCCGCGCGGCGGATGTCCAGGCCGTGGCGCTGGATCGAGTTGAAGATGCGCAGCCCCGTGTCCGACGAATTGCGCGAGAGCAGGATCACCTCGACGCGTGGCGCGCCCTCGTCCCCGGCGCCGCCGGCCGGCGCCAGCGCGTTGAGCGCAAGCAGCTTGCGCACCAGGGGGAAGGCGATGCCCGGCGCCAGCACCTCGTCCTCGCGCTCGCGCTGGAAGGCCTGGTAGGCCGCGACGCCCTCGCGCTCGAACAGCACGTGGCTGTCCTCGAGGTCGAACAGCGCCCGCGAGGAGATCGCGATCGTCAGCGGCCGGACGGCCTGGGGCACGGGCGGGAGGACGGGATCCATGCGCGCAGTATCGCCCACCCCCGTCCCGCGGGCTGAGACGCCGCGCGCCGCGCGCTAGCGCTTTTCCAGCAGCACCCGCAGCACCGCGATCGCCACGTACAGCAGCGCCTGGGCGAGCACGACCAGCAGCGCTCCCGCGCCCAGGCCCTGGATCGCCAGGACGGTCACCACGATCGAGGCCAGCGCCCACCACATGCCGTGGTCGGGCGCGTCGCCGTTGCGCGCCTCGTGCCGGCCCATCGCGAAGAACAGCCAGGCGCAGGCGAAGCCGATGATCCAGTTCGCGCTCAGGAAGGGCATCGCGAGCGCCTCAGGCGACGAACTGCTCGGCGAGGATGCGTTCCTCGAGGTTGTGCTCGGGGTCGAACAGCAGCGTCACCGTGCGGTCGGCCGCCTCGCGGATCGTGACCTCGACCACGTCGCGCACCTCGTGCGAATCCGCGGTCGCGCTCACCGGCCGCTTGTACGGATCGAGCACGCGGAACTTCACCTCGGTGTCCGCCTTCAGCAGCGCGCCGCGCCAGCGCCGCGGCCGGAACGCGGCGATCGGCGTGAGCGCGACCACCCGCGAACCCAGCGGCAGGATCGGCCCGTGCGCAGAATAGTTGTACGCGGTGCTGCCCGCGGGCGTGGCGAGCATCACGCCGTCGCAGATCAGCTCCTCGAGCCGCGGCTTGCCGTTGAGGTCGATGCCGATGTGCGCGGCCTGCCGCGTCTGCCGCAACAGCGACACTTCGTTGTACGCGAGCGAGCCCGTGCTGCTGCCCGATTCGGTGAGCGCGAGCATCTCCAGCGGCCGCAGCACCGCGGGCTCCGCCGCGCGCAGCCGGCGCAGCAGGTCTTCGGGGCCGAAGCTGTCCATCAACGCGCCATGGTTCATCAGGAAGCCGACGCCGCCGTGCTTCATGCCGTACACCGGCTTGCCGAGCGCGCCGTGCCGGTGCAGCACCTGCAGCATGAAGCCGTCGCCGCCGAGCGCGACCAGCACGTCGGCGTCCTCCGGCGCGGCGTCGCCGTGCGCGCGCCGCAGCACGTCGAGCGCGCCCTGCGCGCCGTCCGCCGGGCTGGCGAGGAAGGCGATGCGCGGGGCTTCGGGCAGGCCGGCAGCGGTCGGGGCGCTCATCGCGCCAACTGTACCGCAGGTGCCCGGCTCCCCTGGTGCAGCCACTGGGTGAACGCGTCCAAGCGCAGGGTCCTGGCGAACAGGTGGCCCTGCACCGCATCGCAGCCACGCTGGCGGAGCAGTTCGAAGGTCGCTTCGTCCTCGACGCCCTCGGCGACGACGGTCAGCCCGAACCGGTGGGCCAGGTCGATGATGAGCGATGCGATGTCCGCGCTCGCCGGATCGGTGGTCATGCCCTTGACGAACGAGCGGTCGATCTTGAGTTCGTCGGCGGGGATGTCCTTGAAGTAGGCCAGGCACGAATAGCCGGTGCCGAAGTCGTCGATCGAGATCCTGACCCCCAGGTCGCGGACCCGGGACAGGATCGCGAAGCTGCGTTTCGGATCGGCCACCAGCGACCGCTCGGTGATCTCCAGCACCAGTTCCACGCCGGGCGAGCCCCACAACCGCAGCGCGTTCTCGACCACGTCGGGCAGGTCCTCGCGCCCCACCATGTCCGCCGGCACGTTCACCGCCACCGCCAGCGGCGCTGGGTAGCGCCAGGTCGACGCGTGGCGCAGCGCCGTGTTGAGCGCCCACATCGTCATCGGGCGGATCTGCCCGGTCTTCTCCGCGATCGGGATGAACTGGTCGGGCGACACGTTGCCCCTGGACCGGTGCGGCCAGCTCATCAGCGCCTCCGCGCCCAGCGGGCGCAGGTCGGCGACGAGCAGCTTCGGCTGGAACCCTAGCAGGAGTTCGCCGCGCTGGATGGCGCCGTCGAGGTCGATCTCGAGGTCCCAGAACTCGGAGAAGGGCTGGTCCTGCTCGGTCGCCGGCGGGAACAGGCAACGCAGGTCGCTCTCGCGGGCGAGCTCCAGCGATTTCTCCGCCTGGCGCAGGAGGAACTCGGGCTGGCTCGCATGCTGCGGACAGACCGCGGCGCCGATCGTCGCGTTGAGCCGCACGCTGCCCTGCGGGGCCTGGAACGGGACCTCCAGGTGGCGCAGCACCTGCTGCGCCGCCAGTTCGGCATGGCCCTGGTTCATCACCCGCGACAGCAGCAGGGCGAAACGGTTGTCGCCGATGCGGCCGACGTAGTCCTGCGGCCGCGCGATCGAACGCAGGTGCTGGGCGACGTATTTCAGCGCCTGGTCGCCGAAGTCGTAGCCGTGCGCGGCATTCAGCCGGGCGAAACCGTCGATGTCCACCACCAGCAGCGCGAGCGGCGAACGCGACTCGTTGCTGAAGACGACCTGCGGCCGCAGCGACGACAGGAAGCTGCGGCGGTTTTGCAGGCCGGTGAGTTCGTCCTCGAGGCCGTGCATGGTCAGGCCAGGAACAATTCGACGGGATCCAGGCCATAGGCGCCGTTCGGCAGGCCCTGGCGTATCGTGAGCCGGCACGCGGAGTCGTCGTCGTCCTGCTGGCTCAGGTCGATTTCGCGGAAGCGCTCCAGCGGGCGCTTGTCCCCCGAGAGCAGCAGCATGACCCGCGGCAGCAGCCGCTTGAGGCTGTGGATCTCCGTGATCACCCCGACCTGCCCGTCGGACAGCTCCACCAGCGTGCCGATCGGGTAGATGCCGCAGCTCTGGATGAAGTGCTCGACCAGCTCCGGCTGGAACAGCTTGCCGCGCTGGCGGTAGAGCTCGTTGATCGCGTCGTGCGGCGAGCGTGCCGGTGCGTGCGGACGGTTGCTGACCATTGCGTCGTAGCTGTCCACGATGCCCATGATCCGCCCGAACATCGGGATCGCCGTGCCGACCAGGCCCTTCGGGTAGCCGCTGCCGTCGTGGCGCTCGTGGTGGGCCCCCACGATGTCGACCAGCGCAGGCGGCAGGTCGGGGTTCTCCGCGAGGATGTCCAGGCCGTGCTGGACGTGGGCGCGGACGTCGAGGTGGTCCTGTCGCGTATAGGGCTCGGTCTTGTCGAGCAGCCACTTCGGCAGCCGGGTCTTGCCTACGTCGCAGAGCAGCCCGCCCAGCGCCAGCACGCGCAGTTCGCCGCGTTCCAGGCCGAGGTGCCGGCCGAAGCTGGCTGCCCAGACCGAGCATCCCAGCGCGTGCTGGTAGGCGTAGCCGTTCTTCTGCTTCATCTCCCGCAGCCAGATCAGGGCTGCCGGGTTGCGCAGGATGGAGTCGATCATCGCATCGACGCCGTCCTTGAGCTTGTCGACGTCGATCCGCTTGCCTTCCTGCAGGTCGTGCATCACTTCCTGCAGGCCGGCCTCGACCGATGCGTGCGCCTGCTCCGCGTGCTGAAGCTCCGACGCGAATTCGGCCTGGATCTGCCAGCGCGTGGTTCGCAAGCGGGCGTACTCGTCCTGCGCCTCCTTGGCGGGCGCTGGCGCCTCGAACGCGTAGTAGCGAAGCTCGGGCGAAACGCCGCGCTGGACGTCCACCCAGACGTGGCTGCAGATGCGTTGCAGCTTCGCCACGTCGTCGGCGGTCTTCACCGTCACCCCTTCCATCGGAAAGGGCGTCTCGATCCACGGCTTGTCCAGCCGGCTGACGAACATTCCCGGGACCAGCCCTTGGGCGCTGATCCGGATTTCCCGATTTCCACCGTCCAAAGCGTCCCCCCGGCGCGCCCTTCACCCGATCTTAACAATGCGCGGGCGTATTGCAACCGGTTTTTTTACCGGGGACCGCGGACGGCCCCGGGACGCCCTGCTAACCGCGCGAGGCCAGCTGCGACAGCCGCTGCACCGCCACCGAAGCCGTCGGGTAGTCCATCGACTTCTGCGCCGCCAGCTCGTTGAGCATGGCCATCGTGAAGCGCAGCGACGCGTCGTCGCGACCGAGCCAGTTCGCGACCTTCGCGGCCGCGTCCTTGCCCGGCATCGACAGCACCTGGCCGGTGAGGATGCGCATCTGCGCACCGAGCTCGTCGCGCAGCACGCCGCGCGCGACCGCGTGCCAGCGGCCGTCGACCTTGAGCGCGTCGACCTGGCCCTGCAGCCACGGCAGGTTGAGCGCCTCGGCGAGGCGGTAGTAGGCCTTGGCCACTTCCACCGGCCGCATCTTGCGCTCGCGCGCCAGCTCGATCAGGTCCGCGCACGGCTCAAGGTACGGCAGCGCCGCGAGCTGGCCGCCGAGCTCTCCGCCGATGCCCTTCGACTTCCACTCGGCGATGCTCGCTTCGTACGCCGGCCGCATCGCGTCGGGCAGGATGCTCTCGCCGGAGCGGATGTCGCCGAAGCCGTCGTGGTAGCGCGCCACCGCGGTCGTGATGTCCGGGATCGCGCCGGGGCGCGACAGCAGCCAGCGCGTGAACGAGCGCTGCAGGTTCCAGATCACCTGCAGGGCGTCGACCTGCGCCGACTCGTGGACCTTGCCGTCGAGCGCGTCGATCGCCGCCCACAGCGCGCGCGCGTCCAGCGTCTCGCGGGTGATCGTGAACGCCTTGGCGACTTCGCCCACCGAACGGCCGCTGTCCTCCTGCATCCGCAGCAGGAAGGTCGCGCCCATCCGGTTGATCGTCGAATTGGTGACCGCGGTGGCGATGATCTCTCGCTTCAGGCGGTGCTGTTCCATCGCCTTCGCGTACTTCGCCTGCAGCGGTTCCGGGAAGTAGCGGACCAGCTCCTTCGACAGGTACGGGTCCTCCGGCACGTCCGAATCCAGCAGCTGCTGGAACGCGACCAGCTTGGAGTACGAGAGCAACACCGCCAGCTCCGGCCGGGTCAGGCCGATGCCGCGCGCCTTGCGCTCGGCGATCTCGGCGTCGCTGGGCAGGTATTCGATCTGCCGGTCGAGCAGCCCCTGCGATTCCAGCGTGCGGATGAAGTGCTGCTTCGAACCGAGCCGCGCCAGGCTCATCCGCTCCATCAGGCTCAGCGCCTGGTTCTGGCGGTAGTTGTCGTTGAGCACCAGGTCGGCGACCTCGTCGGTCATCGACGCGAGCAGCTTGTTTCGCTCGGGCAGCGTGAGCTTCTTCGCCTGCACCTGCCCGTTGAGCAGGATCTTGATGTTCACCTCGTGGTCCGAGGTGTCCACGCCGGCCGAGTTGTCGATGAAGTCGGTGTTGAGCAGCACGCCGTGCAGCGCCGCCTCGATGCGGCCGAGCTGGGTGCAGCCGAGGTTGCCGCCCTCGCCCACGACCTTGCAGCGCAGGTCGGCGCCGTTGACGCGCAGCGCGTTGTTGGCGCGGTCGCCCACGTCGGCGTTGGTTTCCGACGCCGCCTTGACGTAGGTGCCGATGCCGCCGTTCCAGAGCAGGTCGACCGGCGCCTTCAGGATCGCGCTCATCAGTTCGGCCGGGCTCATCGCCGTCGCCGACGCGTCGATGCCGAGCGCGGCCTTCGCCTGCGGCGACAGGGGGATCGACTTGGCGCTGCGCGGGTAGATGCCGCCGCCCTTGCTGATCAGCTTCGCGTCGTAGTCGGCCCACGAGGAGCGCGGCAGCTTGAACATCCGCTGGCGTTCCCGGAAGGTCTTCGCCGCGTCCGGATCCGGATCGATGAAGATGTGCCGGTGGTCGAACGCGGCCAGAAGGCGGATGTGCTTCGACAGCAGCATGCCGTTGCCGAACACGTCGCCGGACATGTCGCCGATGCCGACGCAGGTGAAGTCCTGCGCCTGGGAATCGCGGCCCATCGCGCGGAAGTGTCGCTTGACCGATTCCCACGCGCCGCGCGCGGTGATGCCCATGCCCTTGTGGTCGTAGCCGACGGAGCCGCCGGAGGCGAACGCGTCGTCGAGCCAGAAGCCGTGCGCCTGGGCGATGCCGTTGGCGATGTCGGAGAAGGTCGCCGTGCCCTTGTCGGCCGCGACCACCAGGTACGGGTCGTCGCCGTCATGGCGGACCACGTTGGCCGGATGCACGACCTTGCCGTCCACCAGGTTGTCGGTGATGTCGAGCAGGCCGTTGATGAAGCGCTTGTAGCAGGCCACGCCCTCGGCGAACCACGCGTCGCGGTCGACCGACGGATCGGGCAGCTGCTTGCAGAAGAAGCCGCCCTTCGAGCCGACCGGCACGATCACGGTGTTCTTCACCATCTGCGCCTTGACCAGGCCGAGCACCTCCGTGCGGAAGTCCTCGCGGCGGTCGGACCAGCGCAGGCCGCCGCGCGCGACCGGCCCGAAGCGCAGGTGCACGCCTTCCACGCGCGGGCCGCACACCCAGATCTCGCGGTACGGACGCGGCTTCGGCAGGTCGGGCACGCGCGCCGAGTCGAGCTTGAACGCGAGGTAGTCGGCCGGGCCGCCGTCGGCGCGCAGTCCCTCCCTGTACTGGATGTAGTAGCTGGTGCGCAGCGTCGCGTCGATGCAGCCGATGAAGCTGCGCAGGATGCGGTCCTGGTCGAGGCTGGCGACGCGGTCGAGCAGGCCCAGTAGCGCGGCGCGCGTGGCCTCGACCTGGCGCAGGCGGTCGCCGGTGCGGGCGTCGATCACCGGCCGCAGCAGCGCGCGCGTCGCCTCGTCGCCGGCCAGCGCGTGCAGCTGCGCCGCGAGCGCCTCCTGCCCGCGCCTGACCTCGGCCTTGTCCTCGCTGCCGGTCGCCGGGTGGAAGCGCGCCTCGAACAGCTCGCACACCAGGCGCGCGAGCAGCGGGTAGCGGTTGAACGTTTCCTCGACGTAGGCCTGCGAGAACGGCACGCCGACCTGCTGCAGGTACTTGCCGTACGCGCGCAGCACGGCGACCTGGCGCCAGCCCAGGTTCGCGCCGAGGATCAGGCGGTTGAAGCCGTCGTTCTCGGCCTGGCCGAGCCACACCTGGCCGAAGGCTTCCTCGAACGATTCGTCGAGGCTGTCCACGTCGAGGTCGGCGCGCACCGCCTCGACCTCGAAATCCTGGATCCAGGCGACGACGTCGCCGTCCTGGCCCGGCACCTCGAGGCGGTACGGGTGCTCGGTGATCACCCGTAGGCCCATGTTCTCCATCATCGGCAGCGCGTCGGACAGCGGGATGTCGTGGCCGAGGCGGTAGAACTTCAGGCGCAGTCCGCCATCGGCACCCGTCGCGCTGCCGCTGCCGCCATTACCGCTGCGATACAGGCTGATGCGCAGGTCCGCCGCGTCGCGCAGCGAAGCCAGGCACTTCACGTCCTCCGCCGCGATCTCCCCGCCGGCCTGCTCGATGTAGCCCGCCGGCAGCGCGCGGCCCCAGCGGTTCGCGAGCTTGAGGCCGCGCTCCTCGCCCTCGCTGGCGACCAGCCGCTCGCGCAGCTCGTCCTGGCGGTTGCGCACGATCTCGGCGAGCTGCGCCTCGAGTCCCGCGATGTCGATGCCCTCCGCCGCCTCGCCGCCGCGCGGGCGGACGATGAGGTGCAGCTGCGCCAGCGGCGACTCGCCGACCTGCACGGTGGTGTCGATGCTGTCGCCGCCGAGGCCCTGCTTCAGCATCGCCTCGATGCGGTGGCGCACCTCGGTGTTGAAGCGGTCGCGCGGGATGTAGGCCAGCGCCGACCAGAACCGGCCGTAGCGGTCGCGGCGCAGGAACAGCTTGCTGCGCACGCGCTCCTGCAGGCCGAGGATGCCGGTGGCGGTGCGCAGCAGCTCGTCCTCGCTCGACTGGAACAGCTCGTCGCGCGGCAGCGACTCGATGATGTGGCGCAGCGCCTTGCCGCTGTGGCCGGTGGGCGCCAGGCCCGAGGCGCGCATCACGTGCTCGTGGCGCTCGCGCACCAGCGGGATTTCCCAGGGCCGGCGGCTGTAGGCGCTGGAGGTGTACAGGCCGAGGAAGCGCTGCTCGGCGACGGGGCGGCCGTCCTTGTCGAACTTGAGCACGCCGATGTAGTCCATGTAGCCCGGGCGGTGCACCGTGGCGCGCGCGTTGGTCTTGGTCAGGATCAGCGCGTCCACCGAACCGGACTGCGGCATGTAGTGCGCGGCGAGCGTCTTCAGGTCGCGCGGCTTGCCCTTTTCCTTGCCGCGCAGCAGGCCGAGGCCGGACTCGCCGACCGCGCACAGCAGCTCGCTGCCGCCCTTGCGCACCACGTCGTACTCGCGGTAGCCCAGGAACGTGAAATGGTTGTCGGCCGCCCAGCGCAGGAACGCCTGCGCTTCCTCGCGCCCGGCGTCCGACACCGGCATGCGGCGCGTGGCGAGGTCGTCGGCGACCTGCAGCATCTTCGCGCGCATCGCGTCCCAGTCGGACACGGCGGCGCGCACGTCGTCGAGCACCGCCTGGAGCGACGCGGCGATCGCCGGCATCGCCGCGGCGGCCTGGCGATCGATCTCGAGGTGCATCAGGGACTCGCCCGGCGCCTGCTCGCCCGCGTCGGCGCCGACCGCGACCAGGCGGCCGGCCCGGTCGCGCGTCACCTTCACCACCGGATGGCCGAGGACGTGCACCCCGATGCCTTGGTCGGCCAGCGCCATCGTCACCGAGTCGACGAGGAACGGCATGTCGTCGTTGACGATCTGGACGACGGTGTGCGGCGATTCCCAGCCGTGCTCCTTGCGGCTCGCGTTGAACACGCGCACCTCGGCGGTGCCGGGCTTGCGGCGCTGCGCCAGCTCGAGGAAGTCCCACGCCAGCTCGGCCCAGCCGGCGGGGCCGTGCTGGGCCATCTCGTCCGCGCTCATGCGCCGGTAGAACGCCCGCGCGAACGCTTCGGCCTGCGCCTGCGCCGCCTTCGGGGCGCGCTTGCGCAGCGCCTCGAGGATGGGTTCGATCGAGACGCCTCCCGGCAGGGCGGCGGCGGCGGCGCGCTTGCGCGTGGCGGGCGCCTTGGCGGCGGCGGTCTTCTTCTTCGGCGTGGTCATGGGGTCCTGGTGTCCGGATGCGACAGGGCCCGCGCACATGCACGGGCCCCGTATGGTTCAGAAACGGAGGGGAATCGACTGCGATGGTTTCTCGGGGACGCGCACGGCGGCGGCTCAGCGCAGCCCGGTTTCGTGGCGGGCGATGACCAGGCGCTGGATCTCGCTGGTGCCCTCGTAGATCTCGGTGATCTTGGCGTCGCGGAAGTAGCGCTCGATCGGCATTTCCTTCGAGTAGCCCATGCCGGCATGGATCTGCACCGCCTGGTGGGCGATCCACATCGCGGCCTCGGACGCGGTGAGCTTGGCGACCGCGGCCTCGGTGGTGAACTTCTGGCCCTGCCCCTTCAGCCACGCCGCGCACAGCGTCAGCAGCAGCGAGGCGTCGAGCTTGCACTTCATGTCGGCGATCTTGGCCTGGGTCATCTGGAACGCGCCGATCGGCTGGCCGAAGGCCTTGCGCTCCCTCACGTATTCCAGCGTCGCCTCGTACGCCGCGCGGGCGATGCCGATCGCCTGCGAGGCGATGCCGATGCGGCCGGCGTCGAGCACGCCCATCGCGATCTTGAAGCCGTGGCCTTCCTCGCCCAGCACCTCGTCGGCCTCCGCGACGTAGTCGGTGAACTCGATCTCGCAGGTCGCCGACGCGCGGATGCCGAGCTTGGGCTCGGTCTTGCCGCGGTGGAAGCCGGGCTTGCCGGTGTCGATGATGAACGCGGTGATGCCGCGCGCGCCCTTCTCCGGCTCCGTCATCGCGAACAGCACGATGTACTTCGCCACCGGTCCGGAGGTGATCCAGCTCTTCTTGCCGTTGATGACGAAGGTGCCGTCGGCCTGCTTCACCGCGCGGCAGCGCATCGCGGTCGCGTCGGAACCGGACTGCGGCTCGGTCAGCGCGAACGCGCCGATGGCCTCGCCTTCCGCGATCGCGCGCACGTACTTCTGCTTCTGCGCCTCGGTGCCGTGGGTCAGGATGCCGTTGCAGAACAGCGAATTGTTGACCGACATGATCGTCGAGTGCGCGGCGTCGGCCGCGGCGACCTCGACCATCGCCAGCACGTAGGCGACCGGGTCCATGCCGGCGCCGCCGTACTCGGCCGGCACCTCGATGCCCATCAGGCCGTTCTCGCCGAGGAGGCGGATGTTCTCCAGCGGGAATTCGCCGGTGCGGTCGTGGTGCTCCGCGCTGGGAGCGATCTTTTCCTGCGCGATCCGGCGCGCCACGTCCTGGATCATCAGCTGTTCGTCGGTGAAACGCAGGTCCACGGCCGCTCCCGGGCAAACGAAAACGCAATTGTAGCCCCGGCGCCGCGCGGGGTCAGCCGGGCGCGGGCTTGACCCCGGCGGGACGTGGGCGGACACTTGTCCATCTCTGTATCGCGATGGTGAGATTAATGGACCTCGAAGGCTGGTCCGACCGGCTCAAGGTGTTCGCCGACGCGACCCGCGTGCGGCTGCTCTCGCTGCTGGAAGGCGAAGAGCTCACGGTCGCCGAACTGTCCGCCATCACCCGCCTCGCGCAGCCGCGCGTGTCCACGCACCTGGCCAAGCTCAAGGAAGCCGGGCTCGTGCGCGACCGCCGCGCCGGCGTGTCGGCCTACTACCGCTTCGACGAAAGCGCGCTGGATCCCGCGCAACGCGCGCTCTGGCACGCGATCGGCAGCGGCAGCGACGACCCGTTGCTGCGCCAGGACGCCGAGCGCGTGCCCGGCGTGCTGGCCATGCGCGCGGCGGACCAGAACTGGGCCGATTCCGTCGCCGGCGACATGGAGCGGCACTATTCGCCCGGCCGCACCTGGGAGGCGCTGGCGCGTTCCGCGCTGCCGCTGCTCGAACCCGGCGACGTGCTCGACATCGCGTCCGGCGACGGCGTGCTCGCCGAACTGCTCGCGCCGCACGCCGGCCGCTACGTCTGCATCGACACCAGCCCGAAGGTCGTGGCCGCGGCCGCCGAGCGCCTGCGCCGCTTCCCGAACGTCGAGGTCCGCGAGGGCGACATGCACGCCCTGCCCTGCGCCGACGCCAGCTTCGACCTCGTGGTGCTGATGCATGCGCTCACCTACGCCGCGCGCCCCGCGCAGGCGGTCGCCGAGGCCGCGCGCGTGCTCCGCCCGGGCGGGCGGCTGCTGCTGTCGAGCCTCGCGAAGCATGCGCACCGCGCCGCGGTCGAGGCCTACGGCCACGTCAACCTCGGCTTCGGCACGAAGGACCTGCGCCGCTTCATCGACAAGGCCGGGCTGGAGCTCCTCTCGAGCGAGACCGTGACGCGCGAGCGCCGGCCGCCGCATTTCGAAGTCGTATCGCTGATCGGACGCAAGCCTTGAACCCATCCGCCAACCTGCCGCCCTGGCGCCGTCCCGAACGCGTCGCGGCCCTCGAATCCGCGCTGGCGCGCCGCATCCTCGTGCTGGACGGCGCGATGGGCACGATGATCCAGCGCCATGGGCTGGAGGAAGCCGACTACCGCGGCGAGCGTTTCGCCGAAGGCTACGACGCGCTGTTCGCGGGGGACGGGCACGCGCACGGGCCCGGCTGCGGCTGCGAGGGCCACGACCAGCGCGGCAACAACGACCTGCTCACGCTCACCCGGCCGGACATCATCCGCGGCATCCACGATGCCTACCTCGAGGCGGGCGCCGACCTGGTCGAGACCAACACCGTCAATTCCACCTCGGTCTCGCTCGCCGACTACCGCCTGCAGCATCTCGTCCGCGAGCTCAACCGCGAAGGCGCGGCGCTCGCGCGCGCCGCCTGCGCCGCCGCCGAAGCGCGCGACCCGTCGCAGCCGCGCTTCACGGTGGGCGTGCTCGGCCCGACCAGCCGCACCGCCTCGCTCAGCCCGGACGTGAACCGGCCCGGTTTCCGCGCGATCACCTTCGACCAGCTCGCCGACGCATACCGCGAGGCCGCCCTCGGCCTGAGCGAGGGCGGCGCGGACGTCCTGATGGTCGAGACCGTGTTCGACACGCTGAACGCCAAGGCGGCGCTGTTCGCCATCGACGACGCGTTCGCCGCGGCGGGCGGACGGCTGCCGGTGATGGTGTCCGGCACGATCACCGATGCCTCCGGCCGCACCCTCTCGGGCCAGACCGCCGAGGCGTTCTGGTACTCGGTGCGCCACGCGCGCCCGCTGTCCATCGGCCTGAACTGCGCGCTGGGCGCGAAGGACCTGCGCCAGCACATCGACGTGCTCGCGCGCGTCGCCGACGCGCGGATCAGCTGCCACCCGAACGCCGGCCTGCCGAACGCGTTCGGCGGCTACGACGAGACGCCCGAGGACATGGCCACGGTGCTGGGCGAATTCGCGCGCGCCGGCCTGCTGAACATCGTCGGCGGCTGCTGCGGGACCACGCCGGAGCACATCGCGGCGATCGGCGCCGCCGTCGCCGGCGTCGCGCCGCGCGAGCTGCCGCAGCGGGCGGCCGCGGCATGAGCGTCGTCCTCGCGCGCAACACCCGCCTGAGCGGGCTCGAACCGCTGGAGATCACGCCCGAATCGAACTTCGTCAACGTGGGCGAGCGCACCAACGTCACCGGCTCGGCGAAGTTCAAGAAGCTGATCATGGAAGACCGCTACGACGAAGCGGTCGCGGTCGCCCGCCAGCAGGTCGAGAGCGGCGCGCAGGTGCTCGACGTCAACATGGACGAGGGCATGCTCGATTCGGCCGAGGCGATGGTGCGCTTCCTGCACCTGATCGCGGCCGAGCCGGACATCGCGCGCGTGCCGGTGATGGTGGACTCCTCGAAATTCGCGGTGATCGAGGCCGGGCTGAAGTGCCTGCAGGGCAAGGGCATCGTCAACTCGATCTCGATGAAGGAAGGCGAGGCCGAGTTCCTGCGGCAGGCGCGCCTCGTGCAGCGCTACGGCGCGGCGGTGGTGGTGATGGCCTTCGACGAGCAGGGCCAGGCCGACACCGTCGAGCGCAAGGTCGGCATCTGCGCGCGCGCCTACGAGCTGTTGACGCGCGAGGCCGGCTTCGCGCCGGAGGACATCATCTTCGACCCCAACGTGTTCGCGATCGCCACCGGCATCGAGGAGCACGACGGGTACGCGGTCGCCTTCATCGAGGCCGCGCGCGAGCTGAAGCGGCGCTTCCCGCTGTGCCACATTTCCGGCGGCGTTTCCAACGTCTCGTTCTCGTTCCGCGGCAACGAGCCGGTGCGCCAGGCCATCCACGTGGTGTTCCTGTACCACGCGATCGCCGCGGGCATGGACATGGGCATCGTCAACGCCGGCGCCCTGCCCCTGTACGACGACCTGGACCCGGAGCTGCGCGAGCGGGTCGAGGACGTGGTGCTGAACCGGCGCCGCGACGCGACCGAACGCCTGCTCGAGATCGCCGAGCGCTACAAGGGCAAGCGCGGCAAGGACGAGGACAACAGCGCGCGCGACGCCTGGCGCGCCGGCACCGTCGGCGAGCGCCTCACCCATTCGCTGGTGCACGGCATCGACGCGCACATCGAGGCCGACACCGAGGAGGCGCGACTGCAGGCCGCGCGCCCGCTCGACGTGATCGAAGGGCCGCTGATGGACGGCATGAACGTCGTCGGCGACCTGTTCGGCGCCGGCAGGATGTTCCTGCCGCAGGTGGTGAAGTCCGCGCGTGTGATGAAGAAGGCGGTGGCGCACCTGCTGCCCTACATCGAGGCCGAGAAGCTGCGCACCGGCGACACCGGAAAGTCCAACGGCAAGATCGTCATGGCCACGGTCAAGGGCGACGTGCACGACATCGGCAAGAACATCGTCGGCGTGGTCCTGGCCTGCAACAACTTCGAGGTCGTCGACCTGGGGGTGATGGTGCCGGCGCAGAAGATCCTCGACACCGCGATCGCCGAGAACGCGGACATGATCGGCGTGTCCGGCCTGATCACGCCCTCGCTCGAGGAGATGGCGCACGTGGCGCGCGAGATGCAGCGCCAGGGCTTCGCGATCCCGCTGCTGATCGGCGGCGCGACGACCTCGCGCGCGCACACGGCGCTCAAGATCGACCCGCACTACGCGGCCGCGACCGTGTGGGTGAAGGACGCCTCGCGCGCGGTGAACGTCGCCCAGTCGCTGGTGTCGCCCGAGCTGCGCGGCGCCTTCGTCGCCGCCAACGAGGCCGACTACGCCGAGATCCGGCAGCGCCACCGCAACCGCGACGGCGGCAAGCGCCTGGTGTCGCTGGCGCATGCGCGCAACCAGCGATTCGACGGCGGCTGGGCCGACTACGTGCCGCCGGCGCCGCTGGAGCCCGGCATCACCGTGTTCGACGATTACCCGCTCGGCGAGCTCGTCGGCCTGATCGACTGGGGTCCGTTCTTCAACGCCTGGGAGCTCGCCGGCAGATACCCGGACATCCTCGACGACGCGGTGGTCGGCGCCCAGGCGCGCGAGCTGTTCGCCGACGCGCAGGCGATGCTGCGCAGGATCGTCGACGAAAAGTGGCTGACCGCGCGCGCCGTGGTCGGCTTCTGGCCGGCGAACGGCGTCGGCGACGACGTGGTGCTCGAGGACGGCACCGCCCTGCACTTCCTGCGCCAGCAGGCCGACAAGCCGCCGGAGCGTCCCGACTTCTGCCTCGCCGATTTCGTCGCGCCGAAGGACAGCGGCCGCCGCGACTGGATCGGCGGCTTCGCCGTCACCGCCGGCCTGGGCATCGAGCCGCACGTCGCGCGCTTCCAGGCCGACCACGACGACTACAACGCGATCCTGCTCAAGGCGCTGGCCGACCGCCTCGCGGAAACGCTGGCCGAGCGCATCCACCAGCGGGTGCGCACCGAGCTGTGGGGCTACGCGCCCGACGAAGCGCTGGATGCCGATGCGCTGATCGCCGAGAAGTACCGCGGCATCCGCCCCGCCCCCGGCTACCCGGCCTGCCCGGAGCACAGCGAGAAGGAAACGCTGTTCCGCCTGCTCGATGCGACGGCGAACACCGGGATCACCCTCACCGACCACATGGCGATGTACCCCGCCGCGTCGGTGTCGGGCTGGTACTTCAGCCATCCCGGCAGCCAGTACTTCGTGGTCGGCCGGGTGTCGAAGGAACAGGTCGCCGACTACGCGCGGCGCAAGGGCGTGCCGCTGCGCCAGGCCGAGCGCTGGCTCGCCTCCAACCTGGACTACGACCCCGAATGAAGGCGGGAACGAAAAAGGGGCCGGAGCCCCTCTTTCACCACACGAGGTCGTCGGGAACCTGGAATTTCGGGTCGGCGTAGGGATCGTCCGCGGCGGGCGCCGCCGGGTCGACGCGCAGGGCGACGGCCGGCGGGTACGTCGCCGCCGCGAGGTCGAGCGTCGCGACGTCGACCACCAGGTAGCGGCCGTCGAGCTGGACCACGCCGAGTTCGCCGGCGTTGAGCGCGCGCAACTGCGCTTCGGTGACGTGGACGCGCTTGATCTTGCCGCCGTATTCGAAGTGGCGGGCGATCTCCGCCGCCGGATCGTTGAGCGCCTTGCCCTGCAGCAGCTGCGCGAGCCGCGCCCGCGCCTCGCGGCGCTCGCGCGCGGCTTCCTGCTTCTGGCGCTCGGCCTCGATGCGCTCGTCCTTCTCGCGCTGCGCCCGGATCGCGTAGGCCCTGGCCAGGTCGATGTCGCCCTGCCCGCCGCGCGGCTTGCCGCGGCCGCGGTGTTCCTGCGCGCCACGTGGCGGGGCGGGCTTCGCGCCCGCGGCGGGCTTGCCGCCGCGCGCATGGGGCTTGCGTGGCTCGTGCGCGGCAGGCTTGCCGTGCTGGCGCCGGTCGTCGGGCTTGCGCTCGGGCTTCGGCGGCGGCTTGAAGCCGAGGCCGAGCAACTGGTCGCGGAGGGAATCGCTCATGGCGGTGCGTCGGGAAACGTCTCAGTAGTGCGGCGGCGGCGGTTCGCTCGCGGGATCGGCCATCAGGTCGCCGCGCGCCAGTTTCAGGTCTTCCAGCGCCTGCCGGAGCAGGTGGGCCAGGCGCGCGGCCTCGAGGCGGGTCTCGGCGAGCGCGTCGCCGAGCTCGCCCATCGCATGCTCCTGGAACGCGAGCCGCGTCTCCAGCTCGACCAGGCGCCGCTCCAGGGCGTCGTCCATGCTCACGAGCGCGTGCTCATGCGCGCGACACGGAGCGGCCGCGGCCGATGCCGTAGTACGCCAGGCCCGCGGCCTCGACTTCGGCCGGGTCGTACAGGTTGCGGCCGTCGAACACCACGCCGTCGCCCAGCGCCGCCTTCAGCGCGGCGAAATCCGGGCTGCGGAACTGCTTCCATTCGGTGACGACGATCAGCGCGTCGGCGCCTTCCAGCGCCTGCGCCGCGGAATCGCACAGCACCAGGTCCACGCGTTCGCCGAAGATGCGCTCCGCTTCCCCGCGCGCCTCCGGATCGTAGGCGCGCACCGTGGCGCCCGCTTCCCACAGCTGCTCGAGCAGGCGGCGGCTCGAGGCTTCGCGCATGTCGTCCGTGTCGGGCTTGAAGGCCAGGCCCCACACCGCGAACGTCCTGCCGCGCGCGCCTTCGTCCTCGCCGGCGTCGTAATGGCGCTGCACGAGCTCGAACAGATGGCCCTTCTGCGCCTCGTTCACCGCTTCCACCGCATCGAGCAGGCGCGGCTGCATGCCGTGCTGGCGCGCGGTCATCGCCAGCGCCTGCACGTCCTTCGGGAAGCAGGAACCGCCGTAGCCGGCGCCGGGATAGATGAAGTGCCAGCCGATGCGCGGGTCCGAGCCGATGCCCTTGCGCACCTGCTCGACGTCGGCGCCGACCTGCTCGGCGATGTTCGCGATCTCGTTCATGAAGCTGATCTTGGTCGCCAGCATCGCGTTCGCGGCGTACTTGGTCAGCTCGGCCGAGCGCACGTCCATCGCCACGATGCGGTCGTGGTTGCGGTTGAACGGCGCGTACAGGCGGCGCAGCTTCTCCACCGCCGCCGGGTTGTCGGCGCCGACGACGATGCGGTCGGGGCGCATGCAGTCGTCGACCGCGGCGCCTTCCTTGAGGAATTCGGGATTGGAAACGACGTCGAAAGCGATGTCGGCGCCGCGTCCCGCCAGCGTCGTCGCGATCGCGGTGCGCACCTTGTCGGCGGTGCCCACCGGCACCGTCGACTTGTCCACCACGACCGCCGGCCGCGACAGGTGCTCGCCGATCGTGCGCGCCACCGCGAGCACGTACTGCAGGTCGGCGCTGCCGTCCTCGTCCGGCGGCGTGCCGACCGCGATGAACAGCAGGTCGCCGTGCGCGACCGCGGCCGGGGCGTCCGTCGTGAAATGCAGGCGTCCGGCGGCATGGTTGGCCCGCACCATCGGCGACAGGCCCGGCTCGTAGATCGGCACCACGCCGCGGTTCAGGCCCTCGACCTTGGCCGCGTCCACGTCCACGCAGACGACGTCGTGGCCGACCTCGGCCAGGCACGTGCCGGTGACGAGCCCGACGTAGCCGGTGCCGAAGATCGCGACCTTCATCACTTCCCCTGCGGGCCGATGCCGAGCAGCTCGACCTCGAACACCAGCGTCGCGTTCGGCGGGATCGGGCCGCCCGGCGTGCCGGTTTCGCCGTAGCCCAGCTTCGCCGGGATCCAGAAACGGTACTTGCTGCCGACCGGCATCAGCGCGATGCCCTCGCGCCAGCCGGGCACGACCTGCGCGAGCGGGATCGTCGCGGAGCCGCCATGCTCGGAGGAATCGTCGAACACGGTGCCGTCGAGCAGCGCGCCGCGGTAGTTGACGCGCACGACGTCGGTGTCCTTCGGCTTCGGGCCCTTGCCAGCCGTGAGCACCTGGTACTCGAGGCCGGACGCGGTGGTCTGCACGCCGGGCTTCTTCGCGTTCTCCGCGAGGAACTGCTCGCCCTTCGTGGCGTTGTCGCGCGCGGCGTCGGCCATCTTCTGCATCTGGTGCTGCTGCAGCTGCTGCTGGAACTTCTCGCCGATCGCCTGCGCCTGCTCGTTGGTGAGCAGCGTCTTCCCGCCGGCGAGCGAGGTCTTCAGCGCCTTGACCACGACGTCGACGTCGATCTCGTCCTTCATCGGCTCGAACTGGCGCGCCAGCGCCATGCCGACCATGTAGCTGTTGCGGTCCTTCTCGGTCGGCAGGCCGGGGACCGCGTCCTTGTCGGGTTTGGCCGCCGCTGCGTCGGCGGCGGGCTTGGCGTCGGGCTTGGCGGCGCCGCCCTCGCCGGGCTTGCAGGCGGCGAAGGCGAGGACCAGGGCGGCCGCCAGGGCGGACGCGGCGATACGGGGGAACGTCTGCATGCTTGGACTCCGTGGCGCGCGCATCGGGCGCGCGGACATCATGGGTGGTGGCGGATGAAGGGACCGGCGCGGGCGCCGCGGCTCGCTACGGGATCGCGAGCAGCTCGACGTCGAACACCAGCGTCGCGTTGGGCCCGATCGGGCCGCCGGGAGTTCCCTGCTCGCCGTAGCCCAGCGAGCCGGGGATCCAGAACCGGTAGCGGCTGCCCACCGGCATCAGGCCGAGGCCCTCGGTCCAGCCCGGGATGACCTGGTCCAGGCCGAATTCCGCCGGCGTGCCCTTCGCGTAGGAACTGTCGAATTCGGTGCCGTCGAGCAGCGTGCCGCGGTAGTTGACGCGCACGCGGTCGTGCGGGCCGGGGCGCTGGCCGCTGCCCTGGCGCAGGACCATGTACTGCAGGCCGGAAGGCGTGGAGAACACGCCCTTCGCGGTCTTGTTCTTCGCCAGGAACGCCTCGCCTTCCGCCGCGTTCCTGCGGCCGAGCTCGGCCGCGCGCGCCTGCATCTGGGTGCTGATGCGCTCGGAGAACGCGGTGCGCACGGCGTTGGCCTCCGCGTCGTCTAGCAGCGGCTTCGCGCCGGACAGCGACGCGCGCAGGCCCTGCATCATCACCGCGAGGTCGATCTCGCCGGCGATCGGCGCGAGCCGGCGGCCGACGTCGGCGCCGACCAGCCACGCGGCCTCGTCCTTCGCCAGCGGCGGCGGTGCGCCGGCGGGACCCTGGCCGCTGCGCGCGGCGGCGCGCGCCATCAGCGCCTGCGCCACGCCCTGCGCCTTGTCCTGCGGCAGCAGCGGCTTGTTGCCGTGCATCGCGTTGTCGATCGCGCGCTGCAACTGGGCGAGGTCCAGGTCCGGGCCGACCGGCGCGATCGACTTGCCGACGTCCATGCCGACCATGTAGCTGGCCTTGTCGCGGTCGCTGTCGAGGCGGGTCCGGTCCTGGGCGGACGCGGGCCGGGCGAAGCCGGCGCCGAGGACGGCGGCGACGAGGGCAAGCGCGACGGCGGCGCGCGCGGACAAGGTCATGCGGGGGCTCCTGTGGTCGCCGGCGGGGGCGCCGGGCGGAATCGGTCGGCCATTGTCGCGGGACGGGGCCCGGCGCGGCAACGCCGGCCACCCCTGCCATCAGTTGGGGTCCCGCGGCTTGACGGGGCGTGTTTTGGTGTTATAGTTGCATACAACACCAGTTACCCCAGCGCAGGACCTGACCCATGAACCGCAAGCTCCAGCACACGATGACCGCGCTCTCGGCGACCGCCGCGATGCTCGGCCTGATGCTGCTGGCGGGTGCGCCGCCGCGGCCGGTCGAACCGGACTTCGCCGCCTTCGTCGCTTCCGCCGCCCAGGACGGGGCCCTCCAGCAGGACGGCATGGACGCCGACACCGGCACCGATCCCGCCTCCGTGACCCGTGCCGGGCACGCCCGCCGCGCCCGCAACGCGATCGCGCTTCCCTACTTCTCCATCGCGCAGGGACTGCGCCGCGCAACCGGGAGCTGAGCGATGAGCCCGATCCAGTGGAACGACGGCGCCCCGATCTACCGCCAGCTCAAGGAGCGGGTGATCGCGATGATGCTCGAGGGCGAACTCAAGCCCGGCGACGCATTGCCCTCCGTGCGGCAGGTCGCCGCCGAATACCAGCTCAACCCGATCACCGTGTCGCGCGCCTACCAGGAACTGGCGGACGAGGCGCTCGTCGAGAAACGCAGGGGACTTGGCATGTACGTGACCGAAGAAGCGTCGAAGAAGCTGCTGGCCACGGAGCGCCAGCGTTTCCTCACCGAAGAGTGGCCGCTCGTGCTCGAGCGCATCCAGCGCCTGGGGCTGATGGCCGAGGACCTGCTGAAGGCCGACGGAGGCAAGCGATGAACGCGCCCGACACCCGCAACGTCGTCACCGCGCGCGGCCTGCGCAAGGCCTACAAGAACAAGGTCGCGCTCGACAACGCCGACTTCTCCATCCCCGCCGGCCGCATCGTCGGCCTGATCGGTCCCAACGGCGCCGGCAAGACCACCGCGCTGAAGGCGATCCTGGGCCTGATCCCGTTCGAGGGGTCGCTCGACGTCCTCGGGCGCGATCCGCGCACCCAGCGCGACGACCTGATGAACGACGTCTGCTTCATCGCCGACGTCGCCGTCCTGCCGCGCTGGATCCGCGTGTCGGAGGCGATCGAGTTCGTCGCCGGCGTGCACCCGCGCTTCGACCGCGCGCGCTGCGAGCGCTTCCTGGCCAACACCCAGCTCAAGCCCAACCTGCGCGTGCGCGAACTGTCCAAGGGCATGATCGTGCAGCTGCACCTGGCCCTGGTCATGGCGATCGACGCGAAGCTGCTGGTGCTCGACGAGCCCACGCTCGGCCTCGACATCCTCTACCGCAAGCAGTTCTACCAGCGCCTGCTGGAGGACTACTTCGACGAGGAGAAGACCATCCTGATCACCACCCACCAGGTCGAGGAGGTCGAGCACATCCTCACCGACGTGATGTTCATCCGCGACGGGAAGATGGTGCTGACCGCGCCGATGGAAGCCGTCGGCGAGCGCTACGTCGAGGTCCTGGTGGACGCCGCGCAACTGCAGGCGGCGCGCGAGCTCAAGCCGATCGACGAGCGCGCCCTGCCCTTCGGCAAGACCGTGATGCTGTTCGACTCCGTGCCGCGCGACCGGCTGGCCCCGCTCGGCGAAACCCGCACCCCGGGCCTGGCCGACCTGTTCGTCGCCACGATGAAGGGAACCTACGCATGAACGCCCCCGCGAAAGTGATGCCCCACTCCACCCACAAGTTCAAGCTGCTGCTGCGCCGCGAGTTCTGGGAGCACAAGGGCGGCTTCCTCTGGGCGCCGCTCGTCGCCGGCGGGATCTTCCTGCTGCTGTCGGTGATGGGCTTCGGCGTCGGCGAGATGGCCGCGCGCCGCGCCACCGGCAGCTTCAACATCGACGGCGACAACATCCAGGTCAATGGCCTCGACCTCGGCGCGCTCACCGGCAGGATGGACGCGAGCCAGCTCGCCGACCTCGGCAAGGGCGTCGACGTCAGCCTGCTGATGGCCTCGAGCTGGCCGTTCATCGTGCTCGCGTTCGTGCTGTTCTTCTACTGCATCGGCGCGCTCTACGACGACCGCAAGGACCGCAGCGTGCTGTTCTGGAAATCGCTGCCGCTGTCCGACAGCGAGACGGTGCTGTCGAAGGCGGCGAGCGCGCTCGTGGTCGCCCCGCTGGTCGCGACGGCCGCCGCGCTGGTCACGATGATCGGCTTCCTGGTCGTCGCCAGCGGCGTGGTCCTGCTGCACGGCGGCAACCCCTACAAGCTGCTGTGGGGCCCGGGCAGCCCGCTGACGCTCACCGCCGAGATCCTCGCGACGGTGCCGGTGTACGCGATCTGGGCGCTGCCGACGGTGGGCTGGCTGATGCTGTGCTCGGCCTGGGCGAAGAGCAAGCCGTTCCTGTGGGCGATCATGATCCCGGTGTTCGCCGGCATCTTCGTCGCCATGTTCGACCTGATGCAGCTGTTCGACCTGCGCACCGGATGGTTCTGGAGCAACATCGTCGGCCGCGCGCTGGGCGGCGTGCTCCCGGGCAACTGGCTGTTGCTGGGCGGCCACTCGGGCTACGTCCACGTCGAAAGCGTGACGCAGGCGCTGTCCCCCGCCACGGCCTGGGCGACGCTCGCCGCGCCGGGCGCGTGGATCGGCGCCATCGCCGGCGCGGCGATGATCTTCGGCGCGATCCGCCTGCGCCGCTGGCGCGACGACAACTGAACCTGGTTCATCGAAAACCTGGTTCATCGAAAACGATTCCGGAGGATCGAACGATGACGAACATCCGCACCCTCGCCGCCGCCCTCTGCCTCTGCCTGTCGCTGCCGACGGCGGCGCAGGCCGCGCCCTCCCGGCACGGCAGCGGCGACGACGTCCGCCAGGAACTCGCCGATGCGCGCAAGGACGTGCGCACCGACCTGGCCAAGGCCCGCCAGGAGCTGCTGACCGAAAACCTGCGCCTCGGCGACAACTTCCACTTCGGCAATCACCAGCCGAAGTCGCGCGACCTGCCCGACGCCGAGATCACGCCCGAGGGCGATTTCCTGATCGACGGCAAGGCGCAGGCGATCGACGCCGGCCAGCGCACGCAGCTGCTCGCGTACCGCAGGCAGGTGGTGGACATCGCCATCGGCGGGATCGAGGCCGGCCAGGCCGCCGCCGACGCCGCGCTCGACGCGGTCGGCGATTCCTGGGTCGGCATCCTGTTCAACGCGATGACCGGCCGGCTCGAACGCCGCGTCGAAAGCACCGTCAAGCAGCACATCGAGCCGATGGTGCTCGGCATCTGCAGGCAGCTGCCCGAAGTGAGGAACTCGCAGCAGCGGCTCGCGGCGTCGCTGCCGTCGTTCAAGCCCTACGCCGACCTCGAACAGCGCGACATCGACGAGTGCGAAGGCGAAATGCGCCGCGAACTCGCCTCGAACTGACCAGGAGGTTTCCATGACGACCAAGCTCCGCACCAGCGCGTTCGCGCTCATGCTCGCCGCCCTGCCGCTCGCCGCCGCCTGCGGCCGCCACGCGGCCCCGGCCGACGCCGCGGGCGACGCCACCGCCGCCGCCGGCGAGGCCCACACCACCATCGGCAAGGCCGTCGCGCGCGAGATCGAGAAGGCGCGCGTCGAGCTCCGCAAGGGCGACGTCTCGATCGGCGGCAACGGCATCGACATCGACGTCAACGGGCACCACTACGGCCGCAACGGCGACGACGACCACCGCCCGCGCGCGGCGATCAGCCCGGCCGGCGACCTCCTCATCGAGGGCAAGGCGGTCGACGTCACCCCGGCGCAGCGCGCCCTGCTGCTCGAGTACCGCAACGAAGTGATCGGCGTCGCCGAGGCCGGCATGACCATCGGCGCGAAGGGCGCCGACCTCGCTGGCGACGCGATCGGCCAGGCCATCGGCTCCATCTTCAGCGGCGACACCGACAAGATGGAGCAGCGCGTCGAAGCGCAGGCCGAGAAGCTCAAGCAGGAAGCCAAGGTCCTGTGCGGCCAGCTGCCGGCGATGCTCGCCACGCAGCAGAAGCTCGCCGCCTCGCTGCCTGAGTTCCGGCCCTACGCCACGATGGAGCAGGACGACGTCGACGACTGCGTCAAGGACATGGACGACAAGGGCGTCTGGTCGAAATGAGCCTCCGGATCGCCGCCACCCTCGCGCTGGCGGCGATCGCGGCCGCCTCGAGCCCCGCCCGCGCGCAGGCGGGCGGCGACGCCGCGACCGCGCCGTCGGCCGGATTCCTGTTCGTCGGCAGCTACCACATGGCCAACCACAACCGCGACGTGCACAACACGCGCGCCGACGACGTGCTGGCGACGAAGCGCCAGGAGGAAATCGCCGAAGTCGCGCGCCTGCTCGAGCGCTATCGCCCGACCCGGGTGATGGTCGAGACCGGGCCGGCGTCGCAGGCGAAGCTGGATGCGGATTTCGCCGCCTCCTGCCACGGCGACCGCCCGCTCGGCCGCGACGAGGTCGAGCAGCTGGGCTACCGGATCGCCTGCGACCTGGGCCTGCCCGGCGTGACCGGCGTGGACTGGAACGACCTCGGCCCGATCGGCGACGAGTCGAGCGTCGACTACATCGCCGCGATCGAACGCAACGGCCAGCAGGCACAGCGCGCCCGCGACATGGCCACCGGCGACGCGCAGGCCGCGCGCGACCAGGACGTGCTCGACCACGGCAGCATCGGCGACATGCTGCGCCACCTCAACTCGCCGGAATGGCTGGCCGCCAATGCGCGCGCCTATTTCCGCATCGGCCTGTACGGCACCGCCGACGACGCCGTGGGCGCGAACTGGGTGATGCTGTGGCACGGCCGCAACCTGCGCATCTTCGACAACATCGTGCGCGGCACCGCGCCGGGCGACCGCGTGCTGGTGGTCTACGGCGCCGGCCACGGCAACCTGCTGCGGCAATACGCGGCCGAGTCCGGCTTCTACCGGGTCGAAGACACCGAACGCTGGCTGGCGCCCTAGCCGCCCTTGCCGTGGATCCCGCCGCGGGTGAGCGCGGCCGGATCGAGCAGCTTCTTCAGTTCGGCGGCGCCCAGGCCGCTGTCTTCCAATGCGACGTCGAAGACCGACCGGCCCTCCTTGTACGCGCGCTTGGCGATGGCCGCCGCGCGCTCGTAGCCGATGATCGGGTTCAGCGCCGTCACCAGGATCGGGTTGCGGCCGAGCGCGCCTGAGACGTTGTCCCGGCGCACCTGCAGGCCCGCGATCGAACGGTCGGCGAGCAGGCGCATCGCGTTGGACAGCAGGCCGATCGAGTCGAGCAGGTCGGTGGCGATGAGCGGCAGCATCACGTTGAGCTGGAAGTTGCCGCTGGCGCCGGCGATCGTGATCGCGGCGTGGTGGCCCATCACCTGCGCGCAGACCATGCAGGTCGCTTCAGCGATCACCGGGTTGACCTTGCCCGGCATGATCGAGGAGCCCGGCTGCAGCGCCGGCAGCTCGATCTCGCCGAGGCCGGCCAGCGGCCCGGAGTTCATCCAGCGCAGGTCGTTGGCGATCTTCATGAGCGCCACGGCGAGCGCGTTGAGCTGGCCCGACAGCTCGACCGCGTCGTCCTGCGAGGCCAGCCCTTCGAACTTGTCGGCGGCGGATTCGAACTTCGCGCCGGACAGCGTCGACAGCGCCTTCGCCATCGCCGGGCCGAAGCGCGGGTCGGCGTTGATGCCGGTGCCGATGGCGGTGCCGCCGATCGGCAGGCGGCGCAAGCGCTTCAGCGCATCGCCGATGCGCGCTTCGGCCGAGGCGAGCTGCGACGCCCAGGCGCCGAATTCCTGCCCGAAGGTCAGCGGCATCGCGTCCATGAGGTGGGTGCGGCCGGTCTTGGCCACGCGCGCGAGGCTGCGCGCGCGACGTTCGATGGTGCGGCGCAGGTGCTTCAGCGCCGGCAGCAGGTCCTCGACGACGGCGAGCTGCGCCGACACGCGGATCGCGGTCGGCACGACGTCGTTCGAGCTCTGGCCGAGGTTGACGTCGTCGTTCGGATGGACCGGCCTGCCGGAAGCGCGCGCGGCGAGCGTCGCGATCACCTCGTTGGCGTTCATGTTGCTCGAGGTGCCCGAACCGGTCTGGTAGACGTCGATCGGGAAATGCGCGTCGTGGTCGCCCGCCGCGACTTCCATCGCCGCCTTGCGGATCGCCGCGGCGCGCGCGCGCGGCAGCAGCCCGAGCCCGGCGTTGACCTCCGCGGCGGCGGCCTTCACCAGGCCCAGGGCGCGGATGAAGTCGCGCGGCATCGGCTGCCCGGAGATGGGGAAGTTCTGCACCGCCCGCTGGGTCTGCGCGCCCCAGAGGGCGTCGGCGGGCACCTGCAGTTCGCCCATGCTGTCGTGCTCGATGCGCTGATCCCCGTGGGAGAGCCTGTCCGCGCGCCTGGCCATTCGCCTTCCTCGGGGGTGCCTGCGGGCGAGGATAGCGCCGCCAGCGTTTAGAATTACGCATCCCCGCCCTTCCCGGCCACGCGCCCATGTCCGACGCCCAGCTGCTCGCCCTGTCCCCGCTCGACGGCCGCTACGCCGCCAAGGTCGACGCGCTGCGGCCCGTGTTCTCGGAATACGGCCTGGTCCGCGCCCGCGTGCGGGTCGAGGTGGAGTGGCTGCTGGCGCTGGCCGCCGAGCCCGGCATCGTCGAGCTCGCGCCGTTCGCCGCGCCGGCCGTCGCCCGCCTGCGCGCGCTGGCCGACGGCTTCTCGGTGGCCGACGCGGCCCGGGTGAAGGAGATCGAGCGCACCACCAACCACGACGTCAAGGCGGTCGAGTACTTCCTCAAGGAACGGCTGCAGGGCGACGCCGACCTCGGCCCCGCGCTCGAGTTCGTGCACTTCGCCTGCACCAGCGAGGACATCAACAACCTGTCCTACGCGCTGATGCTGGCCGAGGGCCGCGACCGCGTCGCGCTGCCCAGGCTGGACGAGCTGGTCGCGAAGCTGCGGTCGATGGCGCGCGAGCATGCGGCCCTGCCGATGCTTTCGCGCACCCACGGCCAGACCGCATCCCCGACCACCGTCGGCAAGGAGCTGGCGAACGTGGTCGCGCGCCTCGAACGCCAGCGCGCCGTGCTCGCCGCGCTGCCGATGCCGGGCAAGATCAACGGCGCCGTCGGCAACTACAACGCGCACGTCGCGGCATACCCGGATGTCGACTGGCCGGCGTTCTCGCGTCGCTTCGTCGAGTCGCTTGGGCTGTCGTGGCAGCCCTACACCACCCAGATCGAGCCGCACGACGGCATTGCCGAGCTGTGCGACGCGATGAAGCGCATCGACACCGTCTGCGTGGACCTGTGCCGCGACACCTGGGGCTACATCTCGCTCGGTTACTTCAGGCAGGCGGTGAAGGCCGGCGAAGTCGGCTCCTCGACCATGCCGCACAAGGTCAACCCGATCGACTTCGAGAACGCCGAGGGCAACTTCGGCATCGCCAACGCGCTGTTCGAGCACTTCGCCGCCAAGCTGCCGGTCAGCCGCTGGCAGCGCGACCTCACCGACTCCACCGTGCTGCGCGCGCTGGGCACCGCCTTCGGCCACGCGCTGGTCGGCTTCGACGCGCTGCTGCGCGGCCTCGGCAAGCTCTCGGTGAACCCGGAGCGCCTCGCCGCCGACCTGGACGCGGCCTGGGAAGTCCTCGCCGAGGCCGTGCAGACGGTGATGCGGCGCCACGGCCTGCCCAACCCCTACGAACAGCTCAAGGCGCTGACGCGCGGCCAGGGCATCACCGCCGAATCGATGCGCGCCTTCGTCGCCGGGCTCGACCTGCCGGCCGACGCGAAGCAGCGCCTGCTCGACATGACGCCCGCGACCTACACCGGCCTCGCCGCGCGCCTCGCACGGGAGTCCTGAGATGCGCGCGTGCGGCCGCACCATCGGCGCCGCGACGCTCGCCTGGGGAGCGAGCCGATGACCCCTCGCCCGCCCGCGCGCAAGGCGCTTCCGGTCGAAGTCGATGCCGCGAACGGCGCGCGGCCGCTGGGGATGGCGCCGCAGGCCTTCCTGCGCGACTACTGGCAGAAGCGGCCCCTGCTCATCCGCAACGCGTTCCCCGGCTTCGTGTCGCCGATCAGCCCCGAGGACCTCGCCGGCCTCGCCTGCGAGGAGCTCGCGCTGTCGCGCATCGTCGCCCACGACCGCGCGCGCGACGCGTGGCAGCTGCGGACCGGCCCGTTTCCCGAGGAGATGTTCCCGCAGCTGCCTGGCCACGACTGGACGCTGCTGGTGCAGGACGTCGACAAGTGGGACGCCGACGTCGCCGCGCTGCTCCCCGCGTTCTCCTTCCTGCCGCGCTGGCGCATCGACGACGTGATGATCTCGTTCGCGGCGCCGGGCGGCTCGGTCGGCGCGCACGTGGACCAGTACGACGTGTTCCTGCTGCAGGCGCAGGGCCGCCGCCGCTGGCTGGTCGACGCTTCGCCCAACCCGCCGCTGGCGTTCCGCGACGACGTCGAGCTGAAGCTGCTGCGCGAGTTCTCCCCGACGCACGAGTGGGTGCTCGAACCCGGCGACATGCTGTACCTGCCGCCCGGCGTGCCGCACCACGGCATCGCCGAGGACGCCTGCCTCACGTTCTCGGTCGGCATGCGCGCACCGTCGGCCGCCGAGCTGCTCGGCGACTTCGTCGACACGCTCGCGGCCGACGCCGACGAGTCGGTGCGCTACGCGGATCCGGACCTCGCGCCGCCGGAGGACCCGAACGAGATCGACGCCGCGGCGATGCAGCGCGCGCTGGCCGCGCTGAACGCGCTGCGCATGAACGACCCGGCGCGCCTCGGCGACTGGTTCGGCCGCTTCATCACCACCTACCGCAGCGCCGGCGCGATCGCGGCCGATGCCGCGCCGCGTCCGCGCATCGAGGTCGAATGGCAGCTGGGGCACGGCGCGGGATGGTCGCGCCACCCGCTCAGCCGCATGGCCTGGCGCCGCCAGGGCCGCGGCGCGCGCCTGTACGCCAACGGCGAGGCCTTCGCGATGCCGGTGGCCGACGCGCGCCTGCTGGCCGGCGCCGCGACCCGCGACGGCGCCGCCTACGCCGCGATGTCGCAGGCCGGTCGCGATGCCGCCTTCGCGTTGTACGAGGCAGGCCACTACCGCCAGGACGACGAGGAAGAATGAGCACGCCCGGTGACCTCGCCGGCTTCGCCCACACGGATGCGCCCGGCGCCGCCGGCGCCCCGCCGTTCCGGGTGCAGGCCGTCGAATACCCGCGCGCGATGGCCGAGCTGCACGCGATCCGCGAAGCCGTGTTCGTGCGCGAGCAGCACGTCCCGCCGGCGCTGGAACGCGACGCGCTCGATCCGGTGTGCGCGCACGTCGTGGCCCGCACCCTCGACGGCGAGGCGATCGGCACCGGCCGCCTGGTGCCGCCGACCGAAAGCGAGCCGGCCCGCATCGGCCGGATGGCGGTGCTCGCGCCCTGGCGACGCCACGGCGTCGGCGCGGCGATGCTCGCGGCCCTGCTGCGGCTCGCGCGGGAGCGCGGCTGGTACGAGGTGTCCCTGCACGCCCAGGCGAGCGCCATCGACTTCTATCTGCAGCACGGCTTCATGCCGCGCGGCCCGCGCTTCATGGAAGCCGGCATCGAGCACCAGACGATGTACCGGATCCTGGCCGGCGCCTCGCAGGTGGCGAGCGCCGCCGACGCCATCGCGTCCTGCGCCGCCGTCGTGCGCGGCGCGCGCCGCGCGGTCTGCATCCGCGGCCGGGAACTCGATCCCGGGCTGTTCGACGCGGCGCCCGTGCTCGACGCGCTGCGCCGCTTCGCCACCGCCGGCAACGGCGGCCAGGTACGGATCCTGCTGCACGACGCGGCCGCGCCGCAGCGCGGGCAGGCGCCGCTGCTCGCCCTCGCGCAGCGCCTGCCGAGCGCCTTCGCCTTCCGCGAGGTCGCCGATGCGGTCGATCGCGAATACGCGTCGGCGTTCGTCGCCAATGATGCCGGCGGCTACTACTTCCGCGGCCTCGCCGCCCGCCTCGAAGGCGAAGCCGACCAGGCGTCGCCGGGCCGCGCCCGCCAGCTCCGCGGCGAATTCGACCGCGCCTGGGACCGTTCGCGCCCCGTCGCCGAGTACCGCGCCCTCGGCATCTGAGCCGCTGCGGTGATGCAGTGCGGCAAGCCCTCCGGCTATAATTGACGGACTTGCGTGCTGGTTTGCCGGCGGCGATCCAACCCCCGGGAAATCCCCAGGCAAACCAGGCGTTTGCAGGTTGCAAGGCCCGCCCCCTCACCGAGCTCGCCGACCCCGAAGTGGACAGTCTCCTGAAGCAGTTTGCCCAGTCCTCCCAGCTCGGCGCCAACGCCGCCTGGATCGAGGACCTGTACGAGCAGTACCTGGCCGCGCCCGACAGCGTCGGCCCGAAATGGAAGGCCTACTTCGACGGGCTCAAGGGCCGCGAGGCCGGCGACGTCCCCCATTCGGCGGTGATGCGCGAAGTGGCGCTGGCCGGGCGCCGCGCGGCGTCGGGCGCGATGCCGTCCGCGGCGGCCGGCACCGGCGACGACCGCGACCGCGCGGTCGGCAAGCTGGTCACGGCGTACCGCTCGTGCGGCCACCTCGGCGCCGACCTCGATCCGCTGGGCCTTGCGGCGAAGCCCGATGCGCCGGACCTGACCCTGGGCTTCCATCGCCTGTCGGAATCGGACCAGGGCACCGAATTCTTCACCGGCGGCGTCGCCGGCCGCGAGCGGATGAAGCTCGGCGACCTGCTCGCGCTGCTCAAGGCGACCTACACCGGCAGCATCGGCGCCGAGTTCATGCACATCACCGACGCCGAGCAGCGCCGCTGGATGTACGAGAAGCTCGAGGGCGCGGCCGGGAACTACGGCCAGTCGAAGGATGCGAAGCTGCGCATCCTCGAGCGCCTGACCGCCGCCGAAGGCCTCGAGCGCTACCTGCACACCAAGTACGTCGGCCAGAAGCGCTTCTCGCTCGAGGGCGGCGACAGCCTGGTGCCGCTGCTCGACACGATGCTGCAGCGCGCCGGCGGCGACGGCGTCAGGGACGCGGTCATCGGCATGGCCCACCGCGGCCGCCTCAACGTGCTCGTCAACACGCTCGGCAAGCCGCCGCGCAAGCTGTTCGACGAATTCGAGGGCAAGTTCGACCACCCGGCACACGAGGATCGCGCGCACACCGGCGACGTGAAGTACCACATGGGCTTCAGCGCCGACATCGCCACGCCGGGCGGCCCGCTGCACCTGGCGCTCGCGTTCAACCCCTCGCACCTCGAGATCGTCGACCCGGTGGTCGCGGGCAGCGTCCGTTCGCGCCAGCAGCGCCGCGGCGACCGCGAGCGTAAGCAGGTGCTGCCGGTGCTGATCCACGGCGACGCCGCGTTCGCGGGCCAGGGCGTGGTGATGGAGCTGTTCCAGATGTCGCAGGCGCGCGGCTTCGCCGTCGGCGGCACCATCCACGTCGTCATCAACAACCAGGTCGGCTTCACCACCAGCGCCGCGGAAGACGCGCGCTCGACCCTGTACTGCACGGACGTGGCGAAGATGGTCGGCGCGCCGGTGCTGCACGTGAACGGCGACGACCCGGAAGCCGTCGCGTTCTGCGCGCAGCTCGCGTTCGACTTCCGCCAGCGCTTCGCCAAGGACGTGGTCATCGACCTCGTCTGCTACCGCCGCCACGGCCACAACGAGGCCGACGAGCCGGCGGCGACGCAGCCGGTGATGTACAAGACGATCCGCGCGCACAAGACCACGCGCGAGCTCTACGCCGACCGCCTCGCCGCCGAGGGCACGCTCGACGCCGCCGCCGCGAAGGCGCTCGTCGACGCCTATCGCGACAAGCTCGACGCCGGCGCGGTCACCACCGACGTCGTCGACGGCGGGGGCGACAGCCTCGCCGTGGACTGGTCCAAGTTCATGACCGGCAAGCTGTCCGATCCGGTCGACACGAAGGTCGCGCGCAAGGAGATCGATCGTCTCGCGAAGGCGATCAACGCCGTGCCGGCCGAAGTCACGTTGCATCCGCGCGTCGCCAAGATCTACGACGACCGCCGCAGGATGGCCGCCGGCGAACTGCCAGGCGACTGGGGCTTCGCCGAGAACCTCGCCTACGCGACGCTGCTCGTCGAGGGCTACAAGCTGCGTCTCGTCGGCCAGGACTCCGGCCGCGGCACCTTCTTCCACCGCCACGCGATCCTGCACGACCAGGCCACCGACGCCTATTACCTGCCGCTGCGCGAGCTGGTGGAGGACAAGGAGCGCGTCACCATCATCGACTCCCTGCTCAGCGAGGAAGCGGTGATGGCCTTCGAGTACGGCTACGCCACCGCCGACCCGATGACGCTCGACATCTGGGAAGCGCAGTTCGGCGACTTCGCCAACGGCGCGCAGGTCGTGATCGACCAGTTCCTGTCCTCCGGCGAGGCGAAGTGGAACCGCCTGTGCGGCCTCGCCCTGTTCCTGCCGCACGGCTACGAAGGCCAGGGCCCCGAGCACAGCTCGGCGCGCCTGGAGCGCTTCCTGCAGTTGTGCGCGCTCGACAACATGATCGTGTGCGTGCCGACCACGCCGGCGCAGGACTTCCACATGATCCGCCGGCAGATGCGCATGGCCACGCGCAAGCCGCTGGTGGTGATGACGCCCAAGTCGCTGCTGCGCCACAAGCTCGCGGTGTCTTCGCTGGACGAGCTCGCGAAGGGTTCGTTCCAGGAGCTGATCCCGGACTCCACCGCCGGCGCGAAGAAGGTCCGCCGCGTCGTGCTGTGCTCGGGCAAGGTCTACTACGACCTGCTCGAGGAAGCGCAGAAGCAGGGCCTGAAGGACGTCGCGCTGGTGCGCGTGGAGCAGCTGTACCCGTTCCCGCGCGAACAGCTGGCCGCCGAGCTGAAGCGCCACGCCTCCGCGAAGGAAGTCGTGTGGTGCCAGGAGGAGCCGCAGAACCAGGGCGCCTGGTACCAGATCCAGCACCATCTGCGCGCCTGCCTGCAGCCGGGCCAGGTGCTCGACTACGCCGGCCGCGCGCGCTCGCCGTCGCCGGCCGTCGGCCACCTCGCCGACCACGCCGCCGAGCAG
>JBQCJF010000115.1:0-21964 GCA_051953015.1 Luteimonas sp.
TCGGCGCCGTCGCCGCTGCCGGCGCGTTCGAACAGGCCGATCACGAAATCCTGCAGCGCCTGCGCGCGGCTGGCCTCGCGCACCGCCTGCCGCGCCTGCCAGGCGACCAGCACGAAGGCCGCCGACAGCGCCAGCGACACCAGCAGCGTCGCGGTCAGCGCCCAGCGGTGCCGCGACACGTACTTGCGCAGCCGGTAGCCGAGGTTCTGCGGCCGCGCCAGCACCGGCTTGCCGGCGCGGTAGCGGCCGATGTCGAGCGCCAGCGCCTCGACCGACGGATAGCGCTGCTCCGGGCGCTTGGCGAGCGCCTTCAGCACGATGTTGTCGAGGTCGCCCGCCAGCGTGCGCGCCAGGCGCCGGCGCAGCGCGCGCTCGCGCACCGATTCGTCCACCGGCGCGGCGCGCAGCAGCGCGTGCGACGGCCGCGTCGGGTCGGCGGCGACGATCGCCTCCTCCCATTCCGCATCGGTGCGGCGCTTGAGCGCGTACGGCCGGCTGCCGGTGAGCAGCTCGTGCAGCACGACGCCGAGCGCGTACACGTCGGTCATCGTCGTGACCGGCTCGCCACGCACCTGCTCGGGCGCCGCGTAGTGCAGCGTGAACGCGCGCAGCCCCGTGCCGGTGCCGGTCTGCTCCGGCGCCAGGTCGGCGGTGTCGAGCAGCTTGGCGATGCCGAAGTCGAGCAGCCGCACTTCCTCGTGCGGCGTCACCAGGATGTTCGACGGCTTCAGGTCGCGGTGCACGATCAGGTTGGCGTGCGCGTGGCTGACCGCGTCGCAGGTCTGCAGGAACAGGCGCAGGCGCGCGTCCAGCGACAGGTCGCGGTTGCGGGACCAGTCGGTGATCGGCTCGCCTTCGACGTATTCCAGCGCGAGGTAGGGCTGGCCGTCGCCGCTGATGCCGGCGTCGAGCAGGCGCGCGATGTGCGGGTGCGCGAGCCGCGCGAGGATCTGCCGCTCGCGCACGAAGCGCAGCTGCAGGTTCGGATCGGCGAGCCCGGGCCGCAGCAGCTTGAGCGCGACCCGGCGCTGGTACAGGCCGTCGGCGCGGCCGGCGAGCCAGACCTGGCCCATGCCGCCTTCGCCGATCATCCGCTCGAGGCGGTAGGGGCCGACCAGCGTGCCCGGACGCGGGCCCGGCGGCGGCGCGACCAGCGGCTCGGCGAGGAAGTCGGCGTTGGCGTCCTCGAGCGCGAGCAGTCCGGCGAGGTCGCGGCCGAGCTGCGGATCGTCCTCGCGCATCATCGCCAGGCTGCGTTCGCGCGTCGCCGGGTCGAGTTCGAGCAGCGCGTCGAGCAGCGGCGACAGCTTGCGCCAGCGTTCGGCGTCCATGGCGCGGATTCCGGTCAGGCGTCCTGGAGCGATGCGAGCAGGAACATGCGCGCCTTCTGCCAGTCGCGGCGGATGCTGCGCTCGGAGCGCTTGAGCAGCGCGGCGATCTCCAGCTCCGACAGGCCGGTGAAGTAGCGCAGCTCCACCACCTGCGCCAGGCGCGGATCGACGGCGGACAGGCGGGTCAGGGCGACGTCGAGGCCGAGCGTTTCCTCGTCCAGGCGCAGGCCGCCCTCGAGGTCCTCGGGCAGCTCGGCGACGCGATGCAGGTCGCCGCCGCGCTTCTGCGCGAGGCGCTGGCGCGCGTAGTCGACGACGACGCTGCGCATCGCCGAGGCGGCGTACGCGAAGAAGTGCGCGCGGTCGTCGAACTGGGCGGCGTTGCGGCCGACCAGCTTCAGGTAGGCCTCGTGGACGAGCGCGGTCGCGTCCAGCGTGTGCCCGAGCTGGCCGGCGAGCTGGCGCCGCGCCATCGCGTGCAGTTCCTGGTACAGCGTGGCGAGGACGCGGTCGAGCGCGGCGCGGTCGCCCTCGCGTGCGGCATCCAGCCACAAGGTGATGTCGGCGGTTTCTGCCAAGGTCTTTTCCCCGAAGACGCGGCCAATATAGCCCTTCGGCGTGACCGGTTGTCGCCTGCTTCCGCGTTCCGCGCCCCGTTCAGCGTTGGCAGTGCCCGCACCAGGCCGTGGCCCGCTGGCCGATGTCCCCGGATTTCAGCGGCCGGCCGCAGCGCGGGCAGGGCTCGCCGCCGCGGCCGTAGGCGGACAGCTCCTGCTCGAAGTAGCCGGGCACGCCGTCGGGACTGATGAAGTCGCGCAGGGTGGTGCCGCCGCGCGCGATCGCCGCGGCCAGGATGGACTTCACCGCGTCGGCCAGCGCGCGGTAGCGCTCCAGCGAAACCCGCCCGGCCGGGCGCAGCGGCGAGATGCCGGCGGCGAACAGGGCTTCGGCGGCGTAGATGTTGCCGACGCCGACCACGACCTTCTGGTCCATCAGGAAGACCTTGACCGGCGCCTTGCGGCCGCGGCTGCGCGCGAACAGGTCGTCCCCGGTGAAAGCGTCCGACAAGGGCTCCGGGCCGAGGTCCTGCAGCAGCTCGTGGGTCGTGCCCGGCGGCTGCCACAGCAGGCAACCGAAGCGGCGCGGGTCGTTGAAGCGCAGCACGCGTTCGCCACGCCCGCCCTCCAGCGCGAAGTCGACGTGGTCGTGCGCGGAGACCGGCGTGCGCGCCGGCAGCACGCGCAGGCTGCCCGACATGCCCAGGTGCAGCAGCGCGCTGCCGGCGCCGGTGTCGAGCAGCAGGTATTTCGCGCGCCGGCGCACCGCCTCGATGCGCTGCCCGGGCAGCAGCCGCGCGACCTCGCGCGGGATCGGCCAGCGCAGGTCGGGCCGGCGCAGCGTCACCGCGGCGATGCGGCGTCCCTCCAGGTGCGGCGCCAGGCCGCGGCGCGTGGTTTCGACTTCGGGCAATTCGGGCATGCGCGCAGTGTCTCAGAGTGGATGGCGGGAATCCGGCTACAGTGGCGGTCCCCCGAGCGGAGCCGTGCCATGCGCCTTTCCCTGTTGCCCGCAGCCGTCCTGCTGGCGTCCGCCGCGCTGCTCGCCGGCCGGGCCGAGGCCGCCGGGCCGGCCATCGGCGACTTCGCGCCGATCGCGCTCGGCGATGCCGGCGGCAAGCCGGTCGTCCTGACCGACTACCGCGGCAAGTTCGTCGTGGTCACGTTCTGGAACGCGTCCTGCGACCCGTGCAAGGAGCAGATGGCGGCGTTCGAGGAACTGAACAAGGCCTCCGCCGCGCAGGGCCTGCAGGTGATCGGCGTGGACGTCGGCGACAGCGCGCGCGAGTACGGCAGCCTGCTGCGCAAGGTGCGCCATCCGACGATGGTGCTGGCGCACGATGCGGGCTCGTCGGTCGGGCAGGCGTGGGGTGTGTTCATGCTGCCGAACGTCTGGCTGGTCGATCCGGAAGGCCGGCTCGTGGCCCACCACGAGGGCTACGTCGGCGCCGACCTCCCGGGAATCTTCCAGGAGATCGGGCGGATCGCCGCCGCGCGGACGGCGCCCGCCGCGCCGCCGGCCACGCCGGGCGACACGAACGCGAACGCGAACGCCGGCGCGCCGCGCTAGCCGGCGGCGAGGTACTCGTCCTTCAGCCGGACGTAGTGGCCGGCGCTGTAGTACAGCGCTTCGATTTCGGCGTCGGACAGCATGCGCACCTTGCGCGCGGGATTGCCGAGCCACATCTCCCCGCTGCCCACGACCTTGCCCGGCGCGACCAGGGCGCCGGCGCCGACGAAGCCGTGCTTCTCGACGACCGCGCCGTCCAGCACGATCGCCCCCATGCCGATCAGGCACGCGTCGGCGATGCGGCAGGCGTGCACGATCGCCTTGTGGCCGATGGTGACGTCCTCGCCGATCACGGTGGCGAAACCGCCGAGCTTCGCGTGCGGGCCGTCGTGGCTCACGTGGACGACGGTGCCGTCCTGCACGTTGGTGCGCGCGCCGATGCGGATGAAGTTGACGTCGCCGCGGACCACGACGCCGGGCCACAGCGAGACGTCGTCGCCGAGCACGACGTCGCCGACCAGCGTCGCGGCGTGATCGAGGTAGACGCGCGCGCCGACGGTTGGCAGCACGCCGCGCCAGGGGCGCACGGAAGCGGGAGCGATGGGCATGCCGCGATTGTAGCGCCGCGACTGCGGCCGCAGCCGCCCGGTCAGGCGGCGCAGGCGGCGCGGAAGCCGTCGGCCACGCGCGCGATGCCGTCGTCGTCGACGTCGAGGTGCAGCACCAGGCGCAGCGGGCCGGCGTCGGCCACGGACAGGCGCACGTGGCGGCGCTGCATTTCCTCCCGCAGCGCCTCCCTGCGGCCGGCCGGGAAGTCGACGTACACCATGCCGGTGTGCTGCTCCACCGCGCCGGCGCCCGGGATCGCGCGCAGGGCGTCGGCCAGGCGCGCCGCGCGCGCATGGTCCTCGGCGAGGCGCGCGACGTTGTGGTCCAGCGCGTAAAGACCCGCCGCCGCGAGGATGCCGGCCTGGCGCAGGCCGCCGCCGAGCACCTTGCGCCAGCGCCGCGCGGTGCCGATCAGTGCCTCGCTGCCGACCAGCACCGAGCCGACCGGCGCGCCGAGGCCCTTCGACAGGCACACCGACACGCTGTCGAAGTGGCGCGCGATCTCGCGGGCGGGCACGCCGCAGGCGACCGCCGCGTTGTACAGCCGCGCGCCGTCGAGGTGCAGCGCCAGCCCGCGGCGGTCGCAGAGCGCGCGCGCCGCCGCGAGGTAGTCGAGCGGCAGCGGCCGGCCGTGCCAGGTGTCCTCGAGGCAGAGCAGCCGCGTGCGCGCGAAGTGCGGATCCACCGGCTTGATCGCGCGCTCGACGGCGTCCAGCGGCAGCGTGCCGTCCGCCGCCTGCGGAATGGGTTGGGGCTGGATCGAGCCCAGCACCGCGGCGCCGCCGCCTTCGTACTTGTAGGTGTGCGCGTCCATGCCGACGATGTATTCGTCGCCGCGCGCGCAGTGGGCCATCAGCGCGGCGAGGTTCGACTGCGTGCCGCTCGGCAGGAACAGCGCCGCCTCGAAGCCGAGGTCGCCGGCGAGCCGGTCCTGCAGCGCGTTGACCGTCGGGTCGTCGCCGTACACGTCGTCGCCGACGTCGGCCGCCAGCATCGCCGCGCGCATCGCGGCGGAGGGGCGGGTGACGGTATCGCTGCGCAGGTCGGCCCAGCCGTCGGCGGCGGGGCGTGCGTGTCCGGTGTTCGCGTCCATGGCCCATGGTATGCCGGCGGCGGGTCGGGCGTCGCCGCGGGTACACTCCCGGCATGAAGATCGCCAGCTGGAACGTCAATTCGCTCAACGTGCGCCTGCCGCACCTGCAGCAATGGCTGGCCGAGGCCGCGCCCGACGTCGTCGGCCTGCAGGAAACCAAGCTCGAGGACCTGCGCTTCCCCGACGACGTGCTCGCCGGCCACGGCTACCGCAGCGTGTTCTCGGGACAGAAGACCTACAACGGCGTCGCGATCCTGGCCAAGGGCCACGCGATCGAGGACGTGCAGGCCGGCATCCCCGGCTTCGACGACGAGCAGAAGCGCGTCATCGCCGCGACGGTGGACGGCGTGCGCATCGTCAACTTCTACGTCGTCAACGGCCAGGAAGTCGGCAGCCAGAAGTACGACTACAAGATGCGCTGGCTCGAGGCCGCGCACGGCATGCTGCAGGCGGAGCTCGCGAAGCACGAGCGGCTCGTGGTGCTGGGCGACTTCAACATCGCCCCCGGCGACGCCGACGTGCACGACCCGAAGCGCTGGCGCGAAAAGATCATGTGCTCCACGCCGGAACGCGAGGCCTTGCAGCGCATCCAGGCGCTCGGGCTGCACGACAGCTTCCGCCTGCACAACCAGGAGCCGGGCCACCACTCCTGGTGGGACTACCGCCTGCAGGCCTTCGATCGCGGCTGGGGGCTGCGCATCGACCTGCTGCTGGTGTCCGACGCGTTGCGCGCGTCGTGCTCGGCGGGCGGCATCGACCTCGCGCCGCGCCGCCTGGAGCGGCCGAGCGACCACGCGCCCGCGTGGCTTGCGCTGGGCTGAACGGCCGCGCGGGACACGCTCGGTCCGCGCAACGCGATCCGCGCAAAAAGAAAGGCCCGGCGTCCTGCCGGGCCTTCGCGCTTCCGTGCTGCCCATCCTGGGCTGCGTCCCGCTCCTGCGGTCCTTCCTCTGTCTTGCTGTTCCAGCCTGCGGCGTTGCTCAGCGCACGCGGCCGCGACGGAACAGGTTCACGATCGCCAGCAGGATGATCGCGCCGATCAGGGCCGCGATGAATCCCATGATGTCGAAGCCGCCGGCGGCGCCGGTGCTGCCACCGATGAGCGGCGCGATCAGCCACCCGCCGATCAGCGCGCCGATGATGCCGACGACGACGTTCAGCACCACGCCCTGCTGGGCATCCGTCCGCATGATCATGCTGGCAAGCCAGCCGATGATGCCGCCCACGATCAGCCAAATGATCAGACCCATTTTCACTCTCCTTATGCGCGGTTGTCGGGGTACGACTCCCCTAGGGGGCGCGACAAGTCTGTACAGGAGGTCGTGACGGCAGTGTCAGCGCGAAACGGCCGCCCGCGGGGCCGAAAACGGCCGGGAATCAGGCGTTTGCGTCGCGCAGCGCGGCGAGCAGTTCGGCCCGGGGCAGCTTGCCGGTGGCGTTGCGGGGCAGCGCGGCGACGCGCCGGAGCGGCCTCGGCAGGAACACCGGGTCGATGCCCTCGCGCAACGCGTCGAGGATGCGCGCTTCGTCCAGGCCCGGCGCGACCGCGAGCGCGGCGAGCCGGCGCACGCCGGTGGCCGGATCGGGATCGAGCTGGAACACCACGCCGTCCTCGACGCCGTCCACCGCCTGCAGGCGGCGGGTGAGGTCGCCGAGCGAGGCGCGCTTGCCCGCGATCTCGAGCAGGTCGGCATCGCGGCCGCGCAACAGGAACCGGCCGGCGCCGTCGAGCTCGACGAGGTCGGCGAGCGTCACCACCGCGGCGAGTTGCGGCGCATGCACGTCGGTGCCTCCGGGGCGCGGCTGCAGGCGCACGCCCGGGAACGGCGTCCACGCGGCCTCGCGCGCGGCGCGGCGCGAGGCGATGACGCAGGTTTCGGTGGAGCCGAAGAATTCGCGCAGCTCGCAGCCGAAGCGCGCCTCGGCCGCGGCGGCGAGCGCGGCCGGCAGCGGCGCGGTGGCGGACACGATGCCCGCCAGCGGCGGCGGCGCGAGCGACGGATCCGCGTCGCAGGCGTCGAGCAGCGCGCGCAGGTGCACCGGCGTGGTCACCAGCACGCGCGGCGCCGGCGCATCGAGCAGCGCGCGCACGATGTCGTGCGGGAAGAACGGGCGGCCGGTGTGCACGGCCGCGCCCGCGAGCAGCGGCAGCAGCACGCTGAACTCCAGGCCGTACATGTGCTGCGGCGGCACGGTCGCGACGACGTGCGCGATCGCGGCTCCGCCCCACAGGTCGCGCAGCGCCGCGGCGTTCTGCGCGGTGCTCGCGTGGAAGGACGCCCAGGTCTTGGCGTGCGCCATCGGCACGCCGGTGCTGCCGGAGGTGAAGCCGATCACCGCGAGCGCGTCGGCGTCGACTTCCGCGCGCAGGGTTTCGCCGGCATGCGCGGCGGGCGCCGCCAGCGCGGCGTCGACCGCGTCGTCGCCGATGCAATGGCTGCCCGCGTGGCGCGCGGCGATGTCCGACACGCAGGCCGGCGCGCGCGACGGCGGGAGCAGCACCGCCTGCCCGCGCATCGCCGCCGCGCAGAACCCGACCAGGAAGCGGTAACGGTCCTCGCACAGCAGGATCGCGTGGCGGGCGTCCGGGAGCCGCGCGGCCAGCGCGCGGGCATGGCCGAGGAAGGCGGACACGCTGACGGTCGCATCCGGGCCGAAGGCGAGCACGCGCGCGCCTTCGCCCGCCGCGAGCGGCAAGGAGCGGATCGCACTGTCTTCGACGACTGCGGACATGGACGGCCTGCGTTTTCCCCGGCGGTACTTTACGCTGGCGGCGATCCGACGGATGCCCGCGATGCCGCCTTCGACCCCGTTCAGCACGCCCGGCGGCCTGCCGCGCTGGCACTGGCAGCCCTGGCGGGCCGGCGAGCGCGCGCGCGCCGGCGGCGCCTGGGCCGCGGCGCACGACTGGCTGGCGGCGCTGCCCGGGATGCCGGCGGGCGCGCTGCCGATGCACCGCGATCCCCTCGGCCGCCCGCGTTTCGCCGCCGGCATCGCCGCGGACGCCGGCTGGAGCCACAGCGGCGAAGGCCTGCTGCTGGCCTTCGCGCGCGACGCGACGCTGGGCGTGGACATGGAATTCGAGCATCCGCGGCCGAAGGCGCTCGAGATCGCGCATCGCCACTTCGCGCCGTCCGAGGCCGCATGGCTCGAAGCGCACGCGGCCGATGGCGCCGGGACGGCGGACGGCGCGCTTGCGCCGCGCGACCTCGCCTTCCTGCGCCTCTGGTGCGCGAAGGAAGCGGTGCTGAAGGCGCACGGGCGCGGCCTCGCGTTCGGGCTGCACCGCCTCGCCTTCGCGGAAGCCGGCGGCGCCCTGGTCCTGGCCGCGGCCGACCCGGCGCTCGGCGATGCGGCCGCGTGGTCGCTGCACGAATTCGTTCCGCACCCCGGCTACCGGGCCGCCCTCGCCTGGCGCGCGGCGTGACCGATAATGGCCGCATGGGCGATGCGATCGACGCGGCGGCACGGAGCGAACTGGAATCGGGGCTGGACGCGCTCGGCCTGGACCGCGCGCTCGCCGGGCCGCTGCTCGCCTACCTCGCGCTGCTGCTGCGCTGGAACGCCGCCTACAACCTGACCGCCATCCGCGACCCGCGCGAGATGGTGTCCAAGCACCTGCTCGATTCGCTCGCCATGCACGAAGCCACCGCGCCGCTCGCGGCGGCCGGCGGCAGCCTCGCCGACCTCGGCACCGGCGCCGGGTTTCCCGGCATCCCGCTGGCGATCGCGCAGCCGGCCCTGCAGGTCGCGCTGGTGGAATCCAACGGCAAGAAGGCGCGCTTCCTGCGCGAAGCGGTGCGCAGCCTCGGCCTCGCCAACGCGAAGGCGGTCGAATCGCGCATCGAGGCCTACGACGCGCCGGGCGCCTTCGATGCGATCACCGCGCGCGCCCTGGCCACGCTGCCGCTGATCCTGGAACTCGGCGGCCACCTGCCGAAGCCCGGGGGCGTCCTGCTCGCGATGAAGGGCGTCGTGCCCGCCGACGAGATTGCCGCGCTGCCCGCGGGCTGGGCCGTGCGGGAAATCCGGCCCCTTGCGGTGCCGGGGCTCGCCGCGGAACGGCACCTCGTGGTGGTCGGCCGCACCGCCGGCGGGGATACCGCATAATCCCCGGTCCGGCCCGTCAGGACGACGTGGCGCGCGCCGGCCATCCATCGCAAGAGGTCACGCGCCGAGCCATGGCCCGCATCATCGCTGTCGCCAACCAGAAGGGCGGGGTCGGCAAGACCACCACCGCGGTCAACCTGGCCGCGGCACTGGCGGCCACGCCCAAGCGCGTGCTGCTGGTCGACCTCGACGCCCAGGGCAACGCCACGATGGGCAGCGGCGTGGACAAGCACGAGCTCGCCGCGTCGAGTTGCGACGTGCTGCTCGAGGAGCAGCACGCGGACACGGCGATCGTGAAGACGCCCGAAGGCTTCGATCTGCTGCCGGGCAACACCGACCTCACCGCGGCCGAGATCGAGCTGATGGACGAGGAAGGCCGCGAGCAGCGCCTCAAGCGCGCGCTCGACCCGCTGCGCGCGCGCTACGACTTCATCATCGTCGACTGCCCGCCGGCGCTGTCGCTGCTCACGCTCAACGCGCTGACCGCCGCCGACGGCGTGCTGGTGCCGATGCAGTGCGAGTACTACGCGCTCGAAGGCCTGAGCTCGCTCGTGCGCACCATCGACGCACTCAAGGGCCGCCTCAATCCGCAGCTCGAGATCGAAGGCGTGCTGCGCACCATGTTCGACGTGCGCAACAATCTCGCCAACGCGGTCTCGGCCGAACTCGTCGAGCATTTCGGCGACAAGGTGTTCCGCACCATCGTGCCGCGCAACGTGCGCCTGGCCGAGGCGCCGAGCCACGGCCAGAGCATCGTCGGCTACGACCGCGGCTCGCGCGGCGCGGTCGCCTACCTCGGCCTGGCGGGCGAGGTGCTGCGCCGGCAGCGCGAGCGCGAGCAGGCGGTGCGCGACGAACAGAGGGGAAGCAGCACGATGAAGGACACCGCAGGGAGCGCCGCATGAACGCCGCGTCGAAGACCACCGCCAAGAAGCGCGGGCTGGGCCGCGGCCTCGAGGCGCTGCTCGGGCCGAAGGCCGCCGCGGAGGCGCCCGCGATGGAGGCGAAGCCGGGCGACGAGCTGCGCCGCCTGCCGATCGACGCGCTCGCGCCGGGCAAGTACCAGCCGCGCCGCACGATGGACGACGCCAAGCTCGCCGAGCTCGCCGAATCGATCCGCGCGCAGGGCGTGATCCAGCCGATCGTGGTCCGCGAGATCGCGGGCGCGCGCGGCCGCACCTGGGAAATCATCGCCGGCGAGCGCCGCTGGCGCGCGTCGAAGCTGGCCGGCCTGCCCGAAGTCCCGGTGGTCGTGCGCGAAGTCGACGACCGCACCGTGGTCGCGATGGCGCTGATCGAGAACATCCAGCGCGAGGACCTGAACCCGCTGGAAGAGGCGAACGCGCTGCAGCGCCTGATCGACGAGTTCAACCTGACCCACGCGCAGGCGGCGGAAGCGGTCGGCCGCTCGCGCGCGGCGGTGTCCAACCTCCTGCGCCTGCTGGAACTGCCGCCGGAAATCCGCACCCTGGTCGAGACCCGCGCGCTGGAAATGGGCCATGCGCGGGCGCTGCTTACCGTGGCGCCGCAGGCGGCGATCGCGCTGGCGCGCCAGGCCGCCGAAAACGGATGGTCCGTGCGCGAGGTCGAGCATCGCGTGCAGCAGCTCGCGGCCGGCAAGGTCGCGACCGGCGGCGCGCAGGCGAAGGCGAAGCCGGGCAAGCCCGCGCCGCAGGCCGACATCGCCGCGCTCGAGCGCGAGCTCGGCGAGTCGCTCGGCACGCGCGTCGCCATCGACCACGGCCGCGGCGGCAAGGGCAAGCTCGTGATCCACTACGCCAACCTCGACGCGCTCGACGGCGTGCTCGAGAAGCTGCGCGGCAGCCGCTGACGGAGCGGCGCGCATGGCCCATCCCTCGCTTTCCGTCGTCGTGCCGGTCTACAACGAGCGCGACAACGTCGCGCCGCTCGTCGCCGAAATCGTGGCCGCGTTGCGCGGCAGGCCGGCGGGCGAGGGCGGCGATTTCGAGATCGTCTACGTCGACGACTGCTCGACCGACGACACCCTGGCGAAGCTGCAGGCGCTGAGGGCCGAAGTGCCGGAGCTGCGCGTGATCCGGCACCTGAAGCAGGGCCGCCAGAGCACCGCGATCCGCAACGGCGTCAAGGCTGCGCGCGGCGAGTGGATCGCGACCCTCGACGGCGACGGGCAGAACGATCCGGCGGACATCCCGAAGCTGATCGCCGAGCGCGCGAAGGCCGAGCCGGGCGTGAAGCTGTTCGCCGGCTGGCGCGTCGACCGCAAGGACACCGGCAGCAAGCGCTGGGCCTCGAAGGCCGCCAACGCGATCCGCTCGCGCATGTTGCGCGACGCCACGCCCGACACCGGCTGCGGCATCAAGCTGTTCGAGCGCGAGGCCTTCCTCGACCTGCCGCACTTCGACCACATGCACCGCTACCTGCCGGCGCTGATGCAGCGCGCGGGCTGGAAGACGGTGAGCGTGCCGGTGAACCACCGCCATCGCAGCGCCGGCGTGTCGAAGTACAACAACCTCAACCGCGCCCTGGTCGGCATCAGCGACCTGCGCGGCGTGGCCTGGCTGATCAAGCGCGGCAAGGTCGCGCCGACCGAGGAGCTGCCTTGAGCCTCGGCGCGGGCCTCGCCCTCGCCCTCGCGCAGGTCGCGGGGGCGGCGCCCGCCGTGCCCGCGGCGGATGTCATGAACGAGCCCATCGCGTGGCTCGCGTGGAGCGGGCTGCACGCCTCGCCCTGGAAGCTGATCGGCCTGGTCGGCGCGCTGATGTTCGGCGGCCGCTGGCTCGTGCAGTTCGTCGCCAGCAAGCGCCAGGGCAAGCCGGTGATCCCGCGCCTGTTCTGGTACATGAGCATCGTGGGCAGCCTGATGACGCTGTCCTACTTCGTGTTCGGCAAGAACGATTCGGTGGGCATCCTGCAGAACCTGTTCCCGGCCTTCACCGCCTGCTATAGCCTGTACCTGGACATCCGCCATCGCGGCTGGCGCCGCGATCGCGCGACCCACTGATCCGCCGATCCGTCCGGAAGGGGAATTCGATGCAGGCGAAGGCAGCGTGCGCCGCGACGGCGCTTGTGATCGCGATGGCGCTGGCGCCGCCGGCCGCAGCGGCGCAGGACGCCGGGACCCCGGCGGGCGCGAAGGCCAGCGCCGCGTCCGCCGCCGACACATCCGCCGCGGACGCGGCCTTCCGCGCCATCTACGAAGCCGAGTGGAAATGGCGCGAGCGCGAGTTCGGCAACGCCGGCGACGAGGACGGCGAGCCGGAGCTCGACCTGCCGAACCTGCCCGACGTCGGCGCGGAAGCGCAGGCGCGCCGGCTCGCGAAGTGGGACGCCGTGCTCGCGCAGCTGCGCGCCATCGACCCGGCGAAGCTGTCGCCGGCCGAGCGCGTGAATTACGCGGTCTACCTGCCGCAGGTGCGCAACCTCGCCGAGTCGGTGCGCTTCCGCGACTACGAGATGCCGTTCAACGCCGACAGCTCGTTCTGGGCGAACCTCGGCTTCATGGCCCGCGCCGACATGCGCGACGCGAAGGCCTACGCCAACTATATCGGCAGGCTCGAGGACGTGCCGCGCTATTTCGACCAGCAGATCGCGAACATGCGCGCCGGCCTCGCGCGCGGCTTCAGCGTGCCGCGGGCGGTGCTGGCCGGCCGCGACCAGTCCATCGCCGACGTCGCGAACCTGCAGCGCGCCGAGGATTCGCCGTTGTGGCGGCCGTTCGCGCGGATGCCGGCGTCGATCCCCGCCGCGGAGCAGGAGGCGCTGCGCGGACGCGCGCGCAAGGCGATCATGGAACGCGTCGTGCCGGCGCACGCGAGGCTGCTCGCGTTCTATCGCGACGAATACGTGCCGCGGGCGCGCGCCACGCTCGCCGCCGAAGCGATGCCCGACGGCAAGGCCTGGTATCGGCAGCAGATCCGCGAATACACGACGCTGGACATGGATCCCGAGGAGATCCACGCCATCGGCCTGCGCGAAGTGGAGCGCATCCAGGCGGAGATGGACGCGATCATCGCGAAGACCGGCTTCAAGGGCAGCACGCCCGAAGCGACCTTCGCCGAATTCCTGCGCTTCCTGCGCACCGACCCGCGGTTCTACGCGAAGACGCCGCAGGCGCTGCTCGACCGCGCCGCGTGGATCGCCAAGCGCGTCGACGGCGAGGTCGGCAAGATCATCGGCACGCTGCCGCGCGGCCGCTTCACCATCGTCCCGGTGCCGGCGGAGATCGCGCCGTTCTGGACCGCGGGGCGCGGCGGCACCGACACCTACTGGGTCAACACGTACGACCTGCCGTCGCGGCCGCTGTACAACCTGCCGGCGCTGACCCTGCACGAATCGTCGCCCGGCCACTCGCTGCAGCTGTCGCTGGCGAAGGAGCAGGCGGCGCAGCCGGCGTTCCGCCGCAACAGCTACATCTCCGCCTTCGGCGAGGGCTGGGGCCTGTACAGCGAGGACCTCGGCGTGGACATGGGCCTCTACGAGACGCCCTACGAGGACTTCGGCCGCCTGACCTACGCGATGTGGCGCGCCTGCCGGCTGGTGATCGACACCGGCATCCACCACGGCGGCTGGACCCGCCAGCAGGCGATCGACTACCTGGCGGGCCATACCGCGCTGTCCACCCACGAGGTCGAGACCGAGGTCGACCGCTACATCTCCTGGCCGGGGCAGGCGCTCAGCTACAAGCTCGGGGAGCTGACCATCGTCCGCCTGCGGCACGAGGCCGAGCAGGCCCTGGGCCCCCGCTTCGACCTGCGCAGGTTCCACGACGTCGTCCTGTCCCAGGGCTCGGTGCCGCTGCCGGTTCTGGAGGCGCAGGTCCGGGCCTGGATCGCCGAGGCCCGGGCCGCGCCGGCGGCCCGGCCGGGGCCGGACCAGCCACTGGCGCCAAGCCACTGATTTGCGGCATAATCGCCGGCTCGCTGCGCCTGGCCGAACCTCCGGCCCGCCCATCGAGGCCGAAGGTCCCCGGGCTACGGGAGCCACCCATTACCTTTCGAGGTGCGTTATGTCCCGCGTATGCCAAGTCACCGGCAAGGGCGTGCAGACCGGCAACAACGTCTCGCACGCCAACAACAAGACCCGCCGCCGCTTCCTGCCGAACCTGCACGAGCGCCGCTTCTGGGTCGCCAGCGAGAACCGCTGGGTCAAGCTGAAGGTTTCCGCGCAGGCCCTGCGCACCATCGACAAGAACGGGATCGATTCGATCCTGGCCGAACTCCGCGCCCGCGGCGAAAAGGTCTGAGGAGGACGACATGGCGAGCAAGCGCGACAAGATCCGCCTGGTGTCCACCGCCGACACCGGCCACTTCTACACCACCGACAAGAACAAGAAGAACACGCCGAACAAGATGGAGGTCAAGAAGTACGACCCCGTCGTCCGGAAGCACGTGATCTACAAGGAAGCCAAGATCAAGTAAGGCTTCCGGCTCCTCCGGGAGCGCCCTGTCGGAAAAGCGAAGGCCCGCGCGAGCGGGCCTTTTCTTTGGCGCTTTGTTAGCAATCACTGTGCTTTCTTCTTCCGCCCAGGTTTTTTGCGCTCTGGCGGTGTAACCACTCGCATTGGCCCAACACGATTCGTCAGAGGAACCTCGAAAAACTGGCCAGGCTTTGCGGACGCTGCAGTTTGTAAAATGGCTTGCCACCACAAAATTAAAAAGGCCGTCTTTGCCAATCCGTTAAGTTGGTTCCACCTTCGTGCGGGGAAGAAGACGACAAAGCCTGCGTCGCTCAGAGCCCTCTGCTCATGCAACTTGCCACGCATTTTTGCGTCGCCACTAACAACAACAGTTCCCCCATCGGCCTTGAACTTCTGTAGCCAAGGTACGTCGCTAGTTGCTTTGGGGACGGCATAATTCCTGGCCGATACAAGCTCAACTTGCAACATTCCCGCTTCGCCGCTCAAGGCGGTCAAGGCCTCGACGAGAGACTTGGAGATATGTTCGTCGAGTGCGATCTTCAATTCAGATTTTTAAGATCAATTTCGAATTTGACAGCTTCCTCGATCTGCTGAACTGGCAGGTCGAACCATCGAGCGACACTTTTGTAATCTCGCCCCTCCGCCAACAAAGCGTCATACAGCGCTTCCGTTGGTACGCCGCTGTCTAGCAATGCTGGACTTCCAAACGAAACCTTCGGGCTAACGCGGACACTCGGTGCGATTTGGCGTCGAGGGAACCAAGCCTCGGCGAACCCGGCACTAAACTCCACGCCCTCAAGCAACGCATCCTTGAGGATCTTGTGCATAGCCCAGTTTCGGCTCTTTAAGTCGTAGAGCTTTGGATCGCCAGTACGATTAGCTGCCTCGATAAAGATCTTTCTTCCATCAGTTCGGAAGATGTTATCCGTGGCAAACGGATGTGGTGTCGAAAGGTAGTCCTCGGCTTGTTCAGCCATATATCTAATAGACCGAACATGTACGCCGTGCTTCGCGAACTCAGCGATGAAGCGAGCTTCTATTACATTTACAAACGAAAGCGCGATATTGTGGTCTACCACAGGCAGCTCGGTCTTAATGAGCGGACCACTCTTTGCACCCGAGTGTCCGCACACCCATGCGCGCAACCGCGCGGGGTGAACCCTGATCAGGCGAGCCGCCTGAGGGATCGAGTAGATACCTGTCGATAGAGGCGATGTACGCATGACGCTCCGTTTGACGCGCCGGCACGTTGGAGCCAGAAACTACAATTGCGGGCGCTTCGCGTCGCAAGCCTTGCGACAATCTAGCCGAAAGTCAAATTTTGGCGCTTAGGCGTCCTTGCGCTCGCGCACCAGCGCCTCGACGACGGACGGATCGGCGAGGGTGGAGGTGTCGCCGAGCTGGTCGGGCGTCGGCTCTGATGAGCCTGCTTCGGCGATCTTGCGCAGGATGCGCCGCATAATCTTGCCGCTGCGCGTCTTCGGCAGCGCCGGCGCCCACTGGATGTGGTCGGGCGTGGCGGTCGGGCCGATCTCCTCGCGCACCTGCGCCACCAGTTCCTTGCGCAGGGCCTCCGAAGGCGCGACGCCTTCCTTCAGCGTCACGTACGCGTAGATGCCCTGGCCCTTGAGGTCGTGCGGGAAGCCGACCACCGCGGCCTCGGCCACCGCGTGGTGCGCGACCAGCGCGCTTTCGATCTCGGCGGTGCCGATGCGGTGGCCGCTGACGTTGATCACGTCGTCGACGCGGCCGGTGATCCACCAGTCGCCGTCGGCGTCGCGGCGCGCGCCGTCGCCGGTGAAGTACATGCCCGGATAGGCCTTGAAATAGGTGTCGATGAAGCGCTGGTGGTCGCCGTACACGGTGCGCATCTGCCCGGGCCAGGAATCCAGCAGCACGAGGTTGCCTTCGCCCGCGCCTTCGACGAACGCGCCGCTGGCGTCGACCAGCGCCGGGCGCACGCCGAAGAACGGCTTCATCGCCGCGCCGGGCTTGGGGTCGGACACGACGCCCGGCCAGGGTGCGATCAGGATGCCGCCGGTTTCGGTCTGCCACCACGTGTCCACGACCGGGCAGCGGGAGTCGCCGACGACGTCGTGGTACCAGCGCCACGCTTCCGGGTTGATCGGTTCGCCGACGGAGCCGAGCAGTCGCAGCGACGAACGCGAGGTCGCGCGCACCCAGTCGTCGCCCTCGCGCATCAGCGCGCGGATCGCGGTCGGCGCGGTGTAGAAGATCGTCACGCCATGGCGGTCGACGACGTTCCAGAAGCGCGAGCAGTCCGGGAACGTCGGCACGCCCTCGAACACGACGGCGGTGCTGCCGTTCGCCAGCGGCCCGTACACGATGTAGCTGTGCCCGGTGACCCAGCCGATGTCGGCGGTGCACCAGTAGACGTCGTCCTCGCGCAGGTCGAACGCGGCCTCGTGCGTGTACGCGCAGAACACCAGGTAGCCGCCGGTCGTGTGCAGCACGCCCTTCGGCTTGCCGGTGCTGCCGGAGGTGTAGAGGATGAACAGCGGATCCTCCGCGTTCATGCGTTCGGGCTCGCAGGTGTCGGGCTGGCCCTCGACCACCGCGTCGACCCAGCGGTCGCGCGGCATCTGCATCGCCACCGGCCCGCCGGTGTGGCGCACGACCAGCACTGTTTCGACGCTGTTGGTGCCGGGTAGCTTCAGCGCGGCGTCGACGTTCGCCTTGAGCGGAACGCGCTTGCCGCCGCGCAGGCCTTCGTCGGCGGTGATGACGAGCTTGCTGCCGCAGTCGGCGATGCGGTCGGCGATCGAATGCGGCGCGAAGCCGCCGAACACCACCATGTGCACCGCGCCGATCCGCGCGCAGGCGAGCATCGCCACGATCGCGTCGGGGATCATGGGCAGGTAGATCGTGACCCGGTCGCCCTTGCCGACGCCGAGATTGCGCAGCGCGTTGGCGAGCCGGCACACCCGCGCATGCAGCTCGCGGTAGGTGATGCGCTGCGGCGCGGCGGCGGGATCGTCGGGCTCGAACACGATCGCGGCCTTGTCGCCATGCGTCGCCAGGTGCCGGTCCAGGCACTCCACGCTCGCATTCAGCTCGCCGTCCGCGTACCAGCGCACGTGGAAGTCCGCGGCGTCGAACGAGGTCTCCTTCACCCGCGTCGGTGGCCGCATCCAGTCCAGCCGGCCGGCCGCGCGGCCCCAGAAGGCGTCCGGATCGCGCAGGGATTCGTCGTACAGGCGCGCGTATTCGGCGGCGTCGAGGGGCATGGCCGGCTCCTTGCGGCGGGGTCAGGGGCCCAGTTTGCCGCAAGCCGGCCATCCACCGGGCCGGTAGCGGTTCCAGCCGCGGGCCGGTGACTTCAGGCCTATGCCGCCGTCACGCGCCGGGTTTATGTTGCGGGTCCCTCCCGAACGGTGACTGCCCATGCGCCTTTCCCGTCCCACCCTGCTGGCGATGGCCATCTGCGCCTGCGTCGCCTGCACCCGCACGCCCACCGCCGACGACACCGCGAAGACCGCCGCGCCCCCGGCCGCGACCGCGCCGGCGCAGCCCGTGATCGGCATCGACCTCGCCGGCATGGACAAGTCGGTCCAGCCGGGCGACGACTTCAACGAATACGCGAACGGCGGCTGGCTGAAGACCGCCGAGATCCCGGCCGACCGCTCCAGCACCGGCATCTTCCTGCAGGTGTTCCAGAAGGCCGAGCAGCGCCAGGCCGACCTGGTGAAGGGCATCATCGACGCCAAGCCCGCGGCCGGCACCGACGAGCGCCGCATCGCCGACTACTACGCCGCGTTCATGGACACCGCCACGATCGAGCAGCGCGGCCTGGCGCCGGTGCAGCCCGAACTCGACGCGATCGCCGCGGTGGACGACAAGGCCGCGTTCGCCAGCTATCTCGGCCAGAACCTGCGCGCCGACGTCGATCCGCTCAACGCGACCAACTACTACACCGACCGCCTGTTCGGCCTGTTCGTGACCCAGGGCCTGCAGGATCCGGCGCACAACATGGCCTACCTGCTGCAGGGCGGCCTGGGCATGCCGAACCGCGACTACTACCTGTCCACGGACAAGGAAATGGCCTCGGTGCGCGATGCGTACAAGACCTACATGACCGCGCTGATGAAGCAGGCGGGCATCGCCGACGCCGAGGCGAAGACGAAGACGATCTACGCGCTCGAGGAGAAGATCGCGAAGGCGCAGGCCTCGATCGTCGACACCGAGAACGTGCACAACGCCCAGGCCTGGGCCACCGCGGACTTCGCGAAGAAGGCGCCGGGCCTCGACTGGGCCGCGTACTTCAAGGCCGCGGGGCTCGACGGCCAGCAGACGATCACCGCCTGGCAGCCCGGCGCGATCGCCAAGCTGTCGGCGCTGACCGCCAGCGTGCCGCTGCAGGACTGGAAGGACTGGGCGACGTTCCATGCGATCAACCGCGCCTCGGGCCTGCTGCCGAAGGCCTACGCCGACCTGTCGTTCGGCTTCTACGGCACCACGCTCAGCGGCACGCCGCAGCAGCGCCCGCGCGACAAGCGCGCGCTGTCGGCGGTGAACGGCGCGCTCGGCGACGCGGTCGGCAAGATCTACGTGCAGAAGTACTTCCCGGCCTCCTCGCGCGAGAAGATCCAGCAGCTGGTCGCGAACCTGCTCGCGGTGTTCCCGGAGCGCATCGACAAGCTCGACTGGATGGACGACGCGACCAAGGCGAAGGCCAAGGCCAAGGTCGCCTCGATGAAGGTGGGCGTCGGCTATCCGGACACCTGGCGCGACTACGCGTCGTTCGACGTGAAGGCCGACGACGCGCTGGGCAACTCCGAGCGCGCGGAACTGGCCGAGTACCACCACCAGCTCGCCAAGCTCGGCCAGGCGCCGGACCGCGGCGAATGGTGGATGACGCCGCAGACCGTGAACGCGGTGAACCTGCCGCTGCAGAACGCGCTGAACTTCCCGGCCGCGATCCTCGAGCCGCCGTTCTTCGACCCCAACGCGGACGACGCCGCCAACTACGGGTCGATCGGCGCGGTGATCGGCCACGAGATCAGCCACAGCTTCGACAACCTGGGTTCCGAGTTCGACGCCGAGGGCAAGCTGCAGAACTGGTGGACGCCGGCCGACTCCGCGCACTTCAAGGCGGCCGGACGGAAGCTGGTCGAGCAGTACGACGCGTACGAGCCGCTGCCCGGCCTGCACATCAACGGCGAGCAGACGCTGGGCGAGAACATCGCCGACCTCGCCGGGCTGGAAGTCGCGCACGAGGCCTACGTGAAGTCGCTGGGCGGCAAGCCGGCGCCGGTGATCGAAGGCCTGACCGGCGACCAGCGCTTCTTCCTCGCGTTCGGCCAGGCGTGGCGCACCAAGACCCGCGACGCCGCGCTGCGCGCGCAGGTGATCGGCGACGGCCATGCGCCGGGCGCGTTCCGTGCGCAGACGGTGCGCAACATCGACGCGTGGTACGACGCGTTCGGCGCGAAGGAAGGCCAGAAGCTGTACCTGGCGCCGGACGCGCGCGTGCGCATCTGGTAACGGCGTAAGCGGCTATCGCCGCCGCAACGAGAACGGCCCGCATCGCGCGGGCCGTTTTTTTTTTCGGGCGGGGTGGCCGGACCTCGACGGAGCGCTCGTTACGCGGCGGCGCCGCGCAGCGAGTAACCCTTCAGCCGCATCGAGAACTCCTGCAGCGCGCGGATGCCGCTGGCTTCGGCGTCGCGGCACCAGGCCTGCAGCGCGTGCAGGCGTTCGCTGGCGTCGTGGCTGCGCGCCTCGAGCACGGCGGCGAGCCGGCGGCGATGCTCGACGAGCGTGCCGATGCGCGGGCGCTGCGCCACGAAGGCCTGCAGCTTGGCGCGCGCGTCCGGCTTGAGCCAGCGACCGTCGTCGGCGAGGCCGCGGCGCAGCTTGCGCGGCAGCAGCGCGCGCACCCTGGCGCCCGCGGCGCTGGCCTCCTCGCGCAGCGCGGGCTTGAGCACGTCGCGCTGGAAGTCGGTCATCGCCTGGAAGCGCACCGCGAGCAGGGCCTTGAGCGTGTCGGCGTCCGGCGCGGGGATGTTCGGGCGCACGTCGAGCTTCGGCGCGGTGCGCAGCACCTTCGCCAGGCCGACGCGCTCGAGGCCGCGGATGACCGCCCAGCCGATGTCCAGTTCCCACTTGCGCAGCGCGAACTTCGCCGACGACGGGAACGCATGATGGTTGTTGTGCAGTTCCTCGCCGCCGATCCAAACGGCCCAGGGCGTGAGGTTGGTCGCGGTGTCGTCGGTCTCGAAGTTGCGATAGCCCCACCAGTGGCCGAGGCCGTTGACGACGCCCGCCGCCCAGAACGGGATCCACAGCATCTGGATCGCCCACACCGCGACGCCGGCGAAGCCGAACAGCGCGAAGCTCAGGAACAGCAGCACGGTCGGTCCCATCGTCGCGTGCGGCGTGTACAGGTGGCGCTCGATCCAGTCGTCCGGGCAGCCCTTGCCGTATTTCTCGATCGACGCGCGGTCGCCGCGCGCCTCGCGGTAGAGCTCGACGCCGTGCCAGAACACGTTGCCGATGCCCTTGACGACGGGGCTGTGCGGATCGTTCTCGGTCTCGCAGTGCGCGTGGTGCTTGCGATGGATGGCGACCCATTCGCGCGTGATCATCGACGTCGTCAGCCACGACCAGAAGCGGAACACGTGCGAGACGACCGGATGGAAGTCCACGCCGCGATGCGCCTGGCTGCGGTGCAGGTACAGGGTGACGGAAAAGATCGTGAGCTGGGTGGCGGCGAGCAGGTACAGGGCGAGCTCGCCCCAGCCGGGCTGGAGCAGGCCGCGGGCGAGGAATTCGGACACGGACAGGCTTGCGAAGAGCGGGCTTGCGAAGAGCGGGGGCATCGGGACTCCGGTAGCGGCCGCGACGCGCGGACCGCGATCGCATCATGCCAGCTGCCGCCCGCGCGCGCTGTGACACGCGGCGGCGACGTTCAGCTTTGTCGCGGGCTCGGCGTGCGGACTCAATCGGCCGAAACGAGGACGGCGTCGCGGTCGCGCAGCGCGCCGTGGACCGGGTCGGTGTCCGGGCGCAGGCCGTGCCAGATCCGGAAGCTTTCCGCGGCCTGTTCCACGAGCATGCCGAGGCCGTCGATCGCGTCGCGCACGCCCGCCGCGCGCGCCCAGGCCAGGAAGCCGACCGCCGCCTCGCCGTAGCTGAGGTCCACGGCCGCGGTGCGCCGCCCGGCGAGCGACATCGGCAGCGACGGGAAGGGCTGCGGCGCCGCGTCGTCGCCGCCGCGCGTCGCGGAAGTCGCATTCACGACCAGGTCGAATTCGCCCAGCGCGCGCAGGTCCTCGAAGTAGCGCGGATGCACGCGCCCCGGCGCGCCGAGCATGTCGGCGAGCGCGTCGGCGC
>JBQCJF010000116.1:0-23616 GCA_051953015.1 Luteimonas sp.
GGCGGCGCGTTCGAGCGCCGCCGCGATGTCCGCGACGAGATCGTCGGCGTGCTCGATGCCGACCGACAAGCGCAGCAAGCCGTCGCCGATGCCCGCCGCGGCGCGCACCTCGGGCGCCATCGCCGCGTGCGTCATCGTCGCCGGATGGGCGACCAGGCTTTCGACGCCCCCGAGCGACTCGGCCAGCGTGAAGCACGCCAGCCCGTCGAGGAACGCGCGCACGGCCGCCTCGCCGCCCGCCAGCTCGACCGACAGCATCGCGCCGAAACCCGACTGCTGGCGCGCCGCCAGCGCATGGCCGGGATGCGACGCCAGCCCGGGATAGTGCAGCGCGCGGACCGCCGCGTGGCCGTCGAGCAGCGCGGCCAGCGCCACCGCGTTTTCCTGGTGCACGCGCAGCCGCGCGTCGAGCGTGCGCAGGCCGCGCAGCGCGAGGAAAGCGTCGAACGGCGCGCCGGCCAGGCCGAGCGCGTTCGCCCACCACCCCAGCGTCGCCGCCAGCTCGCCGTCGCGGGCGACCACCGCGCCGCCGACGACATCGCTGTGGCCGTTGATGTACTTGGTCGTCGAATGCACGACGACGTCCGCGCCGAAAGCGATCGGCTGCTGCAGCGCCGGCGACAGGAAGGTGTTGTCCACCACCGCCAGCGCGCCGGCGCGGTGCGCGGCGTCGATCGTGAAGCGCAGGTCGGTGATCCGCAGCAGCGGATTGGACGGCGTCTCGATCCACACCAGCTTCGGGCCGGCGGCCAGCGCCGCGGCGAAGGCGCGCGGATCGGTCAGGTCGACGACGTCGAGGATGAAGTGGCCCTTGCGCGCCAGCGCGTCGAACAGCCGCCAGCTGCCGCCGTAGCCGTCGTGCGGCACCACCAGGCGGTCGCCGGGCGACAGCAGCGCGTTCAGGACCAGCGCGACCGCGGCCATGCCGCTGGCGGTGGCGACCGCGCCCGCGCCGCCCTCGAGCGCCGCGATCGCGCCCGCGAACAGGTCGCGCGTCGGGTTCCCGCTGCGGGTGTAGTCGTAACATCGCTTCTCGTTGAAGCCGGCGAAGCTGAAGTTGCTCGACAGCACCAGCGGCGGCGTCACCGCGCCGAACGCTGCGTCGCGGTCGATGCCGGCGCGCACCGCCAGGGTCTGCACGCGCGCGCTCACGACAGCGCCTCCCGCAGGATCGCGTCCAGCGCCACGGTTTCCTTCAGGAACGCGTCGTGGCCGTAGATCGACCGGAGCACGCGCAGCTGCGGCCGGCGCGGCGCCCGGCCGCGGGCGAGCCGCTCGACCAGCGCGTACGCGTCCTCGATCGGCACGAGCCGGTCCTCGGCCACCGCGACCACGGTGACGGGCACCGCGATGCTTTCCGGCGCCACGTCCTGCAGGTCGATCGATTCGGACAGCCGCAGGAACCCCGTCGCCGGCGTGCGCGCGGCATACGCGTTCGCGCAATGGTCGAGGTAGTCCTCGGCGCCGGTGCGGACGCGGCCGTCGACGATGCGCGCCGCGCCGAAGCGCGCGTCGAATTCCTCGGGCGTGCGGTAGCCGAGGATCGCGATCTGCCGCGCCAGCGCCAAGCCGCCATGTTCATCGCATTGCAGCGCGCCCAGAGCCAGCGCACGCCGCTGCAGCGCGCGCGAAGCGCTCGCGTGCGGATGCGCGCGGTGCGTTCCGCTGATCGCGACCAGCCGCGCCACCCGCGTCGGGTGCCGCGCCGCGAACTGCAGGCCGACCATCGCGCCGTAGGAGCAGCCGACGAAGGCGTCGAGCGTCGCGATGCCCAGCGCGTCGAGCACGGCGGCGATCGCGTCCGCCTGGTCGGCCGGGTCGATCGGGGCGTCGAGCCCGCCATCGGCACCGAGCCAGTCGATCGCGAGCAGCTGCCGCCGCCGCGGATCCAGCGCGCGCCCGGCGCCGAGCTGGTCCTGCCACCAGCCGCGTTCGGGAAACGCATCGCTCGCCACCGCGTGGCGACCGGCGGAAATGCCGCCGGCGACGACCGTCACCGGCAGCCCCGGCGCGCCGGCGCCTTCGTAGCGCAGCCGTACCGCGCGCGTGCCGGCGTGGCGCAGCGCCAGCGTGCATTCGATCGTGCCGCGCCGCGCATCGGCGCAGGGCGGCGCAACGGGCGCAGGCGCGGTCGCTGCGGCGAGCGCGTCGTCGCGCGTGGAGGGACGGGAAGCGAAGCGCGGGGCGGCTTCGTGGATCGCGGCGGTCAGGCTCATGGCGTCGTCCGATGGGGATGGGCCCATCGAGCCTGCGGAGCGGTGCCGGGACGACCTGCCGGATCGCGGCCGGGGAGGCAGCCGCGATACGACCCATCTTCCGGCGGACCGACAGGTCCCCGCAGGATTTGGCACCGCGAAGGAACCCGCCGGCAGTGCTGGCGGATTCCATCAGGTTGCCCCGGCGTCGTCGGGCCTGTCCCTCGGCCGGTCTCGATGGATGGCGCCATCCTGCCGCCGCTTCCCGGGTTTGTCAATCGCTTTATCCGCATGAAGCGATGAATCAGTCGCGGCGCCCGGTCCGGCGGCCGCAGGCGCGGGGACGCAGGCATAATCCGCGCATGCCCATCCGACCCCTTGCCGGCGCCTGCGCCGCCCTCCTGCTCGCCGCCTGCGCCACCGCCCCGCGCGATACGGCGCCGCTTGCCCCGCCCCCGCCCGCCAATGCCCCCGACGTGCCGTTCGCGCCCGTCGCGAAGACCGTTCCCGAAGCCTGGGAGTCGGCGAAGACGCCCGCGGAGGAGCTGGATTCGCTGGCGACGTGGACGACGCCCGAGGGCGGCACCTGGCTGATCGCCAGCGCGAAGTCGATGCACCGGCTCGTGGTCTACGACGCGCAGGACGGCCGCGAGCTGCGCACCGTCGGCGGGAAGGGCGACGGCCCCGGACAGTTCAACCGGCCCAACGGCGTCGCCGTGTTCGGCGACCGCCTGTTCGTGGTCGAGCGCGACAACCATCGCGTGCAGGTGTTCGCGCTGCCTTCGTTCGCGCCGGTCGGCAGCTTCGGCGTCGACGTGCTGCGCAGCCCCTATGGCATCTGGCTGAACGAGACCGAGCCGGACGAATACGAGGCCTACGTCACCGACAGCTTCATGTACGGCCCGCGCTACGACGTGCTGCCGAAGTTCGACGAGCTCGACAAGCGCGTGCACCGGTTCCGCGTGCAGTTCGACCAGGCCGGGCGCCTGCGCGTGAGCGACAACGGCACGTTCGGCGACACCGCGCCGGCGACCGCGCTGCGGATCGTCGAATCGATCGCCGGGGATCCGGCGGCGTCGCGCCTGATGATCGCCGACGAATCGCGCTCCGACGACCAGGGCCACCGCGGCTCGACGCTGCAGGAATACACCTTCGACGGCAGGCCGACCGGCCGCAGCATGCCGCAGGGCAGCTTCGCCGCCGAAGCCGAGGGCGTGGCGCTGTGGAGCTGCCCGGACGGCGACGGTTACTGGATCGCCGTCGACCAGCTCGCGCCGCTCACGACGTTCCACCTGTTCGAGCGCGACACCCTGGCCCCGGTCGGCAGCTTCCAGGGCAAGGCCACCGCCTACACCGACGGCATCGCCCTGGACGCCACGGCCAGCCGCCGCTTCCCGGGCGGCGCGCTGTACGCCGTCGACAACGACGTCGCGGTGACCGCGTTCGACCTGCGCGACGTGGCCGCGACGCTCGGGCTAGACCCGTCCTGCGTGAACTGAGGGCGGTCCGGTGTCCGAAGTTTCCCGCGAGGCGGCGCGCCGCCGCACGTTCGCCATCATTTCCCACCCCGACGCGGGCAAGACCACGCTGACCGAGAAGCTGCTGCTGTTCGGCGGCGCGATCCAGATGGCCGGCTCGGTGAAGGGCCGCAAGGCCGCGCGCCACGCGACCTCCGACTGGATGGCGCTGGAAAAGGAGCGCGGCATCTCGGTGACGTCGTCGGTGATGCAGTTCCCGTACGAAGGCCGCATCGTCAACCTGCTCGACACGCCCGGCCACGCCGACTTCGGCGAGGACACCTATCGCGTGCTCACCGCGGTGGACAGCGCGCTGATGGTGATCGACGTCGCCAAGGGCGTCGAGGAACGCACGATCAAGCTGATGGAGGTGTGCCGCCTGCGCGACACCCCGATCATGAGCTTCGTCAACAAGCTCGACCGCGAGGGCAAGCCGCCCATCGACCTCCTCGACGAGGTCGAATCGGTGCTCGGCATCCAGTGCGCGCCGGTGACGTGGCCGATCGGGATGGGCCAGCGCCTGAAGGGCGTCGTCCACCTGGTCACGGGCGAAGTGCACCTGTACGAGCAGGGCCGCAACTTCACCCGCCAGGATTCGACCATCTTCCCGTCGATCGACGATCCGCGCCTGGAGGAACGCATCGGCGCGCAGATGCTCGCCGAGCTGCGCGACGAGCTCGAGCTCGTGCAGGGCGCGTCGCACCCGTTCGACGCGGCGAAGTACCTCGCCGGCCAGCAGACGCCGGTGTTCTTCGGCTCTGCAGTCAACAACTTCGGCGTGCAGCTGCTGCTCGACTTCTTCGTCGAGCACGCGCCGGCGCCGCGACCGCGCGCCACGACCACGCGCGAGGTCGCCCCGACGGAAGCGGCGCTCAGCGGCTTCGTGTTCAAGATCCAGGCGAACATGGACCCGCAGCACCGCGACCGCGTCGCCTTCATGCGCATCTGCTCGGGCAGGTTCAGCGCGGGCATGAAGGCCTTCCAGTCGCGCACCGGCAAGGAAGTGAAGCTCGCCAACGCGCTGACCTTCATGGCCTCCGACCGCGAGATCGTCGACACCGCCTTCCCGGGCGACGTGATCGGCATCCACAACCACGGCACGATCTCGATCGGCGACACCTTCAGCGAAGGCGAGGCGCTGTCGTTCACCGGCATCCCGAACTTCGCGCCGGAGCTGTTCCGCCGCGCGCGCCTGCGCGACCCGCTCAAGCTCAAGCAGCTGCAGAAGGGCCTCGCCCAGCTCAGCGAGGAAGGCGCGACCCAGTTCTTCCGCCCGCTGATGTCGAACGACCTCGTGCTCGGCGCGGTGGGCACGCTGCAGTTCGACGTCGTCGCCTACCGCTTGAAGGACGAATACGGCGTCGACGCGAGCTTCGAGCCCGTGCAGGTCGCGACCGCGCGCTGGATCCGCTGCGACGACGCGAGGAAGCTCGAGGAATTCCGCGAGAAGAACGCGATGAACCTCGCCGTCGACGCGGCCGGGCAGCTGGTGTACCTGGCGCCGACCCGGGTCAACCTGCAGCTGGCGCAGGAACGCGCGCCGGCCGTGCAGTTCCTGGCCACGCGCGAGCACGCGACCGCCGTCGACGCCTGACGTCCGGCACCGCCGGGGTCCCGTCGCGACGCCCTCACCGGATGCCAACGCCGTCTCGGCGAGCATTGCCGCGTCGCACCGACCATGGAGACGGCCATGCTCGCCTCGTCCCGCTGCCTCGCGCTTGTCGCCTGCCTGTCGTGCCTGGCCGCGTGCCAGCGCACGCCCGATACCGATGGCATGGCACCGGCCGGTACGCCCGCGAACACGGACGCGGCCGCGCCGGCGGACGGCGTGAGCGCGGCAGCGCCGCCCGCAGCGGCTTCGCAAGCGGCCGTGCCTCCCACCGACGTCGCAAGCGCCAGCTACGCCTGCACCGACGGTACGCGCCTGCAGGCCCGCTTCGGCGACCACGACGCGACGCTGCAATGGCCCGATGGGCGACGCCTGGTCCTGCCGCGCGCCGAATCCGCGTCGAAGGGCGGCGGCGACGTCTACGTCGGCGACACCGTCTCGCTGCAACGCGACGGCACGCACCTGCAACTGCACGACGGCGATCACGCCGCGACCACCTGCGACCCCGTGGCCGCCGCCGCACCCCTCGCCTCCGGCGACGCCGCGGCGCGCTACGCATGCGACGGCGACACCACCCTCATCCGCAAGGACGACGGCAGCTACCGCGCCGAGGTCCCCGGCAATCCGCCCGTCCGCCTGACCCGCATCGCCGGCAGCACGCCGCCGGTGTACACGGGCGCCTCGCTCTACCTGCGCATCGGCGACGGCGGCGACGCGATCCTGTCGCAGGGCGATCGCACGAACGAACTCCGCTGCGCAGCGGCGGCCTGAGCCGATGACGGATCCGGCCCCGGCAACCACCCCCACCGCCGGCCAGCGCCTGCGCGACGCCGGCGGCGCGCTGCGCCGGCATCCCTGGCTCACGGCGCTCGGCGTCGTCGCCATCGCGATCGCGGTGCTGATCGCGATCTGGGACTGGAACTGGTTCAAGCGCCCGATCGAGCACTACGTCGAATCGCGCACCGGCCGCAGCTTCCGCATCGGCGGCGACCTCGACGTCGACCTCGGCCGGACCACCGTCGTCCGCGCCGGCGACGTGCGCTTCGGCAACGCGGCCTGGTCGAAGGAAAAGGAGATGGCCGGCGCCGACCGCGTCGAGGCCGGCGTCCGCGTGTGGCCGCTGTTCCGCCACCAGGTGATCATCCCGGACATCCACCTGGCCGCGCCGCGGCTGCGCCTGGAAAAGGGCCCGAAGGGCGCCGGCAACTGGGACTTCATGCCGAAGCGCGAAGGCCCGTCGAAGTGGGACATCGCATTCCGCCGGCTGTGGATCGACGACGGGCGCCTGCAGTTCCTCGATCCCGCGGTGAAGACCGACATCGACGTCGCCGTGGACAGCGTCGCGCAGGAGAAGCCCGGCGCCGCGCCGCCCATCGAGGTGAAGGGCGACGGCCACTGGAAGGGCAACCGCTTCACCCTGCGCGGCCGCGCGGAATCGCCGCTCGGCCTGCGCGACACCGACAGCCCGTACCACATCGATGCGCACGCGCAGGCCGGAGCGACGAAGGCGCATGCCCGCGGCACCCTGCTCGACCCGTTGCGCCTGGCGGACTTCGACCTGCAGCTCGCGCTGTCGGGCCAGAACCTCGAAGACCTCTATCCGCTGCTCGGCCTCGCATTGCCGCCGACGCCGCCGTATTCGCTCGACGGCCGCCTGACGCGCGACATCAAGGGCGACCGCACGACCTGGCACTACGACCGCTTCAACGGCAAGGTCGGCGACAGCGACCTCGCCGGCAGCGCCAGCGTCACCACCGGCGGGCCGCGTCCCTACCTGCGCGGCGACCTCGTCTCGCGCAAGCTCGACTTCGACGATCTCGCCGGTTTCGTCGGCGGCGCGCCCGACACCGGCGGCGGCGAAAGCACGAACCCGGAACTCGCCGCGCTCGCCGCCCAGCGCAACGCCAGCCCGCGCCTGTTGCCGGACACGCCCTACAACCTCGAGAAGCTGCGCGCGATGGACGCCGACGTGCGCTTGCGCGCGACGCGCATCGACGCGCCGAAGCTGCCGCTCGACGACATGGACGCGCACCTGAAGCTGGAGGGCGGACTGCTGCGCCTGGATCCGCTGAACTTCGGCGTGGCCGGCGGCGACATCCGCTCGACGATCCGCATGGACGCGCGCGAATCGCCGATCCGGACCCGCGCCGACATCGCGGCGCGCGGCCTCAACCTCGGCCCGATGCTCCCGGACGTGAAGCTGGCGAAGGAAGCGATCGGCAAGGTCGGCGGCGACATCCATCTCGCCGGCAACGGCAACTCGATCGCGGCGATGCTCGGCAGCAGCGACGGCACCGCGCTGGTCGGCATGGGCAAGGGCCGGATCAGCAACCTCGTCATGGAACTGGCGGGGCTCGACATCGCCGAAGCGCTGAAATTCCTGATCGAGGGCGATCGCCAGATCCCGATCCGCTGCGCGTTCGGCGACTTCGCCGTGAACGACGGGCTGATGACCGCGAAATCGCTGGCCTTCGACACCACCGACACGATCATCGTCGGCGAAGGCAACATCAGCCTCCGCAACGAGACCCTGCAGCTGAAGCTGCGACCGCGGCCGAAGGACCGCAGCTTCCTCGTGTTCCGTTCGCCGCTGATCGTGGAAGGCACGTTCAAGCAGCCGCGCTTCCATCCGGACTACGCGCGCGTGGGCCTGCGCGGCGCGCTCGCGCTGGTGCTCGGCAACATCGCGCCGCCCGCCGCGCTGCTGGCCACGCTCGAGCTCGGCCCCGGCAAGGACGCCGACTGCGGCGGCAGGTACGCGAAGTAGCGCCGGTCAGCTGGCGATGTAGCGCTGCAGCTGGTCCAGTTCCAGCTGCTGGTCCTCGATGACCGCCTTCACCAGGTCGCCGATCGACACCACCCCGACGACGTGCCCGCCCTCGAGCACCGGCAGGTGGCGGATGCGGCGGTCGGTGACGAGGCCCATGCAACGCTCGGTCGTGTCGTCGAGCCGCACCGACACGACGTCGGCGGTCATGATGTCGCGCACCGGCGTCTCGCGCGAGGAACGCCCCTGCAGCACGACCTTGCGCGCGTAGTCGCGCTCGGAAACGATCCCGGCGAGCGCGCCCGCCTCCATCACCAGCAGCGCGCCGATGCGTTTCTCCGCCATCAGCCGGATCGCGTCGAGGACCGGCGCCTCAGGCCCGATCGCGAACACCCCGGGCGCCTTCGCTTCCAGCAGCTGCCGTACCGTGCGCATGGCCGTCTCCTTCGCCGGTGGACCGGACCGAGGATACTCCCGCCGGCCGCCACTGCTCCACCAGGTAGAGCGGCCGCTGCTTGGACTCCATGTACAGCCGGCCCAGGTACTCGCCGACCACGCCGAGCGCGATCAGCTGGACGCCCCCGAGCAGCAGGATCACGGCCATCATCGTCGGCCAGCCCGCAACCGCGTCGCCCCACAGCAGCGCCTTCACGACAATCCACACCGCGTAGGCGAAGGCGACCAGCGCCGTCGCCACGCCCAGCCACGTCGCCATGCGCAGCGGCGCGGTCGAGAAGCTGGTGATGCCCTCCAGCGCGAAGTTCCAGAGCTTCCAGAAGCTGAACTTGCTGCGCCCCGCCAGCCGCGGCTTGCGTTCGTAGGGCACGGCGATGCGGCGGTAGCCGATCCAGCCGAACAGGCCCTTCATGAAGCGCTGGCGCTCGCGCAGTCCGCGCAAGGCCTGCAGCGCGCGCGACGACAGCAGGCGGAAGTCGCCGGTGTCGGCCGGCACCGGCGTGTGCGAGAGGCGCCCGATCAGCCGGTAGAACAGGTGCGCGGTGCCGCGCTTGACGAAGCCCTCGCCTTCGCGCGCCACGCGCGTGCCGTGCACGTCGTCGTAGCCCTCGCGCCAGTGGGCGACGAAGCGCGGGATCAGCTCCGGCGGATCCTGCCCGTCGGCGTCGAGGATCACCGCCGCGCCTTCGTCCACCAGGTCGAGACCGGCGGTGAGCGCGGCTTCCTTGCCGAAGTTGCGCGACAGGCGCAGCGCCGCAACGCGCGGGTCGGCCGCCGCGAGCGCCTCCAGCACCGCCCAGGTGCCGTCGCGGCTGCCGTCGTCGACGTAGAGCACGCGGCCGGCGACGCCGTCGGCCCCGATCGCGTCGAGCACGGCCGCGATGCGCGGATGCAGCACGGGCAGGGCGTCGGCCTCGTTGAAGGCGGCGACGACGACGGTGAGGCGGTCCTGGGTCATCGGCGGATTGTAGAGCGCTCGAGGTAGCCGGCGCCGAGGTGCCCCATCTCCCGCTGGATCGCGCGGGCGCGGCGCTGCACGTACGGACCCGGGTGCGCCGCGCTGTAGCGCCGCGGGCTGGGCAGCACCGCCGCGAGCAGCGCGGATTGCGCCGGGGTGAGCCTCGACGCGTCGCGCCCGAACCAGGTGCGCGCCGCCGCCTGCGCCCCGTACACGCCGTCGCCGAACTCGGCGAAGTTCGCGTACATCTCGAGGATGCGCCGCTTCGGCCACAGCGTTTCGATCAGCGCCGTGTACCAGACCTCCAGGCCCTTGCGCAGCCAGCGCGTCGGTCCGCTGCCCTGCCAGAGGAACAGGTTCTTCGCCGTCTGCTGGCTGATCGTGCTCGCGCCGCGGATGCCGCGCACCGGGCGCCCGCGCTGCTCCGCCCGCGCCTGGATGCGCTCGTTGTGGGCGCGCGCCTTGGCGATCGCGTCGAAGTCGAAGCCGTGGTGGTTCGGGAAGTTCTGGTCCTCGGCCGCGACCAGCGCGAGCGGAAGCGAACGCGACATCCGGTCCAGGCCGCGCCAGTCGTGGGCGATGCGGTAGTCCCGGTCGCCCGCGGCCCAGGCCGCCACCTGGCGCGCGGCCATGAACGCGGAGAACGGCGGCGCCACGAACCGCAGCACGGCGACCTGCAGCACGGTGACGACGACGAACGCCAGCGGGATCCGCCACAGCCACCGGCGCCAGCGCTTCCGCTTCGATGCCGCTCCGCGCGCTTGCGTCATCGCCGCCCAGTCCCCATACAGTGCCTTCCCCCGGTGTCGCCCCATTATCTCCATGACCGAGCCCGCTCCGCACGACCGCGATTCGCTCGCCCGCTTCCTGCTCCCCGGCGCGGGCGTGCGTGGCGTGCGCGTCCACCTCGACGACGCCTGGACGCAGATCCGCGCCAGCGCCGCCGACCTGCCCGGCACCGCGGTCGAGCTGCTGGGCGAAGCCGCCGCGGCCGCGGCGCTGTTCACCGCCCACGCCAAGGTCGACGGCCGGCTCTCGGTGCAGCTGCGCGGCACCGGCGCGCTGCGCACCCTGTTCGCCGAATGCACCGCGGCGGGAACGCTCCGCGCCATCGCCCAGGTCGCCGAAGGCGGCGAGCCCGCGCGCGACCTGCGCGCCATGGGCGAAGGCGCGGTCCTGGCCATCACCATCGAGAACCCCGCCGGTCCCGGCCGCGAGCCGGTCCGCTACCAGGGCCTGGTGCCGCTCGAGTCGGATTCGCTGGCCGGCGCGTTCGAGGATTACTTCCGCCAGTCGGAACAGCTCCCGACCCGGATCCTGCTCGCCGCCGACGACGGCCGCGCTGCCGGGCTGATGCTGCAGAAGCTGCCGGGGGACGCCGGCGACGACGACGGCTGGGCGCGCGCCGGCGCCCTGTTCGACACCCTCGCGCCCGCCGAGCTGCTGGCGTGGCCGGCCGCCACCCTGCTCCACCGGCTCTTCCACGAGGAGGCGCCGCAGGCACTGGGCGAAAGGCCGCTGCGGTTCGCCTGCTCGTGCTCGCGGGAACGGGTGGGCGCGATGCTGCGCTCGCTCGGCCGGGAGGAGGCGGACGCCGCCATGGAGGCCAATGGCGGCGAGGTCCGGGTCCGCTGCGAGTTCTGCGGCGAGACCTACGAGTTTGACCCGGGTCAAATCGAGGCCCTGTTCGCGACCCCCGTGGAGACCGTCCAGGCCCCGCCCAGCCTCCAGTAGCGGCCCCCGTCGGATTTTCACGCCTTGCGGATTGTTAAATAAACATAAATCCGCTAGGCTCAAACCTCGCCTGGCGGGAACTCGCCTGCCGGCCGGGGGTCACAAGTCCGCCATGCGCGCAACAACGGCCAGCACGAAGCTTTTCCGGCGCGTCGCCGCGACTGCGCTGCTGCTGTTCTGCGCCGCGGGCGCAGCCGCGCAATCGCATCGCGCCACGGCGCAGAGCACCTGGCTCCCGGTGTGGAACAACACGAGCGGCAAGCTCGAGGCCTATCTCGTGCTCGAACCCGCCGACGAGTCGCCGCAGGTTGCCAGCCGCTGGCGCTTCGGCAACAACTCGCTCGAGGCGACGTACGGCCTGCAGGCCGGCGACTCGCTCGCGCTGCTGTGCAACGGCAAGGCCGGCCTGGCCGGCGCGCTGCCCAGCCTCCCGCACAACTGCATGCTCGCCGCGCTCGGCAACGGCCTCGACGACGGCGGCAGCCGGCGCGCGACCGCCAGCGCCGCGTTCGTCCGCGGCAGCGCCAAGGTCGGCGTCGCCGCGGGCAGCGGCCGCGACACCCTGCCGTCGTGGCTGGTCCCGGGCGCGCCGCGCAGCCAGGTGGACGTGAACGACCTGACGGTCTTCGCGCAGAAGAACATCCGCAGCCAGGGTTACGTGTCGATCGCCGGCACCGTGGCCAAGGCGCGGCTGGTGCCGGCCTCCGAAGCGTCGCCGGAACTCGCCGATCGCTGGAGCAGCAAGTCGGTCACGTTCGGCGGCGGCTACGGCGCCTTCGGCGCGAGCATCGTCGGCCACGTGCTCGATACGCCCGGGCAATCGGCGTTCAGCGGCCTCGGCCTCGGCCTCACCTGGCGCACGCCGTGGAGCGGGCAGCTCACGGTCGGCGCGGACAACGTGGTCACCCGCGGCAAGAACCCGTTCTCGGCCAGCAGCGCCGACACCCAGGACGGCGCGGTTCCGTACGTCAAGTACGAGCAGGACCTCTAGCGCGCCACCGCGCGGGATGCGCGGCGCTAGCGCGCGGCCATCGCGTGCAGCGCGTCGAGCTTGGCCTGGAACCGCTCGCGTTCCGGCCCTTCGCTCAACCGGTACGCCGCGTCGAGCTCCTTCTCGGCCCGGTCCAGCCGCCCTGTCTTCACGTACGCCCTCGCCAGCGCGAAGTGGAACAACCGCTCGCGGCCGTCGAGCGAGATCGCGCGCCGGTAATAGAGGACCGCGTCCTCGTAGTTCCCCGCCTGCGCGTTCCGCTCCCCGAGCGAGAACTGGTAGAACGGATCGCGGCGCAGGACGCGGTTCGCGCGCTCGCGCCAGTAGCCGGCGCGGGTCGCGTCGCGGCGTGATTCGTACAGGCCGACCAGGTTGAACAGCACGCTGGTGTGGCGGGGATCGCGCCGCGCGGCGTGCAGGAACTGCTCCTCGGCGCGGACGGGCTCGCCCAGGCGCAGGCTCAGCACGCCCGCGTTGTTCCAAAGCGTCGCGTCCTCGGGATCGAACTGCAGCGCCTTCTCCAGCCAGGCCTTCGATTCCTGCAGGCGCCCGGCGGCCAGGAGTTCCATGGCCCGGTTGCCGTAGAAGGCGGCCAGCATGCGATCGTCCGTGACCTTGTAGCCGTGGACGATGTAGTCCTGCGTGTAGAGGCCGCTGGAGGCGATGTCCAGCACGAAGTCCCGATCGTCGTGCACCTGCAGGTTCCGGTCCTTCAGCGTGACCACCGCATTCGCGTGCAGGCTCTGCATCACCACGTTGCCGACCAGGTTCCAGGCCAGCACGCGATCGAGCTCCTGCCCCTGCGCGCGCAATCCGGCCTCGCGCGCGAGCGCGACCGCCAGCAGGGTGAAGGACAGGCAGTTGACCTGCCGGGTCCGGTAGCTCTCGGCGACGGTGTTGGTGGCGTCGCCCTTGTATTCCAGGCCGAGTCCGTCCTTGTCGAACATGAAGTCGACCATGCGCCGGACCCGCTGCTCGGGCATCTTGGTCGCATCCACCACCCGCGCCCGGAACGCCGCCCGCAGCTCGTCCGGGATGGCCATGACCTGTTCCGGCGCCGGCGGTACCAGCGGCGCGACGGATGCGACGGGGGGCTGCGCGGGCACGGCGCCGGGCGTCGCGGCCGCCGTGGCGGGGACCGCCTGCAGCGCCAGGCCGGCCGCCAGCACCGCGTCGAAGATGAACATGCGATCCACCGTTTGCCGGGCGATGGCCGATGTATACACCCAACCCGGCCTGCGCACTATCTCCCCGGCGGCGGCTCCGCGACTTCCACCCCGCCCTCGCGCAACGCGCCGATGAGCGGCTGGAGGTGCCGCGCGTAGGGCGCCCATTTCGGCGTGTCGCGTCGCAGCACGCGATCGCGCACCTGCACCGAGCTCGCGGTGGACACCGCGCGGCCGCTGCTGCGCGGATCGCTCATGCCGGGGACGTACGCGATGCCGCAATGCGCGGCGACGCCGCGCATCGTGCCTTCGGGATCGCGCGTCAGGTCGGCGTAGGACACGTCCAGGATCCGGCCGGGAAAGGCCGCGTGCCAGTGCGCCATGAGCCGCCGGTACTGCAGGAAATAGTCCGCCAGTTCCCGCTGGTCGTAGGAATGCTCGTTGATGCCCGAGAACAGCTCGCGCAGGTTCGAGAAGCAGGTTTCCAGCGGATCGCGCACCAGGTGCAGGATCTTCGCCTGCGGCAGCGCGCGGCAGATGAACCCGGCGTTGAGGAAATTGGCGGGCTGCTTGTCGGTGAAGAAGCGCTCCCCGCCGAGGCGCCACGCCATGCCGTCCATGTAACGCCGGCCGAGCGCCGCGAAGTCGATCCCCGCGGCGCGCTGGACGATGGTCCGGTCCAGCGGCCCCTTGCAGTAATGGTCCGCGGCATGGCGCAGGGCGGCGGGAAAATCGTTGAGTTCGCCGACGCCGCGCACTTCGTGGCTCGCGTCCAGCAGCTGCTCGAGCAGCGTGGTGCCGGAGCGATGCATGCCGACGATGAAGACCGGGACGCGTCCTCCGCCCGCGCCCGCGCCGGTGCCGGCGTCCGCACCGGCGTCGTCGGTGGCGCCATGGTCCGAGGCTGGCCAGGCGACCAGATCGTCGACGAGCGCCCTGTGCAGGCGCGGGTCGTATCGCAGGGATTCCCGTCGCGCCCGGCACATCAGCTCGAGCGCGCGCCAGGCGCCTTCGTGATCGCCGATGTCGTCGAGTTCCTTGTGCAGCGCGCGCGCCGCCGTGGCCGCATCGCCTGGCCGCAGGCCCGGCATGCGCAGCAGCGACTGCAGCTGCGGGACGTGGTTGGCTTCCGCCGTCTGCCTGCGCAGGCGCGACAGCATCCACCAGCCGCTGGCGACCGCGGGACTGCGACGCAGCACCCGCTCGAAGTCCGCGGCGGCCTCGTCCATGCGGCCGTGATGGGCCAGGAGTTGCCCGCGCACGAGGCGCGCGGCCGGATCGTCGGGCGCGATTCGCAACGCCGCTTCCGCGCAGCGCATGGCGGTGTCGAAGTCGTTGAGGATGCTGCACTGGGTGGCCGCCTCGACGAGCACTCCGTGCGGCACGCGCGGCAGCGCCAGCAGGCGCCCGGCGTAGGCGCGCAGCGCCGCGGCTTCGTTGAACGTTCGCAGGCGCCGCACCAGTTCCAGCATCGCTTCGGGGCCCGGGGGCGGCGCCTCTTCGGCCGCGCGCAGGGCCCATGCGTTCGCGGCGCGGTGATGCCCCGCGAACGATTCCACGTACGAAAGCTGGACCATCGCGTCCGCGTCCGCCGGCGCGAGCTCGAGGACGCGCGCGTAGTTCGCCCGCGCAGCCGCCCAGTCGCCGGCCTCCAGGGCCTGCTCGGCCAGGGCGCGTGCGTGTCCGACGCTCGTTCCGGTCATGCGCGCACTTTACACGCTGCAAAAAAAACCGGCCCCTTTCGGGGCCGGCTCTTGTCGCTACCGTGGAACCTGCAGGACTCAGTAGTCGTAGGACACCGAGAACTGCACGTAACGCGGGGTGGTGTAGCTGATCGGCATCGTGTACGTGTTGCTGATCACGTACGGCGGGTACTCGGCGCTGGTATCCGTCGAGGTCACCGCACGCTCGTTGAGCGCATTGAACACGTTCATGCTGATCGCCAGCTTGTGGTCCAGCGCAGCCGGCTTGTACGTCACACCCAGGTCGTAGCGGTGCGTCCAGGGCAGGGTTTCCTTGCCACCCGGGTACGGCTCGCTGAAGCAGGTGTGGTAGCTGCCGCGGTAGCCGATCGGGTCGGCGGCCGACGAGTTGTGGTCGATCGAGCCGTCCGGATCGTAGTAACCGAAGCAGCTGAGCGGCGCACCCGAGGCGATACGCACGTTGGCGCTGACCATCCACTCCGGGGTGATCGCGTACGTGGCATGCGCCTTCAGCTGGTGGCGACGGTCGTTCGGCAGGTAACCATTGGCGTACGCCATGATCTGCCAGGCATCCCAGTTCTGGCTGGTCGCCACGCCGTTGTCATGCGCGCTGGAGCCCTGGCCGGTATCCGAGTTCGCCGGACCTTCGGAGTTGCCGCGCGACTTGCTGTAGGTGTAGTCGATGCGACCGCCCCACTTGCCGTCCCACTTGCGCTCCACGAACAGGTCGAGCGCCTCGTAGCTGCGCTTCAGGTCCGGGAACCCGAGGTCCTTGGAAGCGACCTTCACGTTCAGGTAGGAGCCGTCGATGTTGTTGTAGTCCGAATCGACTTCCTGGAACGCGTAGGTGTTGCTGCCACCCGGGTTGAACATGTAGCAGTACGACGAAGCGTACAGCTTGCCATCGGCGGTCTTGCCGATGAACTGCGCGCGCGGGCTGGAGTAATCGTAGATCTCCATGCCGGCTTCGGGCAGCAGCGTGTACGGATCGCAGAAGTCGTCGATCGCCGACTTCAGCTCGCGCTTGGTGAACTTGGCACCCATGGTCCAGTTCTCGCCCAGCGCGTGCTCGAAGCCGAGCGCGTACTCGTCCTGGTACTGCGACTTGATGTCCGACGGCACGTAGGTGAGCGGATCCTTCGGCACGCCGATTTCGCCGTTCGACGAAACCGGGCCGGCCGGGGTACCCGGGTCGCCCACCTGTCCGATCGGCGACAGGCCGGTCGGGACGCCGTTGTCGTCGATGCCGGTGTAGGTGAAGTACTCGAACGTGTAGGTCGAGGCACCCACGCCGCGGATCGCGACGGCATTCGGCATGTTGAGGAAGTAGCGGCCGGCGTTACCGAAGACCTTGAACGACGAGTCGCCGTTCACGTCCCAGGCGAAGCCCAGTCGCGGCTGCCACTGCGTGCCGCTGTCCACGAACTTCTGGCCGGTGTCGGAGAAGTTCTGGTAGGTGTCGGCGCGGACGCCCAGCGACAGCAGCAGGTTGTCGGTGACCTGCCACTTGTCTTCCAGGTAGTAGGCGGCCTGCTTGTTGTGCATGCTGGTGGTGTCGAAGTACCGCAGCTTGCGCACCGCGTAACCGCAGTTCGACGAGCGGCCACCCGACAGGTCCATGAGCGGCGCGCCATCGCACGCGCCCGGGACGGTACCGGTGGAGCCGACGTTCAGCGCGGTCGCCATGTTGCCCTGGTCGCTCGACGCCTTGACGTAACCCCAGTAATCCGCGACCTGGCTGGTGCCTTCGTTCACGCCTTCGAGCTTGGTGTTGTCCATGCCCAGGGTGAAGGTGTGGTCGCCCATCAGCCACTCGAGCTCGACGCGGAGGCCGTCGGTGTAGTCGCTCGTGTTGCTGGTGGCGCGGTAGGTCGCCTGCGAGTTGCGGATCGGCGTGCCGCCGTTGATCGACGGGTTCTGCGCGGTCGAACCGGCGATCGCCGGCAGGCCGGTGAGGTACGGCGAGGTGTTGTAGCGGTTGCGCGAACGACCGTACGTGGCGCTGAGCGTCAGGTTGTCGGTCAGGTAACCGGTGTACTTGAGGATCGTGAACTCGGTGTTCGACTTCGTGCCCGTCGCCGGCTGCAGGTAGTCGCCGTACGAGTACGAATCCCAGTCGAAGTCGTAGGTCTTGCCGGTCTCTTCGTACTTCTCGGAGACGTAGGTGGCTTCGAGCAGGTTGTTGTCGTTGATGTTCCAGTTGATCTTGGCGTACACCTTCGGGTCATCCGAGGAGTACTTGCTGCCCGTCGCCGAGAAGCCGGCTTCCGGGTTGCCGCCAGGCGAGTTGCGGTTGCCCTTCGCGTTCTCGGCGGACACGAAGAAGAACAGCTTGTCCTTGAGCAGCGGGCCGCCGACGTACGCGGAGTACACGGTCTCCCACGACAGGCGGTCGCGGCCGCTGTCGTACGCGACGCCCGGCAGGCTGTCGTCGGTGTACTCGTAGCCGTCCGGGAGCTCCTGGTTCGGGAACCAGCGGTCCGGGCGCTCGGCCTTCAGGCTCTTCGGCGTGTAGACGATCTGGCCGCCGAACTGCCAGTCGTTGGTGCCGCTCTTGCCGATCTGGCTGATGACGCCGCCCGACGAACGGCCGTACTTCGCGCCGTAGCCGCCGGTGTAGGTCTCCTGCTGCTCGATCGAGCCGTACGGCAGCGTGAAGCCGCCGACGTTGGTCATCGGGTTGCCGGAGAAGTAGCCGTTGAGGTAGTAGGCGTTCTCGGCGACGGACGAACCGCCGAACGAGATCTCGCCACCGAAGAACGTGCCGTTGCCGGTCACGGCGCCGGGGGCCAGCAGCGCGATCGACTCGGCCGAACGCGGCATCGGCAGGCGCTTCAGCTCTTCGGCGGTGATGACGGTGCGGGTGTCGGTCGCGGTCACGTCGATCGACGGGACGTTGGAGCCGACGACGGTCACGGCGCCCAGGTTGGTCGCGCCACCGAACGAAACGTTCGAGCCGCTGCCGACCACGACGGTGATCTGGCGCTGCTCGCCACCGGAGGTGACGGTGTAGTTGCCGACCGGGAGCTGGCTCGCGCTGTAACGGCCGTCCGCATCGACGGTGACCGTGCGGGAGAAGCCGCTGTTGTTGGTAATCGTAACGGTGGAGCCCGCCGGCGCCTGGCCGAAGACGCTACCGGTGGTGCTCTGCGCCTGCACGCCGCCGGCGACGCACAGACCGAGTGCAACGGTCAGCGTGCTGCGCTTCAGGCCTTTGGCAAGGTAGTTAGAAGCCATTATGTGAACCCCCATATGGGACTGTTGTGACCAATGGATGTACATGTACGTCCGGCCCGTGATGGCCCGACCGCCCGACTATAGAACACCCAACAAATCCTTAACAACCCCCTCACGAAAACTTCCCCTGGCGGGCCGGAGGGGTTGCTGCGGCGCAACATCCGTGGCAGGGGCATGCTGCGACGCAGCACGCCCGCCCGGGCGCCGGAAAGGCCCGTTCAATCAGCCAGTTCGGCCGCGATCCGGCGCTGCTCGCCGGCGAGGGCGGCGGGCATCCTGTCGCCGTATTCGGCCAGGTAGTCCCCGATCGCCTCGAACTCGGACCGCCAGCCCGCCCGGTCGAAGCCGAACAGCACGTCGCGGGCCTCCTGCGGGAGCGCCAGGCCTTCCAGGTCGACGTCCGCGACGACCGGCAGCCGCCCCACGGGCGTTTCGGTCGCGCCGGCGCGCCCTTCGACGCGGTCGATCATCCACTCCAGCACGCGCAGGTTGTCGCCGAAGCCGGGCCACAGGAACGCGCCGTCGGCGCCCTTGCGGAACCAGTTCACGTGGAAGACCTTCGGCAGCTTCGCGCCGGGCTTGTCGAACGACAGCCAGTGCGCGAAGTAGTCGGCGAAGTTGTAACCGCAGAACGGCTTCATCGCCATCGGGTCGCGGCGCATCACGCCGACCGCGCCGGTCGCGGCGGCGGTGGTCTCCGAACCCATCGACGCGCCGACGAGGACGCCGTGCGTCCAGTCGCGCGCCTCGAACACCAGCGGCACGAGCGACGCGCGGCGGCCGCCGAACACGATCGCGCTGATCGGCACGCCCTGCGCGTCTTCCGCCTTTTCCGAATAGCTCGGGCAGCGCTTCGCCGACACGGTGAAGCGCGAGTTCGGATGCGCGGCCGGACGCTTCGCCGGATCGTAGGGTTCGCCGCGCCAGTCGGTGACCGGCACCTGGTCGTTGCCGATGCCTTCCCACCACGGCTGGTTGTCGGCGGTGACGCCGACGTTGGTGAAGATGGTGTGCGACTGGATCGACGCCAGCGCGTTCGGGTTCGATTTCTTCGACGTGCCGGGCGCGACGCCGAAGAAGCCCGCTTCCGGGTTGATCGCGTAGAGGCGGCCGTCCGCGCCGGGGCGCATCCAGCAGATGTCGTCGCCGATGGTCCAGATCTTCCAGCCCTTCTCGCGGTAGCCCTCCGGCGGGATCAGCATCGCCAGGTTGGTCTTGCCGCAGGCCGACGGGAACGCGGCGGCGATGTAGTGCGTGTCGCCCTGCGGATTCTCGACGCCGAGGATCAGCATGTGCTCGGCGAGCCAGCCCTCGCTGCGCGCCTGGTGCGAGGCGATGCGCAGCGCGTGGCACTTCTTGCCCAGCAGCGCGTTGCCGCCGTAGCCCGAGCCGTACGACTTGATCGTGAGCTCCTCGGGGAAATGCATGATCCAGCGGCGCTCCGGGTCGAGCTCGCCGATCGAGTGCAGGCCCTTCACGAACGACCCTTCGCGCTCGATGCGCGCCAGCGCCGCCGCCCCCATGCGGGTCATGATCCGCATGTTCGCGACCACGTACGGCGAATCCGTGACCTCCACGCCGCAGCGCGACAGCGGCGAGTCGATCGGCCCCATGCAGTACGGGATCACGTACATCGTCCGCCCCTGCATGCAGCCGTCGAACAGCGCGTCGATCTTCGCGTGCGCCTCCGCCGGGTCCATCCAGTGGTTGTTGGGGCCGGCGTCGTCGCGCGCGGGCGGGCCCACCAGCGTGCGGTGCTCGACGCGCGCGCCGTCGTCCGGGTGCGAACGATGCAGCCAGCTCTGCGGATGGGTCTGCTCGTTGAGGCGGATCAGCGTGCCGTCCGCCTCCATCTTCGCGATGAGCGCCGCGTTCTCGGCGTCGCTGCCGTCGCACCAGTGCACGGCGTCGGGCCGCGTGAGCGCCGCAACTTCCGCGATCCAGTCGTTCAGTGCCTGGAGCCGGCTGCCTGCGGTGCCGGGCGGAAGCTCGAAGTCCTTGGTGCGGGCGTTCACGGTGTTGCCTCCTGCGGAAACGAAATGGAAAACGTTGCGGCCGGCGCGCGTTGCGGCGCTCAGCCCGGGATCAGGGTGGCCATCATGTGGCCGACGTAGGCTTCGAACTCGTCGTGCTGCAGGCGCGGATGCTGCAGCTGCAGGTTGAGCTGGAGGAAGCCGATGTACGCCGCGTAGGCCAGGCGCGCGCGGTGCTGCGCGTCGCCGCGGCCGAGTCCCGCCTGCCGGAACGAGGCGGTGAGGTATTCCAGGCGGCGCGAGGAGACGCGCTCGATCACCGGCCGCACGACCGGATGGTCGAGGGCCTTCAGCAGCTCGCTGTACACGATGTGCGAGTTCGCCTCGTGCGCGACGAGCTCGAACAGCGAGCGCAGGCGCTGCGCGGGATCCGGGATCGCCTCGAGCTGGCCGAACACCTGCTCCTGCTCGACCTGCTCCCAGCGCTCGAGCGCCGCGACCAGCAGCGCCTCGCGCGACGGGAAATGCCAGTAGAAGCTGCCCTTGGTCACGCCGAGGCGGCGCGCCAGCGGTTCGACCGCGACCGCGGCCACGCCCTGCTCGGCGATCAGGTCCAGCGCCGCCTGCGCCCAGTCGTCGGCGCTGAGGCGCGCCGGACGGTCGGCGCGGGGCTTCCCGGAAGCTTCGGCGGATTCGGCCACGACGGGGGTTCCATACGCCATAGACGGCAATAGTACGCGCAACCGAGCGACCCCGGCCCGCTTGCGGGCCGCATGGGGGCATGGCAACATCCATACCATACCGTATGGAATCGCCGGTGCACACTTCGCCCGGCGCCACACCGCCCCTGGAGAGCTTCGCGCATGGCCATCCTCCTGCCGTTCCTGTCCGTCCTGCTCGCCGGCGCCATCGCCGCCTATCACCGATGGCGGCTCGCGGCCTGGGTCGCGCTGGCGGCCGCGGCGCTGGTGGCCTGCGCGTTGCTCGGGGCCAGCGGCGCGGCGACGCTGACGGCGGCGGTGCTGCTGGCGCTGGTCGCGGTGCCGCTGCTGGTGCCGGCGATCCGCAAGCCGCTGGTCACCGCGCCGCTCCTGAAGTTCTACACGCGCATCCTGCCGCCGCTGTCCGATACCGAGCGCACCGCGCTGGAGTCCGGGACGGTCGGCTTCGAGGGCCAGCTGTTCTCGGGCAAGCCCGACTGGCGCGAGCTGCTGTCGCAGCCGAAGCCGCAGCTCACTGCGGAGGAGCAGGCGTACCTGGACGGGCCGTGCGAGCAGCTGTGCCGCATGGTCGACGACTGGGACATCACCCACGTGCGCGCCGACCTGCCGCCGGAGATGTGGGCGTTCGTCAAGCGCGAGAAGTTCTTCGGCCTGAACATCCCGAAGGAATACGGCGGCCTCGGCTTTTCGGCGCTGATGAACCACAAGGTGATCCAGAAGCTCGCGTCGATCTCGTCGGTGGTCAGCTCCACCGTCGGCGTGCCGAATTCGCTCGGCCCGGCCGAGCTGCTGATGCACTACGGCACCGACGAGCAGAAAGCGCATTACCTGCCGCGCCTGGCCGACGGCCGCGAGGTGCCCTGCTTCGCGCTGACCGGCCCGTTCGCGGGTTCCGACGCGACCTCGATCCCGGACTACGGCATCGTCGCGATGGGCGAATGGGGCGGCGCGCAGGTGCTGGGCATCAAGCTCACGTTGAACAAGCGCTACATCACGCTCGCGCCCGTCGCCACGCTCGTCGGCGTCGCGTTCCGCATGTACGACCCGGACGGGCTGCTCGGCGACACGAAGGACATCGGCATCTCCCTCGCGCTCGTGCCGGCCGACACGCCGGGGTTGGAGATCGGCCGCCGCCACTTCCCCCTCAACACGCCGTTCCAGAACGGCCCGATCCACGGCGACGGCGTGTTCGTGCCGCTGTCGCAGCTGATCGGCGGCGAGGACTACGCCGGCAAGGGCTGGCAGATGCTGATGGAGTGCCTGTCGATCGGCCGCTCGATCACCCTGCCCTCCACCGCCAGCGGCGGCACGAAGATGGCCGCTGTCGTGACCGGCGCGTACGCGCGCATCCGCAAGCAGTTCGGGCTGTCGGTCGGGCGCTTCGAGGGCGTGCAGGAAGCGCTCGCGCGCATCGCCGGCAAGGCCTACGCGACCAGCGCGCTGTCGCAGGCGACGGCCGCGGCGGTGGCGCGCGGCGAGAACCCGGCGGTGCCGTCGACGATCGCGAAGTACCACTGCACCGAGATGGGCCGCGAGGTCATCAGGGACGCGATGGACATCCATGGCGGCAAGGGCATCATCCTCGGCCCGCGCAACTACCTCGGCCGCGGCTGGCAGGCGACGCCGATCAGCATCACCGTCGAGGGCGCGAACATCATGACGCGCTCGCTGATGATCTTCGGCCAGGGCGCGATCCTGTGCCATCCGTGGGTGCTGAAGGAGATGAAGGCGGCGCAGCTGGCCGATCCGGCCGAGCGCATCGACCGCTTCGACCACGCGTTGTTCGGCCACATCGGCGCGGCGATCTCCAACGCGGTGCGCGCATTCTGGTTCGGCCTCACCTTCGCGAGGTTCGGCCGCGCGCCCGGCGACGACTACACGCGCCGCTTCTACCGCAAGCTCAACCGCTACTCCGCGACGCTGGCGGTGATGGCCGACACCTCGATGCTGATGCTCGGCGGCAAGCTCAAGTTCAAGGAGTCGCTGTCGGGCCGCCTGGGCGACGTGTTGAGCCAGCTCTACATCTGCAGCGCGATGCTCAAGCGCTACGAGGACGAGGGCCGGCCGGAAGGCGACCAGCCGCTGCTGGCGTGGGCGATCCACGATGCGGTGAACAGGATGGAGACGGCGCTGTCCGGCGCGCTGCGCAACTTCCCGATCCGGCCGGTGGGCTGGCTGCTGTGGCTGGTGGTGTTCCCGCTCGGCCGCCGCGCGCAGGCGCCCGGGGACCGCCTCAGCCGCCGCGCCGCCGCGCTGCTGATGACGCCGTGCGACGCGCGCGCGCGCATGGCCGAGGGCGTGTTCCTGACGCCGGGCGAGCACAACCCGGCCGGCCGTATCGACAGCTACCTGCCGAAGGTGGTGCTGGCCGAGCCGGTGGAGCGCAAGTTCCTCAAGGCGCTCAAGCAGCACGACATCGAGGCGCTGGAATTCGAGGCCCAGCTCGACGAGGGCGTGCGCGAAGGCTGGATCACCGCCGACGAGCGCCGCCAGCTGGAAGAGCTGCGCGAGCTGACGATCGACACGATCAGCGTCGACGACTTCGATCCGTCCGAGCTGCGCGCCGCCACCTCGGAGATCGGCAAGCG
>JBQCJF010000117.1:0-11613 GCA_051953015.1 Luteimonas sp.
GCCGCGGCGGAAGCGCATCTGCTCGGCGATCATCTCGGCGCGCGGCACGATCGGGATGCGCAGCGCGTGCGCCTAGGCGAGCTCGGGGTTGTCTGACCGGATCGCGCTCGACGCGACGACGCTGTCCGCGCTCGCCGCCGATCCCCGGCGCCGCCTCGCGATGGCCGAAGCCGCGCGTTCGCTCGCGCGCCCGGATGCCGCCGCCCGCGTCGCCGACGCGGTGCTCGAGGCCGCCCAGCACAAGGAAGCCGCATGAGCGCCCGCCGCCTGCTTTCCAGCCGCGACCTGGCCCGCACCGGGATGGACGGCGCCGCCACGCGCGTGCACTTCGTCGGCATCGGCGGCGTCGGCATGAGCGGCATCGCCGAGGTCCTGTGCACGCTCGGCTATCGCGTGTCCGGCTCCGACAACGCCGACAACGCGGTCACGCGCCGCCTGGCTTCGCTCGGCGCCAGCATCCATCGCGGCCACGCGGCGGCGAACGTGCACGGCGCGGACTGCGTCGTCGCGTCGAGCGCGATCCGGTCCGACAACCCCGAGCTCGCCGAGGCGCACGCGCTGCGCATCCCGATCGTGCCGCGCGCCGAGATGCTCGCCGAGCTGATGCGCTTCCGCCGCGGCATCGCCGTCGCCGGCACGCACGGCAAGACCACGACCACGTCGTTGCTCGCGAGCGTGCTGGGCGAGGGCGGCATGGATCCGACCTTCGTGATCGGCGGCAAGCTCATCGCCGCCGGCGCCAACGCGCGCCTGGGCGGCGGCGACTGGCTGGTGGCCGAAGCCGACGAGAGCGACGGCAGCTTCCTGCGCCTGAACCCGCTCGTGGCGATCGTCACCAACATCGACGCCGACCACCTCGAGAACTACGGCGGCGACTTCGCCCGCGTGCAGGCCGCGTTCGCCGAGTTCCTGCACCGGCTGCCGTTCTACGGCCTCGCGGTGCTGTGCATCGACGATCCGGAGGTGGCCGCGCTCGCCGAGAACACGACCCGCCACGTCATGAGCTACGGCTTCGATCGCCGCGCCGACGTGCGCGCCGAGGACGTGAGCCAGGACGGCGCGTGCATGCGCTACGTGCTGTGCCTGCCCGACGGCAGCCGCACGCGCGTGCAGCTGGCGCTCCCGGGCCGGCACAACGTGCTGAACTCGCTCGCGGCCGCGGCGGTGGGCTGGCAGGTCGGCATCGACGCCGGCGCGATCGCGCGGGCGCTGGAGAAGTTCGAAGGCATCGGCCGCCGCTTCAACCTGCTCGCGCAACTGACTACCGCGAAGGGCGCGACCGTGCAGCTGGTCGACGACTACGGCCACCACCCGAAGGAGCTCGAGGCGGTGTTCGCCGCGGCGCGCGGCGGCTGGCCCGACAAGCGCCTGGTCGTGGCGTTCCAGCCGCACCGCTACACCCGCACCCGCGACCTGTTCGACGACTTCGCCGGCGTGCTGTCCAGCGTCGACGCGCTGGTGCTCACCGAGGTGTACCCCGCGGGCGAAGCGCCGATCGCCGGCGCCGACGCGCGTTCGCTGGCGCGCGCGATCCGCGCGCGCGGCCGCATCGATCCGATCGTGGTCGGCGGTGCCGGCGACCTCGCCGCCGTGCTCCCCGACATCCTCCAGGACGGCGACCTGCTGCTGGTCATGGGCGCCGGCGACATCGGCGCCGCCGCGCAGCAGCTGGCCGCGAACGGGTTCGGAGGCGACGCATGAGCGCGGGTTCCGCCGCCATGGCCGGCATGCTGCCGCCGCAGCGCTTCGACGACCCGGCCGTGTTCGGCCACGTCGCCGTGCTCATGGGCGGCACCAGCGCCGAGCGAGAGGTCTCGCTCGACTCCGGCCGCAACGTGCTCTCGGCGCTGCGCGCGCGCGGCGTCCGCGCGGACGCGGTCGACGGCATCCCGAACCTGCTGCGCGAGCTGCAGGCCAAGCACTTCGACCGCGTCTTCAACATCCTGCACGGCAACAAGGGCGGCGGAGAGGACGGCACCCTGCAGGGGCTGCTCGAGGCGCTCGGCGTGCCCTACACCGGCTCCGGCGTGCTCGGCAGCGCGCTGGCGATGGACAAGATCCGCAGCAAGCAGGTGTGGCTGTCGCTCGGCCTGCCGACCCCGCGCTACGTGCGCCTTCCGCGCGGCGGCGACGTGCATGCGGCGGTGCGCGAACTCGGCCTGCCGGTGATCGTGAAGCCGTCGGGCGAGGGTTCCAGCGTCGGCGTCAGCCGCGTGTTCGGCGAGGGCGACCTCGACGCCGCGGTAGAGCTCGCCGCCAGGTATCCGGGTGAACTGCTGGTCGAACAACTCATCGAGGGCGACGAATACACCATCGGCGTGCTCGACGGCCGCGCGCTGGCGACGGTGCGCATCGTGCCGAAGGGCGAGTGGTACGACTACAACGCCAAGTACATCGCCGACGACACGCAGTACATCTGCCCGGGCCTCGACGAGGCCGGCGAAACCGAGGCCCGCGACCAGGCCGAGCGCGCGTTCGCCGCCCTCGACCTGCGCGGCTGGGCGCGCGTGGATTTCATGCGCGACAAGGCGGGCCGCAACTGGCTGCTCGAGGCGAACACGGCGCCGGGCATGACCAGCCACTCGCTGCTGCCCAAGTCCGCGGCCGCGTTCGGCCTTTCGTTCGAGGACGTGTGCTGGCGGATCCTCGAGACCAGCTTCCCGGAGGCGACGCGATGAACGCGCCGGCCCGCGGCCATGCCGTCGACGGACACGCAGTCGACAAGCGCGCCTTCGACGGCGCCGTCCTGCGGATCGCCGCGTGGACGCTCGCGCTGGCGCTGGTCGTGCTGCCGGTCGTGGCCGTGGTCAACGGCTGGATCGGCGCGCAGCGCTGGCCGCTGCGCACGCTGCGGGTGGAAGGCAGGCTCGAGCGCGTCGACCCGGCGCAGCTGCAGAAGACGCTGCTGCCGTACGCGCGGCGCGGCTTCTTCGCGGTGCGCCTCGGCGACGCGCAGGCCGCCGTCGCGCGCCTGCCGTGGGTGGACCACGCCGAAGTGCGCAAGCGCTGGCCGGACGTGCTCGAGGTCCGCGTGGTCGAGCACCGTCCGTTCGCGCGCTGGGGCGATGCGCGCCTGCTTTCCGAGGACGGCCGGCTGTTCGCCGCCAAGGGCGTGTCCGTGCCGAAGTCGCTGCCGCTGCTCGACGGCCCCCCGGGCCACGAAGCCGAAGTGATGGCGCTGTACGGCGAGTCGCGCGACCTGTTCGCGGGCGCCGGCCTCGACGTGCGCACGCTCGCGCTCGACCGGCGCGGCAGCTGGTCGCTACAGCTCTCCAACGGCATCGACGTGCTGGTCGGCAGTCGCGAGGCCCATTCGCGCATGGCCCGCTTCGCGCGGCTGCTCCCGCAGGTGCTCGCCCAGCGCGGCGGCGCCGTGCTGCGCCGCGCCGACCTCCGCTACACCAACGGTTTCGCATTGACCTGGGGCGACGCGACCGTCGCTCCCGCGAATGCACAGGCACAGGCAACAGGCACATGAACCGCAAAGGCGACAAGGCACTGATCGTGGGTCTCGACATCGGCACCTCCAAGGTGGTGGCGCTGGTCGGCGAGTACTCGCCCGGCAACCCGATCGAGGTGATCGGCATCGGCTCGCACGAATCGCGCGGCCTCAAGCGCGGCGTGGTCGTCGACATCGAGTCGACGGTGCAGTCGATCCAGCGCGCGGTCGAGGAAGCGGAGCTGATGGCGGGCTGCGAGATCAGCTCCGTCTACGCGTCGATCTCCGGCAACCACGTGCAGTGCCGCAACTCGCCCGGCATCGTGCCGATCCGCGACGGCGAGGTGACCTGGGCCGACCTGGACCGCGTGCTCGAGGCGGCGAAGGCGGTCGCGATCCCGGCCGACCAGCGCATCCTGCACGCGATCCCGCGCGAGTACGTGCTCGACGACTCGCAGGACGGCATCCGCAACCCGGTCGGCATGAACGGCGTGCGCCTCGAGGTGCACGCGCACCTCGTGGTCTGCGCGCAGTCGGCCGCCGCCAACATCACCAAGTGCGTGCAGCGCTGCGGCCTGCAGGTCGACGACCTCGTGCTCTCGTCGCTGGCCTCGGCCGTCGCGGTGCTCACCGCCGACGAGCGCGAGCTCGGCGTCGTGCTGGTGGACATCGGCGCCGGCACCACCGACATCGCGGTGTTCGTGCAGGGCGCGATCAGCCACACCGCCTCGCTGCCGATCGCCGGCGACCACGTCACCAGCGACATCGCGCACATGCTGCGCACGCCGACGCCGGAAGCCGAGCAGATCAAGGTGCGCTACGCCTGCGCGCTCGCGCAGCTGGCCACCGCCGAGGAATCGATCCAGGTCCCCAGCGTCGGCGACCGCCCGCCGCGCCGCCTGCCGCGCCATTCCCTGGCGCAGGCGGTGCAGGGCCGCTACGAGGAGATCTTCGAGATGGTGCAGGCCGAGCTCCGCCGCTCCGGTTTCGAGGAACTGGTGCGCGCCGGCATGGTGCTCACCGGCGGCGCCTCGAAGATGGAGGGCGTGGTCGAGCTCGCCGAGGAAATGCTGCAGATGCCGGTGCGCGTGGGCATCCCGCAGCACGTCACCGGCCTGGGCGAAGTGGTGAACAACCCGGTCCACGCCACCGGCGTCGGCCTGCTGCTGATGGGCAGCCAGATCGAGCATCCGCGGCGGCCCGCGCTGCGCGGCACCGGCCGCGCCGGCACCTTCCTTTCGAAGCTGAAGAACTGGTACCGGGGGGAATTCTGATGAAGCCCTCCGCTCCGCAAGGCTCCACCCGACGACGACGAAAACGAAGCAACGCGATACCCGATTCGGCATCTGCAAAAACAACTAGCGGTTCATAACAACGAGGACATGGTCATGGCGCATTTCGAACTGGTTGAGAAGATGGCCCCGAACGCGGTCATCAAGGTGGTCGGCGTGGGCGGCGGCGGCGGCAACGCGGTCGCGCACATGGTCAGCGGCAGCGTCGACGGCGTGGAGTTCATCACCGCCAACACCGACGCGCAGGCGATCAAGAACTGCGGCGCGAAGCTGCAGCTGCAGCTCGGCAGCAACGTCACCAAGGGCCTCGGCGCCGGCGCGAACCCGGAAGTCGGCCGCCAGGCCGCGCTCGAGGACCGCGAGCGGATCATGGACGCGCTGCAGGGCGCCGACATGGTGTTCATCACCGCGGGCATGGGCGGCGGCACCGGTACCGGCGCGGCGCCGGTCGTGGCGCAGCTCGCCAAGGAGATGGGCATCCTGACCGTGGCCGTGGTCACCAAGCCGTTCCCGTTCGAGGGCCGCCGCCGCATGCAGGTGGCGCTGAAGGGCATCGACGAGCTCAGCCAGCACTGCGATTCGCTGATCACGATCCCGAACGAGAAGCTGATCACCGTGCTGGGCCGCAACGCGACCATGATCCAGGCGTTCCGCGCCGCCAACGACGTGCTGCTCGGCGCCGTGCAGGGCATCGCCGACCTGATCGTGCGCCCGGGCCTGATCAACGTCGACTTCGCCGACGTGCGCACCGTGATGTCGGAGATGGGCCTGGCGATGATGGGCACCGGCCACGCCCGCGGCGACGACCGCGCGCAGGCGGCGGCCGAGGCGGCGATCCAGAACCCGCTGCTCGACGACGTCAACCTGTCGGGCGCCAACGGCATCCTGGTCAACATCACCGCCGGCCCGGACTTCACCATGGCCGAGTTCGACGAGGTGGGCCGCACGATCGAGGGCTTCGCCTCCGAGGACGCGACCGTCGTCATCGGCACCGTGCTCGATCCGGACATGCAGGACGACGTCCGCGTCACCGTCGTCGCGACCGGCCTCAACCGCTCGGTCGCGCGCCACCCGCTGCCGCGTGACGACTTCGGCTACAACCGCCCGGAGCGCGAGCAGCGCCGCCCGCAGGTGCAGCTGATCCACAACCAGGGCAAGCGCGACGGCACCACGGGCATGCTGATCGACGAGGTCGCCGACCCGTACAGCCCGGCGGCCGGCGCCGGCAACAGCATCGCCTCGTCGTTGCGCGGCCGCTCCGGCGGTGGCACCACGGTCGACGCCAAGCCCGAGGTCGCCGATTTCGGCAACGACAGCAGCTACCTGGACATCCCGGCCTTCCTGCGCCGCCAGGCCGACTGATGGAACGGGGACGGAGGCACCTCCTCCGTCCCCCTTTTTCCGGGACACCGCCGTTCAGGTTGGAGTGGTAATCTTCCGGGCTGCCATGCTCGCCCAGCGCACCCTCAAGAACGTCATCCGCGCCACCGGCGTGGGGCTGCACAGCGGCGAGAAGGTCTACCTGACCCTCCGCCCGGCGGCCGTGGACACGGGCATCGTGTTCCGCCGCACCGACCTGGAGCCGCCGGTCGAGATCCCGGCCAGCGCGGCCCTCGTCACCGAGACGATGCTGTGCACCGGCCTGTCGCAGGGCGCGGGCAAGGTGCTGACCGTCGAGCACCTGATGTCGGCGCTCGCGGGCCTGGGCATCGACAACGCCTGGATCGACCTGTCGGCGCCCGAAGTGCCGATCATGGACGGCTCCGCCGGACCGTTCGTGTTCCTCCTGCAGTCGGCCGGCATCGTCGAGCAGGGCGCGCCCAAGCGGTTCATCCGCATCAAGCGCCCCGTCGAGGTGCGCGAGGGCGACAAGGTCGCGCGCTTCGTGCCGCACGACGGCTTCCGGCTCGATTTCACCGTCGAATTCGACCATCCGGCGATTCCGGCGCAGCGGTCGCGCGCGGTCGTGGACTTCTCCACCGACGCCTACATCCGCGAAGTGAGCCGCGCCCGCACCTTCGGCTTCATGCGCGACCTGGAGTTCATGCGCGAGCGCAACCTCGGCCTTGGCGGCTCGATGGACAACGCGATCGTCCTCGACGAGTTCCGGGTGCTCAACGACGACGGCCTGCGCTACGCCGACGAGTTCGTGCGCCACAAGATCCTCGACGCGGTGGGCGACCTGTACCTGGCCGGCCACCCGATCATCGGCGCCTACGAGGCGCGCAAGTCGGGCCATGCCCTGAACAACAAGCTGGTCCGCGCCCTGCTCGCCGAGCAGGCCGCCTGGGAAGAAGCGACCTTCCCCGACGCCGCGGCGGCCCCGCCCGCCTACGGCCTGGCGCCCCTCGCCGTCTGATCGGCGACCGCGGGTCGGCCCTGCGGCAACCCGTTCATTTTCTTAACAAAAAACGAACGAGTCGCGGCCTCGCCTTAACTTTTCACATGGCCTCGACGGGTACGATGCCCCCCGGCTGCCGCGCCTAACGTCGAACGCAGGGCAAAGCGGCCATCAGGATCCGTCCTTCAGGGACGCCAGGGCTGCCTCCAGTGCTTCGCGCGTGGCCGCCGACAGCGGAACGGGACGACGGGTCGCCGGCGGAGCCGGATCGATGGGCGTCGTGGCGACCTTCACCACCACTTCGCCGCACTGCAGGCCGACGGAACGGGCTGCGTCGAGGAGTTCGGCCGAGGCCAGGCGCAGGCGCGCCTTCCAGACCGGCGAATCGACGAGGAACACCAGCCGGCCGCCGTCCACGTTCGCGAACCTCGCGTGCGCGGCGAGGGCGGGAGGCAGGTGGGGACGCAATCGCTGTTCCAGGGCGTCGAGCCAGAGGGCCCGGCGCAGGGGATCGGCATGGCCCGCGGCGAACAGCGCATCGAGCGCTTCGCGCGGCTTGGCCGGGCGCGGCTCGCCTGGCACGGAGCCGCCTGGAAGGGAACGAGGCATCGCATGACTCTACACAACAAGATCGTCGGCCACCTGCGGACGCGCTGCCGGGAAGCCGCGCGCCACGCGACCGACTGCGCCACCCGGCGCCCCGGGCTCGCGCTCGTCCTGCTGCTGTCGGCCGGCATCGCCCTGGGCGCGGGCCTGCGCACCGGCGCCGCCGGCGCCCGCCTGGCGTGGCTGGAGGGGCAGAACGCCACGCAGAAGGCGCAGCTGGCCGAAACCCGCGACCAGGCCCAGCGCGAGGTCAACGCGCTCGCCGCGCGCCTGGGCGAGCTGCAGGCGCAGGCCAACCGCCTCAACGCGCTGGGCGAACGCCTGGCGCAGGCGGGCAAGTTCGACGACGGCGAATTCGACTTCGACGCGCCGGTCGGCATCGGCGGCGCGGGCGCGACCAGCGACATGCCGCCGGCCGAGCTGCGCGCGGGCATCGACCGGCTCGACGCGCAGTTCCGGGCGTCGGGGGCGCAGCTGTCGGTGCTCGAGTCGCTGCTGTTCAACCGCCGCCTCGAGCGCGCCGCGACGCCCTCTCGGAGCCCGATCGCGAACAGCTACATCACCTCGGGCTTCGGCCGGCGCGCCGATCCGTTCGGCCGCGGCGGCGAGTACCACAAGGGCCTCGACTTCCACGCGCGCGTCGGCGATCCGGTCACCGCCGTGGCCGACGGCGTCGTCAGCTACGCGGGCGTGCGCTCGGGCTACGGCAATGTGGTGGAAATCGACCATGGCAACGGTTACGTGACCCGCTACGCGCACAATTCGCGGCTGGTCGCGCACGTCGGCGACCTGGTCCGCGCCGGCCAGGTGGTCGCCCGCGCCGGCTCGACCGGGCGCTCCACCGGCGCCCACGTGCATTTCGAGGTCTGGGACAACGGCAAGGTCGTGAACCCGCGGAAATTCCTGTAGGGCCGGCCGGTGGCCGGCGCTGCGGGGCCTTGGGATGCCCGGGGGGCGGCCCCACGCTACAATCCGCAGTTGCCGTGAAATTGGGGCGCCTGGCGCCCCTTTTCGTTTCCGGGGAACTCCGGGCGCCGCCCGCGAGTCACGAACCCCCTCCGCCCAGCCGGACCGTCCATGTTCAATCGCTTGCTCACCAGCATCTTCGGCAGCCGCAACGAGCGCCTGCTCAAGCAACTCGGCGGCATCGTCCGCAAGATCAACGCCCTCGAGCCGCAGATGCAGGCGTTGTCCGACGCCGACCTCCAGGCGAAGACCGCCCAGTTCAAGGAGCGCGCCGCGAACGGCGAGTCGCTGGACAAGCTCCTGCCGGAGGCGTTCGCCGTCTGCCGCGAGGCCTCGGTCCGCGTCTTCGGCATGCGCCACTTCGACGTGCAGCTGATCGGCGGCATGGTCCTGCACATGGGCAAGATCGCCGAAATGCGCACCGGCGAGGGCAAGACCCTCACCGCGACGCTGGCCGTCTACCTCAACGCGCTCGCCGGCAAGGGCGTGCACGTGGTGACCGTCAACGACTACCTGGCGCGCCGCGACGCCGCGCAGATGGGCAAGCTGTACGGCTGGCTGGGCCTGAGCACCGGCGTGGTCTACCCGGGCATGCCGCACTCGGACAAGCACGCCGCGTACGGCGCCGACATCACCTACGCCACCAACAACGAGATCGGCTTCGACTACCTGCGCGACAACATGGCGCTGTCGAAGTCCGACCGCTTCCAGCGCGGCCTCAACTTCGCGATCGTCGACGAGGTCGACTCGATCTTGATCGACGAGGCGCGCACGCCGCTGATCATTTCCGGCCCGACCGACGACACGCCGGAGCTGTACCTCAAGGTCGACAAGATCGTTCCCCACCTCGTCCGGCAGAAGGAAGAGGAAGGCGAGGGCGACTACTGGGTCGACGAGAAGCAGAAGCAGGTGCACCTGTCCGAAGGCGGCCAGGAGCACGCCGAGGAGCTGCTGCGCCAGGCCGGCATCCTCGACGCCGAGGACAGCCTGTACGCCTCGAACAACATCCACATCGTCCACCACCTCAACGCCGGCATGCGCGCGCACGCGCTGTACCAGCGCGACGTGGACTACATCGTCCGCGACGGCGAGGTGATCATCGTCGACGAGTTCACCGGCCGCACCCTGCCGGGCCGCCGCTGGTCCGACGGCCTGCACCAGGCGGTCGAGGCCAAGGAAGGCGTGAACGTGCAGCGCGAGAACCAGACGCTCGCCTCGATCACGTTCCAGAACCTGTTCCGCATGTACTCGAAGCTCGCGGGCATGACCGGCACCGCCGACACCGAGGCCTACGAGTTCCAGAACATCTACGGCCTCGAGGTCGTGGTGATCCCGACCCACCGGCCGATGATCCGCAAGGACCACAGCGACGCGGTGTTCCTCAACCGCGCCGGCAAGTTCCGCGCGGTGGTGAACGAGATCAAGGCGGCGCACGAGAAGGGCCAGCCGGTGCTGGTCGGCACGACGTCGATCGAAGTGTCCGAGATGCTGGGCGAGCAGCTGCGCGCCGCGGGCATCCCGCACGAGGTCCTGAACGCCAAGCAGCACGAGCGCGAGGCGCACATCGTCGCCCAGGCCGGCCGCCCGGGCGCGGTGACCATCGCCACCAACATGGCCGGCCGCGGCACCGACATCGTGCTCGGCGGATCGCTGGACGCGGAAATCGCGGCACTCGAGGCCGAGACCGGCGCCTCCGTGGACGAGGCCACGCGCGAACGCCTGAAGGCGGCGTGGCAGGAGCGCCACGAGCAGGTCAAGGCCGCCGGCGGCCTGCACATCGTCGGCACCGAGCGCCACGAGTCGCGGCGCATCGACAACCAGCTGCGCGGCCGCTCCGGCCGCCAGGGCGACCCGGGCTCCTCGCGCTTCTACCTGTCCCTCGAGGACAACCTGATGCGCATCTTCGCCGCCGACTGGGTGCAGAAGGTGATGCTGCGCATGGGCCTGAAGGAAGACGACATCATCGAGTCGCCCCTGGTCTCCAAGCAGATCGCCAACGCGCAGCGCAAGGTCGAGGCCCACAACTTCGACATCCGAAAGAACCTGCTCGACTTCGACGACGTCAACAACGACCAGCGCAAGGTCGTGTACGAGCAGCGCAACGAGCTGCTGGAAGCCGACAGCGTGCAGGACAACATCGACGGGATCCGCGAGGACGTGGTCGCCGACACCGTGCGCCGCTACGTGCCCGAGAACTCGATCGACGAGCAGTGGGACCTGCCGGGGCTGGAGGCCGAGCTGGCCGCCGACTTCGGGATCGCGCCGCGCCTCGTCGCGGACGTCGCCGCGCGCACCGAGGTCGACGCCGAGCAGATCGCGGCGGAAGTGCAGCGCGAGGTCGCCGAGGCCTTCGCCGCCAAGGAGCAGCAGGTCGGCCCCGAGACCATGCGCGCCGTCGAGAAGCACATCATGCTCAGCGTGCTCGACGACAACTGGAAGCAGCACCTGGCGCGCATGGACTACCTGCGCCAGGGCATCTACCTGCGCAGCTACGCGCAGAAGCAGCCGAAGCAGGAGTACAAGCACGAGGCGTTCGAGCTGTTCGGGCAGATGCTCGACAAGGTCAAGCGCGAGGTCGTGACCCTGCTGGCGCGCGTGCGCATCCGCAGCGAGGAGGAGATCGCGGCGATGGAGGCGGCCGAGCGCGCGCAGGCGCAGCGCCAGTCGCAGCAGATGCAGTTCCAGCACGCCGACGCGGGCGGCCTCGGCGCCGACGAAGAGGCGCGGCAGGCGCAGGCGATGGCCGCCGCCCTGCAGGGCGGGGTGAGCGAGTCGGGCGCGCGCGTCGGCCGCAACGATCCCTGCCCGTGCGGCAGCGGCAAGAAGTTCAAGCACTGCCACGGCCAGATCGCGTGACGCCAGCGGGGCATGCCTGACGGTGCGCCACTGATCCACGTCGTCGCGGGCGTCAACAACCAACCCCCCCGCCGCAACCCTCTGGCGCCGCGCCCCGAACGCCCCCACCCCGC
>JBQCJF010000118.1:0-12718 GCA_051953015.1 Luteimonas sp.
AAAAGGGCATAGGATGGGGGCCAGGGACAGGGGATCCCGCCCATGCCGCAGCCGTTCCCGGAGACCTGGCTGTTCGAACCGCCCGGTCTCGGGGAAGGGCGGCGGCTGGGGGGGGAGCCCGTGTCCGGGCCCCCCATCCTCGGCCGTTTGCCGGGGGCGGGGCGCGCCGCGGGGCCCGTTCAGCACTCGATGACGTTGACCGCGAGGCCGCCGCGCGAGGTTTCCTTGTACTTGTCCTGCATGTCGCGGCCGGTGTCGCGCATGGTCCGGATGACCTTGTCGAGCGAGACCTTGTGCTTGCCGTCGCCGCGCAGGGCCATGCGGCTGGCGTTGATCGCCTTCACGGCGCCCATCGCGTTGCGCTCGATGCAGGGGATCTGGACCAGGCCGCCGATCGGGTCGCAGGTCAGGCCGAGGTTGTGCTCCATGCCGATCTCCGCGGCGTTCTCGACCTGGGACATGCTGCCGCCCAGCGCCGCGGCGAGTCCGCCGGCCGCCATCGAGCAGGCCACGCCGACCTCGCCCTGGCAGCCGACCTCGGCGCCGCTGATGGACGCGTTTTCCTTGTAGAGGATGCCGATCGCCGCCGCGGTGAGCATGAATGTGAACACGCCCTCCTCGACCTCGGCGTCCGGCTTGCCCGCGGCGCAGAACTTCTCGTAGTAGTGCAGCACCGCCGGCACGATGCCGGCCGCGCCGTTGGTCGGGGCGGTGACGACGCGGCCGCCGGCGGCGTTCTCCTCGTTCACGGCCAGCGCGAACAGGTTGACCCAGTCGAGCGTGGTCAGCGGATCGGCCACCGCGTCCTCCGGCCGCGCCGCGAGTTCGGCGTGCAGCAGGGGCGCGCGACGCGGCACGTGCAGGCCGCCGGGCAGGGTGCCGCCCTCGCGGATGCCGCGCTGCACGCAGGCGCGCATCGCGTTCCAGATCTCGCGCAGGCCGGCGCGGATGTCGTCGTCGCCGCGCCAGGCGCGCTCGTTCGCGAACATCAGCTGCGCGATCGTCAGGCCGTTGCGCTCGCACTGTGCCAGCAGCTCGGCGCCGGTGTGGAAGGGGTAGGGCAATGGCGTCGTGTCGGCGACGATGCGGTCTTCCGCCGCTTCGTCCTGGTTGACGACGAAGCCGCCGCCGACCGAGTAGTAGTCGCGGCTGGCGATGGTTTCGCCGGCGGCGTCGTAGGCGGTGAAGCGCATGCCGTTGGTGTGGAAGGGCAGCTTCTGGCGCTTGTTCATGATGAGGTCGGTCTTCTCGTCGAAGCCGATCTCGTGCGCGCCGCCGAGGCGGAGGCGCTTCGTGCCGCGGATGCGCTCGAGCGCGGGCGGGATGATGTCCGGGTCGATCTCGTTCGGCCAGTGGCCTTCCAGGCCCATCATCACCGCCTTGTCGGTGCCGTGGCCGCGGCCGGTCAGCGCGAGCGAGCCGTACACCTCGGCGCGCACGCGCGCGGTGCGCGCCAGGTCGCCGCTCTCGCGCAGCCATTTCTCCACGAAACGGGCGGCCGCGCGCATCGGCCCGACCGTATGCGAGGAACTCGGCCCGATGCCGATCTTGAACAGGTCGAAGGTGCTGACGGCCATGCCGCTATTCTATGCCGCATGCCCCCGCGTTTCCTGCTGTTCCAGCGCGACGACTGCCACCTCTGCGACCTGGCGCTGGAGGCGCTGGCGGCCGCGCGGGCGCCGGAGTTCGGCAGCGTCTTCATCGACGGCGACGCGGACCTCGAGGCGCGCTACGGGCTCCGCGTGCCGGTCTTCCGCGATGCCGTTTCGGGCCGCGAGCTCGGCTGGCCGTTCAGCCCCGCCGCACTCGCCGCTTTTCTCGCCGGGGACTGACCCTGCGGGGCCGTGGGGCTTACGGGGCCGGGGCGAGGACGACGCGGGTGCTGATGGCGATGGCGTCGGGAAGCATCGACGTGTCCGCCCAGTCGCCGCCGCCCACGCCGAAATCGAGCCGCTTCACCGTCGCCCTGCCCGCGAGCACGGGCGCCGCGCCCGGCGTCCAGGTGAACGACAGCGTCACCGGCTTGCGCACGCCATGCAGCTCCAGGGTGCCGTCGGCGGCGTAACGGTCGCCGCCGAGGCTGCGGAACGCCGTCGCGGTGTAGTGGGCCTGCGCGAACCTGCCCACGTCGAAGAAGTCGGCGCTGCGCAGCGTGGTGTCGCGGTCGTCGTTGCCGGTGTTCGCGCCGGCGAGCGGGATCACCACGTCGAGCTTCGATGCCGACAGGTGCGCGGGATCGAAGCTGAGCTTCGTCGCGAAGCCGGGGAACGTGCCGGAGAAGGTTTCGCCGTCGTACTGGGTGGCGAAGGCGAGCGTGGATCCTGCCGCCTGCACGTAATCGGCGGCCATGGCGGGTGCGGCCGCCACCGCGACGGCGAGCGTGCCGGCCAGTGCCGTCAGGCGTCGGCGCGGGGCGGAGAAGACAACGGGCGTACGGGTCATGGGGGACTCCTGCGCTTGCCCGGCAGCATGCGGGCGAGGGTGGGATCGTTGCGGAACGCGTGGTGGTACAGCGCCGCGGCGGTGTGCACGAGCGCCAGCACGGCCAGCGTCCAGAACAGCCATTCGTGCGCCTCCTTCGCGACATCGGCCAGCGCCTCGTCGGGCGCGGCGAGCTTCGGCATCAGAACCGTGCCGAACCAGCGGAAGGGACGCAGTCCGCTCGCGGAGTCGTAAAGCCAGCCCGACAGCGGCACGGCCAGCAACGACGCGTACAGCAGGACATGGGTGGCCGACGCCACGCGCGCCTGCCACGGGGGCGTGCCGGCGACGGGCGCCGGCGCGCCCGCGTACAGCCGCCAGCCGATGCGCGCGAGCACCAGCGCGAGCACGCTGATGCCGACGGACTTGTGCAGCGTGAACACCCAGAAGTACTTCGGCGTCTTCGGCAGCGAATCCAGGCTCAGGCCGACGGCGGCGAGCACCAGGATCAGCAGCACGATCAGCCAGTGCAGCGACTGGCTGACGGGGCCCCAGCGATCGTCGGTGTTCTTCAGGCTCATGGCGTCGTTTCCGGCGTCGGCAGCGCGCCGGCCGCGTCGCCGGCCCGGTGCGCCTCGGCCTCGATGCGCAGCGAGACGGTGTCGCCGACCAGGCTGGACCACGCGTCGGCGCCGAAGGCCGCGCGGCTCAGCGTGGTCGTGGCCGAGAATCCCACGGTCCGCCTGAACGGCGGCAGCGGATACCGCTTGAGCTGGTTGAACGCGACATCGAGCACGACCTCGCGGGAAACGCCGCGCAGGGTGAGGGTGCCGGCGACGCGCGCGTGCGTCGCATCCACCGGCTCGACCCGGGTGGACACGAACGTCGCCACCGGGTAGCGGGCGCCGTCGAGCATGCCCCGTGCGAGCGCGGCGCGGTTCCAGCCGGCGTCGCCCAGGTCGAGCTTCGCGACGGGCACGGTGACGGCGACCTTCGCGCTGCTCCAGTCGCCCGGATCGAAGTCGAGCGTGCCGGTGCTGCCGGACACCGTGCCGATCGCCTGCGAGTAGCCGGCGTGCGAGAGCTCGAACATCACCCGCGTGTGCACGGGATCGAGCGCGTAGCGCGCGGCTTGCGCGAGCGCGAGGCGCGGGGCGAGCAGCGCCGCCGGCGCCAGCAGCGCGGCGAGCGCCACGGCCGCCAGCGGCCGCGCCGCGGTCGATGCGCGGAAGGCGGGCGTGGCGGGCGCGACGGCTGGCATGCCCCGGATTCTAGACGCGAATGTCCCGGCGGCGGATTTCACGGACGCGAATTCCAGTAGCGCGGCTTGCCCTGCGCCGGATCGTGTCGCAACGATGCGGCCATGCCCCGGAACGCATGGATGCTCCTGGCCGACCTCGGACACGAGGTGCGCACGCCGATGACCGGCGTGCTCGGCATGAGCGAGCTGCTGCTGGACGGCGCGCTGCAGCCGCAGCAGCGGCGGCAGGTCGAGGCGATCCGCCATGCCGGCGAGCACCTGCTGCGCCTGCTCGACCAGGTCCTCGACCTCGCGCAGCTCGGCGAGGGTGCCTTGCGGCTGGACCCGCGGCCCTTCGACATCCGCGCGCTGGTGGACGGCGTCGCTTCGCTGCATGCGCCGCCCGCCCGCGCCCGCGGACTGGCCTTCCGCGCCGCCGTCGCGCCCGGATTGCCGCGCCTGCTGGTCGGCGACGCGCTGCGGGTGCGGCAGGTGCTGCTCAATCTGGCCGGCAACGCGGTGAAGTTCACGCGCCGCGGCGAGGTCGCGCTCGAAGCTTCGCCGGGCGAAGGCGGAACGGGCCTGCGCCTCGAGGTCCGCGACACCGGCCCCGGCTTCGGCGACGCGGAGCACGCGCGCCTGTTCGGGCGCTTCGCCCGCGGCGCCGAAGGCGCGCTGTGCGGCGGCAGCGGGCTGGGCCTGTCGATCTGCCGCGAGCTGGTGCTCGCGATGGGCGGCCGCATCGCCGCCGAGGGCGCGCCGGGCGCGGGCGCGCGCTTCGTGGTGGAACTCCCGCTTCCCGCGGCCGCGGCGGACGCGGCGCCCTAGCGCTCGAGCCCCTGCAGGAACGCGATCAGCCCGCGCATGTACGTCGCCTGGTCGTCGTACATTGCCATGTGGCCGCCGTCGGGGCAGAACAGGTAGTGGCCGTCGGGAAACAGCTTCGACATCTTCTGCATGAACGCCGGTTCCATCGTGTCGTGGTCGGCGCCGATCACCAGCGTCGGCACGGTGATGCGGTGCAGGTCGGCGGTGCGGTCCCAGCCGGCGAGGATGCCGCTGGCGCCCATCTCGCTCGGGCCCTGCATCGGCACGTACACCGCCTTGTTGATGTGCGCGAACGAGCGAAGCGCGGGCTCCGGCCACTGCGCCGACGGCATGCGCAGGATGTGTTCCTCGTAGAACGGCTGCAGCAGCGCCTCGTAGCGCGGATCGTCGTAGCGCTTGGCGGCCTCGAGCGCGAGGATCTCCTTCAGCGCGGCCTGGTCCATCGCCGGCATGAGGGTGTCGTGCGCGTAGCGGTTGTACTCGGGAATGCTCGACATCATGTTCGAGACGACCAGGCACTTGAGGTGTTGCTGGTACTTGAGCGCGTACTCGATCGCGAGGATGCCGCCCCAGGAATGGCCGAGCAGGCAGAAATCGTCCTTGTCCAGCTGCAGCGCCTGCCGCACCTGCTCGACTTCGTCGACGTAGCGGTCGATCGAGAGCAGGGGCGCCATGTCCGCCGGCTGGTCGCTGTACGCCGAGCCGAGCTGGTCGTAGTAGTAGTACTCGATGCCGGCGCCGGGAAACCAGCTGTCGAAGGCCTCGAAGTATTCGTGCGTCGCGCCGGGGCCCCCATGCAGCAGCAACACCTTGAGCTTCGGGTTGTTGCCGACGCGCTTGGTCCAGACGCGGAAATCGCCCGACGGCGTGTGGATCGGGATCATGCGCACGCCGCCGGAGAGGGCGTCGTCGTTGCCGGCGACGTCGAAGTACGAAGCGGGCGGGCCCGCAGGCGCCGCCTGAGCCGGTGCATCGGGCGCCGCGGGCGTGGCCGTGGCCGCGCCGACGCCGGACAGGCCGAGGGCCAGCAGGCAGGACATCAGGACGGTGCGCATGGCGGCTCTCCCCGGTTTGCCTGCGGGGAGGCTAGCAGGTCGCGGGCGCGGCGGCGGGTCGCGCCGCCGCGTCGCCGCCGGCAGCGGGCTCAGGCGTCGCGGGCGGACAGCGCGTGCACGGCGTCGACCAGCGCGCCGACGTGTTCGGGGGACATGTCGGGCGCGAGGCCGTGGCCGAGGTTGAAGACGTGGCCCTCGCGCGAACCGCCGTTGCCCGCGGCGTAGCTGTCGAGCGCGATGCGCACCTGCGCGCGGATCGCATCGGGCGAGCCGTAGAGCATCGCCGGGTCGAGGTTGCCCTGCAGCGCGACCTTGCCGGCCGTGCGCCGCGCGGCGTCCTCGAGCGTGACCGTCCAGTCGACGCCGAGTCCCTCGCAACCGCTCGCGGCGAGCTCCTCGAGGTAGGGCGCGTTGCCCTTGCCGAACAGGATCAGCGGCGTGCGTTCCGCGCCGTCGCCGCGCGCCAGCTCCCGCGCGATCCGGGTGAGGTAGGGGAGCGAGAATTCGCGGTACATCGCCGGCGACAGCACGCCGCCCCAGGTGTCGAACACCTGCAGCGCCTGCGCGCCGGCCGCGCGCTGCGCGGACAGGTAGGCGATCACCGCGTCGGTGTTCACCGACAGCAGCGCGTGCAGCGCCTTCGGGTCGTTCAGCGCCAGCGCCTTGATGCGCGCGTAGTTGTCGCTGCCGCCGCCTTCGACCATGTAGCAGGCGAGCGTCCAGGGGCTGCCGGAGAAGCCGATCAGGGGGACCCGGCGTTCATCGGGCATGCCGTCGAGTTCGCGGCGGATGGTGCGCACCGCGTCCATCACGTAGCGCAGCTCCGTCTCCATGTCCGGCACGCCGAGCCTGGCGATCGCCGCGGCGTCGCGCACGGGGCGCTCGAACTTCGGGCCTTCGCCTTCTGCGAAGTACAGGCCCAGGCCCATCGCGTCGGGCACGGTGAGGATGTCGGAGAACAGGATCGCGGCGTCGAGGTCGAAGCGGCGCAGCGGCTGCAGCGTGACTTCACACGCGAGCTCGGGGTTCTTCGCCAGGTTCAGGAAGCTGCCGGCCTGCGCGCGCGTGGCGCGGTATTCCGGCAGGTAGCGGCCGGCCTGCCGCATCAGCCACACGGGCGTGCGGTCGACGGGCTCGCGGCGGAGCGCGCGCAGGAAACGGTCGTTCTTGGGGGGCACTGCGGTCTCCAATGCTTCGGGTTTACTTCGGGGCGTCGGCGCCTTGCGCGAACATCAGCTGGAAGCCCTTCTTCAGCTGCAGGTCGCGGGCGTGCTCGAACGCGGCCAGGGCTTCGGCCTGCTCGAGGTACTGCTCGCGGCGCACCGTGCTGCGGCCGCCGGCCTGGCCGGTCTCGCGCACCAGCGTCCAGCCGCCGAGCAGGTCGCGCTCGAGCATGAGCTGGACGTAGCGCGGGGCTTCGCGGCCGTCGGGGCGTTGTTGGAGCAGCAGGCGCATGCCGGCATTCTACCGGGGCCGCCCGGGCGCGAAGCGGCCCGACCCCCGCCGCGAAGCAATGGGTCAGCGCTTTTCCGGGGCCAGTGCCTCGAGGACGGCGGATTCCGGCACGTCGCCGACGACGCGGGCGCGGCCCGGGCCTTCCCAGAGCACGAAGCGCAGGCCGGAGGCGGCGGCCTTCTTGTCCAGGCGCATGCGCGCGAGCAACGCGGCCGGCGCCAGGCCGGCGGGCAGCGCGGTCGACAGGCCGAGCCGCCGCAGCGTCGCCGCGAGCGCGTCGGTGTCGGTTGCGGGCGACAGGCCGAGCAGCGCCGACAACCGCGCGGCCAGGACCATGCCGACGGCGACCGCTTCGCCGTGGTTGAGGATGCCGGCGCCGCCCGCGTAGCCCTGCTCGGCCTCGATCGCGTGGGCGAAGGTGTGGCCGAAGTTCAGCAGCGCGCGCTCGCCGTGCTCGAACGGATCGCGGGCGACGATCGCGGCCTTGTGCGCGCAGCTGCGTTCGATCGCTTCGGCGAGCGGGGCGTCGTCGCGCGCGAGCAGGGCCGCGGCATTCGCGTCGAGCCAGGCGAGGAAGGGGGCGTCGGCGATCGCGCCGTACTTCGCGGTCTCGGCGAGGCCGGCGCGCAGCTCGCGGTCGGGCAGCGTGCGCAGCGTCGCGGTGTCGGCGAACACGGCGCGCGGCGGATGGAAGGCGCCGACCAGGTTCTTGCCCTGCGGCAGGTCGACCGCGGTCTTGCCGCCGACCGAGGAATCGACCATCGCCAGCAGCGTCGTGGGCAACTGGACCACGTCGATGCCGCGCATCCAGCAGGCCGCGGCGAATCCCGCGAGGTCGCCGACCACGCCGCCGCCGAGCGCGAACACGCAGGCGTCGCGCGTGGCGCCGAAGTCTGCGAGCTCGCGCACGAGCTCCGCGAAGCCTTGCAGCGACTTGGCGGCTTCGCCGGGCGCGACGACGCTCACCAGCGCCTGCGCCCGGGAATGCGCGGACAGCGCCGCGACCACGCGCGCGGCGTACAGCGGTGCGACGTTGCCGTCGCTCACCAGCAGCACGTGGCGGCCGCGCACGTGCGCGGCGAGGGCCGCGCCGTCGTCGAGCAGCCCGGGGCCGACGTGGATCGGATACGGGCGCTCGCCGCCGACGTCGATCCGCCGCGCGGCGCTCACGACGCGGCCTCCGGCGCGGGCGCACGCCAGCGTCCGGCGATGCGCGCGGCGATCGCCTCCGCGGTCCCGGCGGCATCGAGTCCGCGCGTGTCGACGGCCACGTCGGCCACCTCGCGATAGAGTGGGTCGCGCTCGGCCGCGAGCGCGCGCAGCCGCGCCTCGCGGTCCGCGCCTTCCAGCAGCGGGCGGTCGTCGCAGCATTCGAGCCGGCGCAGCTGGGTGGCGGGGTCGGCCTGCAGCCAGGCGACCACGCCGCGTTCGCGCAGGCGCTGCCGGTTGCCGGCGTCCAGCACGGCGCCGCCGCCGGTCGCGACGACCCGGCCGTCGCCGGCGAGGCAGCGGGCGAGCGCCGCGGTCTCGCGGGCGCGGAACGCGGCTTCGCCGTCGCGCCGGAACAGCTCCCCGATGCGCGCGCCGGCCTCGGCCTCGACCGCGGCGTCGACATCGACGAACCCGAGCCCCAGCCGGCGCGCGAGCAGCGCGCCCGCGACGCTCTTGCCCGCGCCCATGGGCCCCACCAGGACGATGTTCGACGCGCCTTCCATGCGCGGGATGCTACCAGTGCCGTCTACTCGCCAGTGCGGCGACCCCTTAGACTTCCGCCATGACCGGAGCCGGCCCATGACCTTGCGCGTCGCGTTGGCACAGTTCGACTTCCCGGTCGGCGACGTCGCCGGGAACGCCGCGCGCATCGCCGCGCTCGCCGCCGAGGCCCGCGACGGCTTCGGGGCGGACCTGGTGCTGTTCCCGGAACTGGCGCTGTGCGGCTACCCGCCGGAAGACCTGCTGCTGCGCCCGGGATTCCTCGCCGACTGCGAGGCCGCGCTGCAGGAGGTCGCGCGCGGGATTTCCGGCATCGTCGCCGTCGTGGGCTGGCCGCAGGCGGCGGGCGCGGTGGTGTACAACGCCGCGAGCGTGCTGCGCGACGGCCGCGTCGAATGCACCTACCGCAAGCGCGAGCTGCCGAACTACGCGGTGTTCGACGAGCGCCGCTACTTCGACGTCGATCCCGACGGCGAGGCCTGCGTGTTCGACGTGGGCGGGGTCCGCGTCGGCGTCGTGATCTGCGAGGACCTGTGGTTCCCCGAGCCGCTGGCCGAGACCTGCGCGGCGGGCGCGCAACTCGTGCTGGTGCCGAACGCGTCGCCGTTCGAGCGCGACAAGCACGCGCAGCGCGACGCGCTGATCGCGCAGCGCGTCGCCGAGACCGCGGGCGGCGGCGTGCAGCCCGGCGCCGGCGTGGCGCTGGCCTACCTCAACGTGGTCGGCGGCCAGGACGCGCTGGTGTTCGACGGCGCGTCGGTGCTCGCCGACGGCGACGGGATCGTGCATCCGGCCGCCGCCGCGTTCCTCGACGACTGGCTGGTCGCCGATTTCGATCCGGACACGCGCCGGTTCGGCCCGGTGCACTGGACCGTCGACGGCGACGAGAGCCGCGATGCGCTGGCCTGGCGCGCGCTGGTGCGCGGGACGCGCGACTATTGCCGCAAGAACGGCTTCGCGAAGGCCTGGCTCGGATTGTCGGGCGGCATCGATTCGGCGCTGGTGCTGGCGATCGCGGTGGACGCGCTGGGCGCGGAGAACGTCACCGCGGTGCGGATGCCGTCGCGCTACACCGCCGACCTCTCGAACGACCTCGCCGCGGTCCAGTGCGCCTCGCTGGGCGTGCGCCTGCTCACGGTGCCGATCGAGAAGCCGTTCCAGGGCTTCCTCGACGCGCTGGCCCCCCAGTTCGAAGGCCTGGACGCCGACACCACCGAGGAGAACCTGCAGTCGCGCAGCCGCGGCGCGCTGATGATGGCGCTGTCGAACAAGTTCGGCGGACTGCTGCTGACCACCGGCAACAAGAGCGAGTACGCCGTCGGCTACGCCACGATCTACGGCGACATGTGCGGCGGCTACGCGCCGCTGAAGGACCTGTACAAGACCGAGGTGTTCGCGCTCGCGCGCTGGCGCAACACCGTCGGCGGCAGCGCGCCGAACGGCGGCGAGGTGATCCCCACCGCGGTGATCGAGCGGCCCCCGTCGGCGGAGCTGCGCGAGAACCAGCGCGACCAGGACTCGCTGCCGCCGTACGACGTGCTCGACGCGATCCTGCTGCGGCACGTGGACCAGGAACAGTCGGCGGCCGAGATCATCGCGGCCGGCTTCGACGCGGCGACGGTCGAGCGGGTGCTGAAGCTCGTGCGGACCAGCGAGTGGAAGCGGCACCAGGCGGCGCCCGGGCCGAAGGTCTCGCGGCGCGCCTTCGGCCGCGAGCGCCGCTACCCGATCAGCAACGGATACCGATAGGCGCGCGGATCCGCGCGCTCAGCGGTCGAGCGCGGACTTCTCGCCCGCGAACGGGTTCAGCCGGCGGAAGTGCGAGGGGTAGTCCGGCCACTCGCCGCGCAGCCACGGATGCTGCGGATCGTTCTTCTCGAGCACGCGGCGGGCGTCGTCGGCGAGCGTCTTGTTGCCGAGCCGCGTGTAGGCCTCGGCCATGATCGCGACCGCGTCGTTCTGGTTCGCGGTGCCGGGATAGGTCTGCAGCACGTTGGTCGCGCGGTCGGCGGCGGCCACCCAGGCGCCGCGGCGCAGGTAGTACAGGGCGACGTCGAGCTCGTGGCGCGCGAACAGGTCGCGCAGGCCCGACATGCGCTCGCGCGCGTCGGCCGCGTAGCGGCTGTTCGGATAGCGCTCGGTGACGATCTTGAAGTCGTTGTAGGCCTGCTCCGGCGTGGACAGGTCGCGGCGGCTGGCGTCCAGCGACCACACCTTCTGCAGGAACACCGTGTCGCGGTTCGAATTGACCAGGCCGCGCAGGTAGTAGAGATAGGGGATGTTGCGGTGGGTCGGGTAGGTGCGGATGAAGCGGTCGATGGTCGAGATCGCGTCGTCGTTGTTGCCGCTCTTGAACTGCGCGTACGCGGTTTCGACCAGCGCCTGCTCGGTGTAGGCGCCGTACGGGTACTGGGCGACGAGCCGCTTGTAGATGATGACGGCGTCGCTCCAGTCGCCCTTGACCATCTGCTCGTGGCCCTTGGCGTAGAGCTGGGCCACCGGCACGCCCTCGTTGGGGTCGCTGCCCTTGAACATCTTCCGGAGGCCGCCGCAGCCCGTGAGGAACAGCGCCGCCAGCAGGACCAGCAGGACGGGGCGCAGGAGGGAGGCGCGGGAAGAGCCTGGGGTCATGGGATCGTCTGGGGGCGGCGGGGGCACGAAGGTCGGATAATAGCAGCGCGGCCAGTGGCCGCACGTACGCGTCTCCAGCCACAGGACCCCGCCGCATGCCAGAAGTTCACGCCACGCAGCCCGCGCCCCGCCTGGCCCGGGTGCCGGGATCCGCGGCGGGGCGGCGGTTCGACGCCGTCCTCGCCGAGCTGTTCCCTGAATACTCGCGCTCCCGGCTCGCGGCGTGGATCAAGTCCGGCGACGTGCTGCTCGACGGCGCGCCGGCGCGACCCCGCGATCCGGTGCGGGGCGGGGAAGCGGTGGAGCTGCGCGCCGTCGCGTCGGTGGAAACGGAGGCGGTGCCCCAGGACATCGCGCTCGACGTGCTGCACGAGGACGAGCACCTGTTCGTGCTCGACAAGCCCGCGGGCCTCGTGGTCCACCCGGGCGCGGGCAACCCCGACGGCACCCTGGTCAACGCGCTGCTGCACCGCGACCCGGCGCTGGCGGCGCTGCCGCGCGCCGGCATCGTGCACCGGCTCGACAAGGACACCTCGGGCGTCATGGTGGTGGCGCGCACGCTGCAGGCGCAGACTGCGCTGGTCGCGCAGCTGGCCGCGCGCGAAGTGCACCGGCAGTACATCGCGGTCGTCAACGGCGCGCTGGTGTCCGGCGGCACCGCCGCCGCGGCGATCGACCGCCACCCGCGCGCCCGCCTGCGCAGGGGGGTGCGCGACGACGGGCGCGACGCGGTCACGCATTTCCGCCTGCGCGAGCGCTTCCACGCGCACACCCTGCTCGAATGCCGCCTCGAGACCGGGCGCACCCACCAGATCCGCGTCCACATGCAGCACCTGAAGCATCCCATCGTCGGCGATCCGCTGTACGGCGGGCCGCTGAAGCTGCCGCGCGGCGCCAGCGATGCGCTGGTCGAGGCGCTGCGCGGATTCCGGCGCCAGGCGCTGCACGCCGAAGTGCTGGAATTCGCGCATCCGGTGGACGGCGCGCCGCTCCGCGTCGCCGCACCGGTGCCCGCAGACCTGCAGGCGCTCGTCGGCGCGCTGCGCGACGACATGGCGGCGCGGGCCGCGGCGGCACGGTGATGGCCGCGGCGGCCGGCGACGCGGCGTCGGTGCGCGCGAGCGTGCTGCGCGCCGGCTGGCCGGCGCCGCCGGGCGTGCAGGCGCTGACGACGCTGCGCGGGCCGGCGGGCGCCTCGGCCGCGCCGTTCGACAGCTTCGATTTCGGCCTGCGCAACGGCGATGACCCCGGCGTGGTGCAGGGCAACCGCGCGCTGCTCGAACGCGGGCTCGCGCTTCCCGCCGCCCCGTGCTGGCTGCGCCAGGTCCACGGCACGCGCGGCGCCGTGGATCCGGATCCCGCGACCGAGCCTGAG
>JBQCJF010000119.1:0-9256 GCA_051953015.1 Luteimonas sp.
CCCTCGATCCCACCCTCGCCCGCGCCACCGCCTTCCGCGGCGAGCACGCGTAGGCTGTTGCCGATCTGGGCGACGCCGAGCACGCCGCGCGCCTGGCGCAGCGCGTCGTGGGCCTGCCGCGGCTGCGCGGCGCGCACCTCGAACGTGCGGCCCGCGAGCGCGCCGGTGAGCTCGCCGGGCGTGCCGCTCGCGACCAGCCGTCCCTGGTCGAGGATGGCGAGGCGGTGGCAACGCTCGGCCTCGTCCATGTAGTGCGTGGACACGAGCAGGGTGGTGCCGGCGTCCGCGAGCTCGAACAGCTTGTCCCAGAAATCGCGGCGCGACTCGGGATCGACCGCGCTGGTCGGCTCGTCGAGGAACAGCAGCTCCGGTGCGTGCACGATCGCCCCGGCCAGCGCGAGGCGCTGCTTCTGGCCGCCGCTGAGGGTGCCGGCGAGCTGGCGCTGGCGGTCGCCGAAGCGGAACTCCCCGACCAGGTCGTCGACGCGCGCCTTCGCGCCCGCCTTCGGCACGCCCTGCACCGCCGCCAGGAACTCAAGGTTCTCGCGCACGGTGAGGTCCTCGAACAGCGAGAACTTCTGGGTCATGTAGCCGATGCGCCGTCGCAGCGCTTCCGCCCGCTCGGGGATCCGCAGTCCCAGCACCTCGATTTCGCCTTCGGTCGGGGTGAGCAGGCCGCAGAGCATGCGGATGGTCGTGGACTTGCCGGAGCCGTTCGGCCCGAGGAAGCCGTACACGCTGGCGCGCGGCACGTCGAGGTCGACGTGGTCGACCGCGACCAGGTCGCCGAAGCGCCGGGTCAGGCCGCGCGCGCGGATCGCGGGTGCATCGTCCCCGCCGCTGCCGCCATCCGCGACCGGCGGCGCGCGTTCGCTCACGGCCCGAACTCGGCCCGCAACGGCAGCCCCGCCGCGAGCTTGCCGGCCTCCGCGGCCGGCAGCGCGATCTCGGCGAGATAGCTCAGGCGCGCCGCGTCCTTGCCGGCCAGCGCGTAGTACGGGGTGAACACCGGTTCGCTGCGGATCGCGCGGACCTTGCCCTGCAGCGCGGCGGCGCGGCCCTCGACGGGCATCCCTTCCACGAACACGCGCGCGGGCGTTCCTATCCCTATCCGACCGCGGAGGGTCTCGGGCACGTAGACCCGCGCGTAGGGCGCGTCGCCCGCGAGCAGGATCGCCAGCGGCGCGCCGACCGGCGCCTGGTCGCCGAGCCGGTACGGCAGGCTGTCGACGATGCCGGCGCGCGGCGCGACCAGCGACAGCTTCTCCAGCGTGGCCTGCTGCGCGGTGGCCTGCGCCTGCGCGGCGCGCGCGGCGGATTCGCCCTGCGCGACCTCTTCGGCGCGGGTGCCGTGCACGAGCTCGTCGAGCGCGGCCTGCGCGGCGCGCACCTGCGCCTGCGCGTTGCCGGCGGCGGCCCGCGCGCGGTCGACATCCGCGGCGGCGACGAGCTTCTGCGCGCCCAGCGGCTGCAGTCGCGCGTAGTAGGCCTGCGCGTCGCGGGCCTGCGCCTGCGCCGCCGCGAGCTGCGCGCGCGCCTGCGCGATCCGCTCCGCGCGCGGGCCCGCCTGCAGCTCGGCCAGCGCCGCCTGCTGCCGTTGCGCCTCGGCCTGCGCGGCCGCGGTGGCGGCGGCGGTGCGCGTGGTTTCCAGCTGCAGCAGCGCCTGGCCCGCGGCGACGCGCTCGCCTTCGCGCACGTCGATCGCGACGATGCGCTCGGCGACCGGTGCCGGCACGGCGATGCGGTCGTACTCCAGCGTGCCCAGCGCCTGCGGCGCGTCTTCCCGGCAGCCGGCCAGCCAGGCGGCCGCCAGCAGCGCAACCAGCAGCGCGGGCGCGCGGGCGTTCACGGGGCGGTGTAGACCGCCTTGCCGTCGACGTAGGTCGCCTCGACGGGGAGCGCGCGCAGCTTCGCCGGTTCGACCGCGAGCGGATCGGCAGCGAACACCACGAAATCGGCGCGCTTGCCGGGCGCGAGGCTGCCGACCTCGTCTTCGGCGAATCCGGCGTACGCGGCATCGAGAGTGAAGCCGCGCAGCGCTTCGTACGGCGTCACCTTGTCCTCGGGATGCCAGCCGCCAGGCGGCTCGCCCTGCGCATCGGCGCGGGTCTCCGCCGAATACAGGCCCAGGCGCGGATCCACCGATTCGACCGGGAAGTCCGAACCGAACGCGAGCCGCGCGCCGCTGTCGCGCAGCTTGCGCCACGCATACGCGCCGTTGATGCGGTCGGGCCCGAGGCGATCCTCCGCCCACGGCATGTCGCTCGTCGCGTGGGTGGGCTGCATCGACGCGATCACGTGCATCGCGGCCAGCCGCGGCAGATCCTCCGGCGACAGGACCTGCGCGTGTTCGACCCGCCAGCGATGGTCGGTGGTCGTCGCTTCGGCGCCGAGCGCCTTCTCGTAGGTGTCGAGGACGATGCGGTTGCCGCGGTCGCCGATCGCGTGCGTCGCCACCTGCACGCCGCAGCGGTGCGCCTTCGCGACCGCGGCGGCGTACGCGTCCGGCGCGGTGACGAGGATGCCGCGGTTGCCCGGGTCGTCGCTGTAGTCCTGCAGCAGCGCGGCGCCGCGGCTGCCGAGCGCGCCGTCCATGTACAGCTTCACCGTGCGCATCTTCAGGCGGTGCGAGGGATGCTGGTACAGGCCCTCGTCGCACAGCCACTGCAGCGCGGCGTTGTCGCCGTCGGCGAACACGGTGACGCGCATCGGCATCTCGCCGGCGTCGGCGAGCTTCTGGTAGACGCGCATCTCCTTCAGCGAGGCGCCGGCGTCGTGCACGCCGGGCAGGCCGTGGGCGACGGCGTCCTGCATCGCCAGCTTGAGCATGCGCTCGATCGTCGCGTCGTCGGGCGCCGGCACCGCCGCGCCGATCACGGCCTGCGCGCCGTCGACGAAGATGCCGGTCGCGCGGCCCTGCGCGTCGCGCACGATCCGGCCGCCTTCGGGCTGCCAGTCGCCCTGCCGCCAGTCGGCATGGCCATCGGTCGTCGCCACCGCGTCCATCGCCTTCGTGTTGGCCCAGCTGGCGTGCCCGTCGATGCGCTCGAGCCACACCGGCCGGTCGGGAAACGCGGCGTCGAGGTCGGCCGCGGTCGGGAAATCCTTCCGCGGCCAGTCGTTCTGGTCCCAGCCGCGGCCGATCAGCCACGCGCCCGCGGGCAGGTTCTGGTCCTTCGCGAACCTGCGCAGGCGCTCGAGGATCTCGGCCTTGTCCTTCGTGTCCACGAGGTCGGCGGTGAGGAAGGTGCCGCCGAGGCCGGTCATGTGGCCGTGCGCGTCGATCAGGCCCGGCACGACGGTGGCCGTGCCGGCATCGATGCGGGCGGCGCCCGGATACTTCGACAGCAGCTCGTCGCGGCCGCCGAGGGCCAGGATCGTGCCGGTCGCGTCGAAGGCCATCGCCTCCGCGCGCGGCCGGGCCGGGTCCATGGTGTCGATGCGTTGCGCCAGCAGCACGGTGACCTGCGGGCCGGCCGCGGCCGGCGCCTGCGCGCGGGCGGGAAGCGCGGCCGCCGCAGACAGCGCCGTCACCAGCATGGAGGCCAGAATCGATCTTCCGCGCATCGCCTTTCCCCGTCCGGATCGTCGCCGCACTTTGCGAAAATCCCCGGCCGGGCGCAAGCTTCGCGCTCCACGGGGCCGCCATCCGGACGCCTCCTGCCACGCAGAAACATGCCGCACACCGCCACTTCGGAATTCGCGCTCGATCCCCCCGACGCCGAGCGCCTGGCCAACCTCGCCGGCCCCTTCGACGCTCACCTGCGCCTGCTTGAGCTGCGCCTCGGCGTGGAGATCGGCAACCGCGGCAACGTGTTCCGCATCGCCGGTCCCGAGGCCGCGGTGCCGCGCGCGGAGAAGCTGCTGCGCGAACTGTGGCGCGACGCCGCGACGGAGACGCTGAGCGAGCCGGCGATCCACCTTCGGCTGTCGGAAGCGTCGGTGGACCGCGCGGTCGAGGCGGACATCGAACCGCAGGAGGTCGCGGTCCGGGTCAAGCGCGGCACGATCCGCGGCCGCGGTCGCAACCAGGCGAAGTACCTGCACGCGATCGCGACCCACGACATCAACTTCGGCATCGGGCCGGCGGGCACCGGCAAGACCTTCCTCGCCGTGGCGATGGCGGTCGAGGCGCTGAACGAGTCGCGCGTGCAGCGCGTCATCCTCGTGCGCCCCGCGGTGGAAGCCGGCGAGAAGCTGGGCTTCCTGCCCGGCGACCTGACCCAGAAGGTCGACCCCTACCTGCGCCCGCTCTACGACGCGCTGTACGAGATGCTCGGCGTCGAGAAGGTGGTGAAGCTGCTGGAGAAGAACGTCATCGAGATCGCGCCGCTCGCCTACATGCGCGGGCGCACGCTCAACGACGCGTTCGTGATCCTCGACGAGGCCCAGAACACCTCGATCGAGCAGATGAAGATGTTCCTGACGCGCATCGGCTTCGGCTCGACCGCGGTCGTCACCGGCGACCTCACCCAGGTCGACCTGCCCAAGCACCAGAAGTCGGGCCTGAAGGACGCGCTGGAAGTGCTGCGCGGCGTCGACGGCATCGGCTTCACGTTCTTCGAATCGAAGGACGTGGTGCGTCATCCGCTGGTGGCGCGCATCGTCAACGCCTACGACGCGCGCGACAACGTCGGCGTGCAGCCATGACCCGCGGCCCGGTGCGCCTGGACGTGTCCGTCGGCTACGCGCTGCCGCGCGCCGGCCTGCCGTCGGCCGTCAGCTTCCGCAAATGGGTCGCCGCCGCGCTCGCCGGCCGCATCCGCGAGGCCGACCTCGCGATCCGCGTCGTCGACGCGCGCGAGGGCCGCGCGCTCAACCGCCACTACCGCGGCAAGGACTACGCGACCAACGTGCTCAGCTTCCCGGCCGACGCGGCCGAAGGCGTGAAGCTGCCCAAGGGCGTGAAGATGCCGCTGTTCGGCGACCTCGTCATCTGCGCGCCGGTGGTCGCCCGCGAGGCGAAGGAACAGGGCAAGGCGCTCAACGACCACTACGCGCACCTTACCGTGCACGGCGTGCTGCACCTGCTCGGCTGGGACCACGAGGACGAGCGCGAGGCCGAGTGCATGGAAGCGCTGGAACGCGAGATCCTCGCCGGGCTCGGCATCGCCGATCCCTACCGCGACCACTGAGCGGCCTGCACGGCGCCACCGCCGCCGCCCGGGTTAAACTGGGGCCGGGCCGTCGCCGGCCCGAGTCGCACCGGCCAACCTTCCCGGCCACACCAGGATCCCGACCCGAGCCATGCCCGAGGACGACAGTAGTACCCAGGAACGCCCGGAGCGCCGCTCCTGGCTCGACCGCATCGGCGCCATGCTCTCCGGCGAACCGAGCACCCGCGAGGACCTCGTCGAACTGCTGCGCGACGCGCAGGCCGACGGCCTGATCGCCGCCGACACCCTGCGGATGATGGAAGGCGCGATCGCGGTCTCCGACCTCACCGTGGGCGACGTGATGATCCCGCGCTCGCAGATGGTCGCGCTGTCCTCGGACCTCGCGCATGCGGAACTGCTGCGCCAGGTCGTCGAATCCGGCCATTCGCGCTTCCCGGTGCACGGCGAGGACCGCGACGAGATCCTCGGCATCCTGCTGGCGAAGGACCTGCTGCGCGGCGAAGTGTCGGAGCACGGCCACCCGCACGTGCGCGAGCTGCTGCGGCCGGCGGTGCTGATCCCCGAGTCGAAGAAGCTCAACGTGCTGCTGCGCGAGTTCCGGCAGTCGCGCAACCACATGGCGATCGTGATCGACGAGTACGGCGGCGTCGCCGGCCTGGTCACGATCGAGGACGTGCTCGAGCAGATCGTCGGCGAGATCGACGACGAGCACGACGAGGCCGAGGACGTCACCACGCTCATCGCGGCGCAGGCCGACGGCCAGTACGTGGTCGACGCGCTGACCCCGATCGGCGACTTCAACGAGCGCTTCGGCGCCGACTTCGACGACGACGAATACGACACCATCGGCGGCCTGGTGACCGCGGCGATCGGCCACCTGCCGGAAGCCGGCGAGGAGCTGACGCTCGGCCGCTTCGGCTTCCGCGTCGCGCGCGCCGACGCGCGCCGGCTGCACGCGCTGCACGTCAGCGTGCATGGCGAGTAGCGCCGCGCGCATCGCGCTGGCGGCGCTGCTCGTCGCCGCGCCCGGCCTGCTCATGGGCATGCTGCTGCCGACCGGCGTGCGCACCGCCACCGGCGCCGCGCGCTCCTACAACTACGGCTTCTTCGATCCGACCGAACCCGGCTTCCTCGGCCGCTTCGTGCGCGGCGAGATGGAGTACATGCTGGTCGCGCTGCCGCTGCAGGACGACCTGGCGACCTACCGCGAGGAGGGCCGCGGCGTCTCGATCCAGTGGCTCGACCTGTCGCAGGCGCAGGCGCGGCGGCTCGCCGACGCGCTGGAGGTGGCCGCGCGGCCCGAGAACGCGCGCTACCGCTACGAGTATTTCACCGCCAACTGCGCGACCAAGGTCCGCGACGCGCTCGACGCCGCGCTCGACGGCCAGCTGCACCGCCAGATCGCCGGCCGCTCGCGCGGCAACACGTATCGCAGCGAAGCGGTGCGCCTGGCCTCGCCGGCGCCATGGATGTGGATCGGCTTCGACATCGGCCTGTCGCGCCATGCCGACCAGCAGCTCTCGCGCTGGGAGGAAGCCTTCGTGCCGATGCGCCTGGCCGGCAGCCTCGACGAGGCCCGCCTCGCCGACGGCCGCCCGCTGGTCGCGTCCGAACAGGTGCTGCTGCCGCACCGGCTCGCGCCGGAACCGCCGGAGCGGCCGCGCCCGTGGTGGCCGTGGCTGCTCGCGGGCCTGGCGCTCGCCGCCGCCCTCCTGTGGCTGGCGCGGCATGCGCCGCGCGCGCTCGGCGCGGCGGCGGGCATCTTCTGGCTCGCCTGCGGCCTGTTCGGCGCGCTGATGCTGTTCCTGTGGCTCGGCACCGAGCACCGCTTCGCCTGGGCCAACGAGAACCTGCTGCTGTTCGATCCGCTGGCGCTGCTGCTGCTCCCCGGCGCCTGGCGCCTGGCCGGCGGGCGGTCGCCCGGCGCGTGGTTCCGGCGCCTGCTCGCCGCGGTCGCCGCGTTCGCGGTCGCCGCGCTGCTGCTGAAGTGGGTGCTGCTGTTTTCGCAGGTCAACGAGCCCTGGATCGCGCTGCTGCTGCCGGTCCACCTGGCCTTCTTCGCGGGGCTGCGCCGGCGTTAGGATGCGGGGCATGGATCCCGCCCTGCCCCAGTGCGTCGTCAACTGCGTCGCCTACGGCGCCGACGGTTCGCGCCGCGACATCACCCTCGACGCGATCAGCGACGTGCTCGCGGCCGACGACGGCAGCTTCGTCTGGGTCGGCCTGTACGAGCCGGCCGATGCGCTGCTCGACAAGCTGCAGGAGGAGTTCGGCCTGCACGACCTGGCGGTCGAGGACGCGCAGCACGCGCACCAGCGGCCCAAGATCGAGGGCTACGGCGACTCGCTGTTCGTCGTCGCGCACACCGCGCAGGCGGCGGGCGGCGGGCGGATCGAGTTCGGCGAGACCCACGCCTTCCTCGGCAAGCGCTACCTCGTCACCGTGCGCCACGGCGCCTCCGCTTCGTACGCGCCGGTGCGCGCGCAGGTGGAACGCGAGCCGGAACTGCTCGCGCTGGGGCCGAGCTACGGCCTGTACGCGGTGCTCGACGCGATCGTCGACAACTACCTGCCGATCGTCGACGCCTTCCACGAGGAACTCGTCGAGCTCGAGCAGGACATCTTCGCCGACGAATTCCGGCGCGAGACCATCGTGTCGCTCTACGACCTCAAGCGCGAGCTCACCCGGCTGCGGCTCGCGGTCGCGCCGCTGCAGGACATCCTGGCCCAGCTCACGCGCGTGCACGGCAACCTGATCGCCGAGGAAGTGCGGCCGTATTTCCGCGACGTGCTCGACCATGCCCTGCGCGTCAACGAATCCACCGACACCATGCGCGAGATGCTGACCGCCGCGATGGGCATGAACCTGTCGCTGGTGACGATCAACCAGGGCGAGATCGTGAAGAAGCTCGCCGGCTGGGCCGCGCTGCTCGCCGCGCCGACCCTGATCACCAGCTGGTACGGCATGAACTTCGCCAACATGCCGGAACTGCACACGCGGCACGGCTACTTCGTGCTGATCGGCGTGGTCGCGGTGGTCTGCGCGGTGCTCTACCGCTACCTGCGCAAGGTGCGCTGGCTCTAGCGGGTCGCCGGCCGCGCGCCGGCCGGGGCGCGACGCCTACGGCGCGATCGCGATGCGGTCGCGGCCGCCCTGCTTCGCCGCATACAGCGCCTCGTCGGCGCGCCGCAGCGCGTCGCCCATCGGCTCTTCCGGCGCGGCGAAGGCGATGCCCGCGCTCAGCGTCACCGGACGGTTGCCGGCGATGGTCGCGAAATCCTCGCGCACCCGCTGCGCGAAGCGCTGCACCGCGGCCGGCGGCGCGTCGATCAGCAGCGCGATGAATTCCTCGCCGCCCATGCGCGCGACGTAGCCGTCGGGCCCGGCGCGCGCGGCGAGCACCTGCCCGAGCCGGCGCAGCACTTCGTCGCCGAAGGCGTGGCCCATGCGGTCGTTGACGTCCTTGAAGTGGTCGACGTCGAAGAACACCAGGCTGCGCGCGGCGCCGCGCAGGCCCGCGTCGGCGTAGACCGGCACCGCATCGCGGTCCCAGCCGGCGCGGTTGGCCAGGCCGGTGAGCGCGTCGGTCGCCGCCTGCTTCCACAGCGAACGCCGGACCCGGTACGCCTCGATGGCGAAATCGGACCGGTAGCCCGACAGCATGAAACCGAAGCCGATCGCGGCCGCGACGTGGAGCCAGTACAGCTCGCGGCCGGCCAGCGGCAGGCCCTGCGTCCACAGCCGCAGGACCGCGAGCGCGAGCACCGCGGCGACGACCGCGAGCACCGACACGGGACGCACCGTCAGCGCCAGGAGCGCCATCGCCATGAGCTGGAACAACCCGCTGCGCATCGGCACGCCGGGCAGCAACAGCGTCGACGCGCCGGGCGCCGGCACCGACAGGAACACGCCGGTGAGCAGCATCGCCAGCAGCAGGCCGACCAGGCGCGCCTGCCAGCTCTTGAGGCACAGGTTCGCCCAGCCGAGCAGCGCGACCGCGAGCGCCGCGGAGGCCACGAGCCAGGCCGGCCAGCCGATGCCGGGGCTGCTGCCGAGCGCCTGCAGCCCCGCGGCCAGCGCCAGCATCGCCGCGCCGCCGAGCAGCACCGCCGTGAACGCGGGCCGCGTCGCCGTGACCT